>JBGUIG010000111.1:0-92709 GCA_045112795.1 Anaerovoracaceae bacterium | reverse complement strand
TTCTTTCAAAAAAGATATAACCGCTACAACGGTTGAAATTTCAACTGTTGTAGCGGTTTTTACCAACACGTTTTGTCCTATAAGCCTCTTTTATTGTATGTGCAAAACCGTTCTGTTCTGTAATGATTATGATTATTCGTAAATTTCGTAATGTCCTGACTCAAGAGCTCTGAGAGCGCCTTCAGCAAGGGATCTCATTTCTTCCTCGCCAGGGAGTCTGAGAATCGGTGCTATCTTGCCGACATAAGAGCTGATCTCATCGCAGAATCTGTCAGAGTATGCCATTCCGCCGGTGTATACGATTGCGTCGACATTAAATCTGAGTACAGCAGACATCTGGCCTACGTCCTTGGCAAGCTGATAAGCAATTGCCTTGAATGCCATCAGCATTTTCTCATCGCCGTCATCAAAGGCAGCATTTTCAACATCTCTGAAGTCCTTGGTGCCTGTGTATGAATAGATTCCGGCTTCCTGTCCGATGATTCTCTTGACATCAGCCTTGGTCATGCCCTCTTTGAAGCAGAGGTTGACAAGTGCATTAGCAGGAAGTGATCCGCCTCTGTCCATTCCCATAGCGCCGTCGTCCTTGACGTTGTTAACATCAACAACTCTGCCTTTCTTGTGTGCAGCTACAGATACACCGCCGCCGAGGTGGCATACGATAAGGTTGAGTTCTTCATAAGGTCTGCCAAGCTGCTTTGCTGCTTTGCGCGCAACGGACTTGTGATTGAGAGCATGGAAGAAGGACTGTCTTTCAAATCCAGGATAGTTAAGGCCTGAATATCTTGCCAGAGGCTCAAATTCGTCAACGCAGACAGGATCTACGAAGAATGCCGGGATTCCTACAGAATCAGCGAGATCCTTGGCAATGTATGCTCCGAGATTAGCAGCATGCTCACCGTACGGAGGATTCTCGATATCGCGGATAACAGCATCGTTTACTTTGTATGTTCCTGAAGGAATGTGCTTGAAGAGTCCTCCTCTGCCGCAGATTGCATCAAAGTCTTCCAGCTTGTATCCCTTTTCGGTGATAGTATTCAGGATTGCTTCTTTTCTGAACGGAGCCTGAAGTACTGTACGCGGATACTTAGCGATTTCAGATGCGTCATGGTCGATACCTACACGCATTACCTCATTCTCATCCTCAAATACGCAGATTTTTGTCGAGGTAGCGCCAGGGTTAATTACAAGAATTCTCTTCATAGGGGATAGTCTCCTTCCTGCACAATATTATATTTTCCGTAATGGATTAGATTATCTGTATTGCCAGTCCCAAACAGCCTTAATCATTATACCCCAAAGGCTGTATATCTGCACGCTTTATATTTACTGAATGTCATCAAGTCTCGCTATGAGCTGACCTGATTTTACACTCTCGCCTTCCTTGACGTAGATTTTGGCGATTATACCGCTTCCTGTGGCGATTACGTTGGTTTCCATCTTCATGGCTTCAAGAATAGCAACAGGCTGTCCCGGCTTTACCTCATCCCCTTCTGACACCAGTACTTTGATTACGGTACCAGGGATGTTGGCGCCGATTTCTTTGTCATCATCCTGATTAGCGAACTGGATCTGCGATCCTGCGACCGACTTAGTCAGAGCCTGCTTATCCTTGATGCTTATGACTCTTCTGTATCCGTCAACTGTGAATGTCAGATCACGGTTTCCGGCCTCATCTGTCGCTCCGATGTCTTCAAGAGTGATGACCATTGTCTTGCCCGGCTTGAGTTCTACTTCGACTGTCTGTCCGAGGGCTATGCCGTGGAAGAAAACGTCACTTCCCATGTTGCGGAAGTTTCCGACTTCGCGGAGCTTTTTGATGTACTCGTCAAACACCTTGCTGTACATCGAGTATGAAACGAGCTCCTGATCAGTTCCTTCAAGTTCAAGGTCTTCAGTGAGGTGGCGTTTGAATTCGTCAAAGTCATCCGGTGGAAGCAGTTCTCCCGGTCTGACTGTTATTGGCTTCTTGTCTTTGAGAACGACCTTCTGGAGGTCTTCAGGGAAGCCGAATTCAGGCTGACCCATCATGCCCTCGAAGTATGTGACAACGCTGTCAGGGAAGTCGAAGTCTGCTCCTCTTTCTACTATATTCTCAGGAGTCAGGTCGTTCTGAACCATGAATATAGCCAGGTCTCCTACCATTTTGGAGGATGGTGTTACTTTGATAATGTCGCCAAGCATCTTGTTAACTTTGACGTACATATTCTTGACTTCGTCGAACTTGTATCCGATACCGAAGCTCTCAACCTGAGGCTTCAGATTTGAATACTGTCCGCCCGGAATCTCGAGACGGTAGATCTCAGCAGTAGTTGCTTTGAGGTCTGATTCGAAGTCTCCGTAGACAGGTCTTACATCGCTCCAGTAGTCTGAAATCAGCTGGAGACCTCTTGAATCCATAAGCGTGTCGCGTTCACTGTTTTCAAGTGCGGCTACAAATGAATTCAGTGCAGGCTGGGATGTCAGTCCTGACATGCTGTTGAAAGCAGCGTCGACGATGTCAACTCCTGCCTCTGCAGCCAGCATCAGAGTCGCTACTCCGTTGCCGGATGTATCGTGTGTATGCAGATGAACAGGTACTGCAACTTCGTTCTTCAGTGCCTTGATAAGTCTGTAAGCGGCAACCGGTTTGAGAAGGCCGGACATATCTTTGATTCCGATGATATGAGCGCCCTGTTTCTCAAGAGTTTTGGCCATTCTGACATAGTAGTCAAGTGTGTATTTATCACGGCTCTCATCGAGAATATCGCCTGTGTAGCACATCGCAGGCTCTGCTATGCCTCCGACATTCAGGACTTCATCCATTGCGACTTCGATTCCGCGAACCCAGTTCAGAGAGTCGAATATACGGAAAACATCGATTCCGCCCTTGAATGCTTCCTGCACGAACTTGCGGATAGTATTATCCGGATAGTTCTTGTATCCAACGGCATTGGCTCCTCTTATGAGCATCTGGAAGAGGACATTCGGAATGTTTTTCCTGAGCACCTCGAGTCTCTCCCACGGGTCTTCTCCGAGGAATCTCATCGCTACATCGAATGTAGCTCCGCCCCACATCTCGTATGAGAACATGTCCTTGCCGTAGTAAGCCATGGCAGGAGCAATCCTCTCCATGTCTCTTGTTCTGACTCTTGTTGCAATCAGCGACTGCTGAGCGTCTCTGAGTGACGTGTCTGTCAGCAACACTTTATTCTGAGAGAGTACCCAGTCTGACACGCCTTTGGCGCCTTTTTCCTCGAAAATCTGTTTAGTTCCTCTGAGTCCTACAATAGCCGGTCTTCTTACTTCAGGAACTACCGGTACGTTGAATGTGCCGGCTTTGTCCTTACGGCCGTTGACTACCATGTCGCCGAGGAAATCAAGGACCTGAGCCTCCCTGTCTGCTACGGATCTGATGTTCAGAAGCTCAGGGTTCTGCTCAATAAATCCTGTGTTGCATTCGCCGGAGCGGAATGTAGGATGATTGATAAGGTTGAGGAGGAAGCCGATATTAGTCTTGACTCCGGTCACCTTCATCTCCTTGAGTGCTCTGACTGCCTTGTTGCAGGCACCGTTGAAGGTCCTGTCGTGTGAGCAGATTTTAACAAGCAGTGAGTCATAGTAAGGAGTGATTACTGACCCTGTAAAACCGTTGCCTCCGTCGAGTCTGATTCCGTTGCCTGAACCCGAACGGTATTCTGTGATCGTACCTGTGTCAGGTGCAAAGTTATTGGTTGGATCTTCGGTCGTTACACGGCACTGGATCGCGTAGCCGTTTGCGTGAATGTCATCCTGGCTCTTGATGTCGATCTCTTCAGAGTCAAGGCTGTAGCCTTCAGCAACACGGATCATAGCCTGAACTAAGTCTATTCCGGTGATCAGTTCGCTCACAGTGTGCTCGACCTGAATTCTTGTATTCATTTCGATAAAGTAGTGATGCCCTTCCTTATCTACAAGGAATTCCACAGTTCCTGCACTGCGGTAGTTAACAGCGCGCGCAATCTTTAGAGCATCTTCGCATATTGCCTGTCTCTGCTCCTCAGTAATGCACAGAGCAGGTGTAAATTCTACGACTTTCTGATGTCTTCTCTGTACAGAGCAGTCTCTCTCATACAGGTGAACGACGTTTCCGTACTTGTCGCCGAGAACCTGGACTTCTATATGTTTCGGCTCTTCGATGTACTTCTCGATGAAGATGTCTCCGTTGCCAAACGCTTTGACAGCTTCGTTCTGAGCACTGTGGAACTGAGGCAGCAGATCCTCTTCCCTGCGGACGATTCTCATGCCTCTGCCGCCGCCGCCTGCTGCAGCCTTGAGCATTATCGGATAACCTGCCACTTTGGCAAATTCGAAAGCATCACTATCATTGCTGATGGCCGCTTCAACACCCGGAATGCATGGAACACCGACTTCATCAGCGACCTTCTTCGACTGAATCTTATCGCCGAGTCTCTCCATCATCTCATGGGTAGGCCCGATGAAAGCAATACCGGCCTCTTCACAAGCTCTGGCAAATTCAGGGTTTTCAGAGAGGAATCCGTATCCCGGATGAATGGCATCGCAGCCCTTGCTCTTGGCCATACGGATAATCTCATCAATGTCCAGATAAGCGTCAATAGGGCTCTTGCCCTTGCCTATTTCGTATGTCTCGTGCGCTTTGGTTCTGAAAAGAGCATTCTTATCCTCTGCGGAATAGATTGCGACAGTCCGTATACCAAGTTCTCTGCATGCACGAATTACTCTGATTGCGATTTCTCCGCGGTTTGCAATCAGCACTTTTCTGAATTTCTTAATCTCCGGCATATACCCCTCCGATATTAGTATTGAGCGCTGCAAATTATGCAGCGCTGTTCTGACATATTCTATCTGTTTCTGTTGTTGAATTTACGGCGTTCAAGCTCAGTAAGGAGTTTCTTGCGAAGCCTGATATCTGCCGGTGTTACTTCAACAAGCTCATCATCTGCTATAAACTCAAGCGCCTCCTCAAGTGAGAAAACTCTTGGCGGTGTCAGCTTGATCGTGTCATCGCTGCCGGCAGCTCTCATGTTGGTTGCCTTCTTGGCTCTGCAAGGATTTACTACCATGTCGTCTGATCTCGCGTTCATACCTACGATCTGGCCTTCATAGACGTGATCCTGAGGCTTTACGAACATCTGGACTCTCTCCTGGATAGTGAAGATAGCATATGCTGTGCAGTGGCCTTCTTCCTGTGCGACGGCAACTCCGTTGATTCTGTCAGGAATATCGCCCTTCCAAGGCTCAAAGCCCTCGAATCTTCTGACCATGGTTCCTTCACCGTGAGTATCATTGATGAACTCTGTCCTGTATCCCATCAGTCCTCTTGTAGGAGCTGTGTAAATAATCCTTGAATAACCGTTGCCCTCTGAATACATCTGTTTCATCAGACCCTTTCTGAGATTGAGCTTGGAAATTACAGGACCTGTGTACTCGTCCGGAACGCTGACTACCACTTCTTCGACAGGCTCGAGTTTTTCCCCGTTCGGTCCTCTCTTGACAACGACCTCAGGCTTGGAAACTGCCAGTTCGTATCCTTCTCTTCTCATGTTCTCAATAAGGATTGAAAGGTGCAGTTCTCCTCTTCCGGATACTTTGAATGAGTCTGTAGTATCTGTCGGCTCAACGAGAAGTCCTACGTTTACTTCGAGTTCCTTTTCAAGTCTCTCCTTGATGTGTCTTGATGTAACGTATTTTCCGGCTTTGCCCGCAAACGGTGAGGAGTTGACCATGAAATTCATGGAAAGCGTAGGCTCTTCGATGTGTATGGTTCCGAGTGATTCAGGGTGGTCAGGATCGCAGATTGTCTCTCCGATTGAAATATCCGAAATACCTGATACAACTACGATGTCGCCGCTCCTTGCCTCGCTGACAGGAACTCTGCTCAGGCCTCTGTATACGAATACCTGATTGATTTTGTTCTTGCTGATGCTGCCGTCTTCCTTGGTGACTGCAACTATCTGGGCTTCTTTGAGGGTTCCCCTTGTGATTCTTCCGATACCGAGTCTTCCGATATAGTCATCATATGCAAGTGTTGAAACCTGCATCTGGAGAGGCTCCTCGTCTCTTGCAGGATATGGATCGCAGTGATTTACGATGCACTCCAGCAGAGGCTCAATATTGAGTCCGCCGTATCCCTTAGGTGACTTTTTGATCTTGGTCTGACCGTCACCGATCATGATGCCGGCAGCTTCGGACGGATCATTTACTGCGATTCCCTGACGTGCGATTCCGTACAGAATCGGGAAATCGAGCTGATCGTCGTTGGCTTCGAGATCCATGAACAACTCGTATGTCTCGTCTACTACCTCATCGATTCTTGCGTCTTTCTTGTCGATCTTGTTGATGAAGAGTATAGGATTGATTCCCTGCTGCAGTGACTTGTTGAGAACGAATCTTGTCTGCGGCATTGGGCCCTCGCTCGAGTCAACAAGAAGGATAACGGTATCTACAGTCTTCATGATACGCTCTACCTCAGAGCTGAAGTCTGCGTGTCCCGGTGTGTCTACAATGTTGATCTTGTAGTCTTTGTACATGATGGAGCAGTTCTTGGAGTAGATGGTGATGCCTCTCTCTCTTTCGATGGCATCTGAGTCCATTACGCAGTCAACTACCTGCTCATTGTCACGGAATACATGAGACTGAGCAAGGAGTGCGTCCACAAGTGTGGATTTTCCTGCGTCTACGTGTGCAATAACTGCTATGTTGATTATCTTCTGATTATCTGCCATTGTTTTCCTGTCTTTCCTCTGGTCCTGTATTATATTTGTCTGAACATGTATTACCGCCTGTGTCTGCGGCGCAGCATGTCTTCGTAAGCACCTTCCACAATACGTACGAAGGATCTTATATCTCTTGCGTAATCTACGGTTGTCGGTTTCTCTCTCAGGTTCGAGAAAGCATGTCCTTCTATGTCGTCAGTGTACCAATCCGGTTCAGGCACATCCAGTGTAAGGAAGGATATAGCCCATGATTCCTCTGCTCCGAAAGTCAGAGCATATATCATCATGTCGTAGTAATAGCCCGGATCGGCAAGGTAATTTTCGAGCACTTCCTTAGGTGTAGGATGCGAGATGAATCTTCTGAGCTGCCTGAGTCTCATAATGAGTACCGAGTTGCCCTTGCCTCTCGCTCTCATTATTACCGTCAGGAATACTGCAGCTCCGCATAGAATTGCGGAGATCACTCCCGCAAGAATGTGGCCTGTTGCTGAAATAAGCCCGAATCCGAAGTATATTATTACACCTGCCAGTATCGCTGATATTACTGCAACCGATGTCCTGCCCGTGTCTCCTGATGTCGAATCTCTGCGGTCAACTGCCGCGCACAGAAGCGCTGTCAGTATTGCGATCACAAGCCCGATCAGTATGGATTCCACGAAATTGATGCTGACATACTGATAGCTGTATTTAAGCGCATTGGCTGCTGCTGCAGCAACTCCGATGAGCACTGTGCTTACGGTTCTGAATGCCCTTGAAAGAGGTGTGAAAGACTGATTGTCCTTAGATGAGAATCCGGCAGCAACATCATCACGGATGGTGTTTTCTATTCTCAGAAGCCTGCCTCCGATGTCATCCATGTCAAGGGATCTTCCCTTGTAGACATCCTCAAAAAGTATGCCGTATGCGTTTCTCAGCAGCTTCTCTTCGCCATCAGGGTCATTAAGTCTGTAAAGCCTGTATCTCTTAGGCTCGTACTCGCTGATTCTAAGGTAGCCTTTGATTGCAAAATATATGATCATTCTCACCAGATCACGTCCATCGAATCTGTTGTTGAATACGTATCCGAGTTCGACCGGTGATACGCCTTCAATCGGACGGGTCTGAGGTACACGTTTGATTCTCGGGTCTCTGCCGCCGATGATCCACATGACCAGCATCACCAGAACTGCGGCACCCATCACGAGAATCATTGCGAAAACTGCCCATACACCATCAAGCGCTCCGAACCAGTAACCGTCCGGCAGCTCTTCTTTGAGCGTTATTCCGAAGTTCTCAGGGATCAGCCTGCCGGTCACTGTAACAGTTCCGGCGTCCTCGTCTGCCTCATATGTGAGGCGGTTCTCAGTATCCTGAACTCCGAACTGGCCTGCATAGTACTGAACATCTCCTACAGGGAAGTCTTCAGGGAACGAAACCGTTGCGGAGAAATTCGCAATCGGCTGTTTCCACTCAGGCAGAAGGACATTGAAATAGAAAATGTCTCTTGAAGTGTTTCTGTCTGCAAATTCAAGTATCTTGTATTTGATAGTATATGTATGTTCTCCCTGGCTGAGTGCCTGCTGGTCTACAATAATTACCGAACTTCCTGACTGTGAGATGTTTGAAGTGAAAGCCACACCCTCAACTACAAGTCCTCTCATCCGGAATGTTCCGGTAGGGATCGCGAATTCTATCTGATGCAGGCTGTTTGGAATGTTAACTGTTATTTTCTCTTCGACGTCATAAGTGTGCTCTTTGGAAACGACCGCATTGAGTTCATAATCTGTTACCTCGTATGCGCCTCCCTGCAGACCATGGTCCTGTCTTAGATTGTTATCCGAGCCTCCGCCGTCTGCATGCACATAAACTGCCATGGTAAAAAGCATGACTGCTGCCAGAAGCAATGCAGTCACAATGCCTATACGCCGTCTGCGTTTATTATTTGCTGTTTCTGATCTGTATGTGTTGATTATAGTTCTCATTATTTCTCTCACCGGGACAAAACTGGTGCTGTTTAACCGGCCCGGGTTCCGATTAAGCCATAGACAATGAATTATACAACAAAGCGCCACAAAATACAAGGAATACAGGGCTTGCAACGACAGCCTTGTGAGTTGTAAAATCGCATTGAACGCACTGCTCCACCAGACAGAAAGATGGGTGCTCAGATGAAAAGAACTGACTATATATCATGGGATGAATATTTCATGGGTGTTGCCCTGCTTGCAGCAAGACGCAGCAAGGATCCTAACACTCAGGTTGGCGCATGTATCGTTGATTCCAACAATGTAATACTCACAACCGGTTACAATGGTTTCCCTCAGGGATGCTCAGATGATGAGTTCCCATGGAACCGTGAGGGCGAGATAACCAAGTATCCGTTTGTTGTTCACGCTGAACTCAACGCAATACTCAACGCTTCCGGCAAATCGCTCCGCGGCTCCAAGCTGTACGTAGCGCTTTTCCCTTGCAATGAATGCGCCAAAGCTATAATACAGGCCGGTGTCAGTGAGGTTGTTTACCTTTCAGATAAGTATGCGGACACACCTGCCACCAAGGCATCCAAGATGATGCTCAACGCAGCAGGTGTCACCCTGAGAAAATTCGAGCCTGCGATTGAGACAATCACCCTTGATTTTAATGTAGCTCACGTATAATGCCGGAAGGAGTTCAAAAATGAAACTGATCATTACAGCCCCTAGGGGCAAAATGGCAAGCCTTATCGTAGCAGATGCCGCCGGAAGAGATGATGTCGAAATTGTTGCAGGCATCGGTCCTAAGGGCAGAGACTACATCGGCAAAGATATCGGGGAAGTTGCAATGACCGGCTCAGCAGTCGGAGCGCCTGTTGTCGATGACCTCGAATCTGTTATCGATCAGGCTGACGTAGTATGCGATTTTTCTACTGTAGAACTTGGAATGGAGGTGCTCGACGCATGCATCAGGCACAAGAAGGCTCTGGTCGTCGGCACAACCGGATTCAACGCAGATCAGAGGGCAAAGCTCGAAGCTGCCGCTTCTGAAATTCCTATCATGATCGCAGCCAACACAGACAGAATGGTCAACGTCATGAGAAAACTCCTCATGGATGCCGCCAGAGAACTCTATTCTGAGACAGACATTGAGATTGTGGACATGCATGACAACAAGAAGCTCGACGCGCCGAGCGGAACAGCCAGAGAACTCATTGAAAGCATGGGCGAGGCTGTAGGAATCGACCTTGTCAGCGATGCTGTATACGGCCGTCCTCAGGGAAGACATCCACGTGAAGAAGGCAAAGTCACATTCCACGCGATACGCGGCGGCGACACTCCGTCAAGCCACACTGTGTTCTTCTTCGGCGAAGGCGAGAGACTCGAGATCACTCACCACTGCCTGAACTGGAAGGGATGCGCCAAAGGCGCTGTGAATGCCTGCAGATGGATGGCATCACAGCCTGTCGGTCTTTACGGAATCAGAGAATCAATGGGACTGTAACCTAAATTAATGACATAACAAAACCGGGATCGCTGACAAGTGTCAGAACATATCCCGGTTTTTTGCTGTTTAATCTATTTGATCAGTCCGAGCTTTTTTGCTTCTGCAATGTACTTAGGCAGATCTGCTAGTGATACATTGACATCGTGATTTCCTGCGAAAGTCAGAAATTCTGACATTGTGATTTTACCGTCTGCGAGAATACCGTCTACTTCTTTTCTGAGTTCCGGGTCTGTTTCATACTGTCTGATCAATTCATCTACTGTTGCCATGGCTCTTCCTTTCTTGTGACTCTGTGAATTACCTGTATTTTACTCCGGACGGGCGAACTTCTCAACGATATGCCAAGCAGCCCTTATACCGTCACATGCAGCGGATGTTATTCCGCCTGCATAACCCGCGCCTTCTCCCGCAGGGTAAATTCCGCGGATATTGCTTTCTCCGTTCTCATTTCTGACGATTCTGACAGGTGATGAACTCCTCGTTTCTACTGCGGTTACAACAGCGTCCGGAGCATCATATCCCTTGATTCTGCTGCCAAAATAAGGTACTGCTTCGCGAAGGGCTTCCGACGCAAAGTCAGGAAGCGATCTGATCACGCTCTGTGCCCTGCTGCCGGTTCCACTCAGGAAATCCTCCATGCTGCAGGATGGCGCTGTGAAGTCTCCGCCTCCGTTTTCAAATGCGAGCCTCTCGTATTTCTCCTGGAATCTGACCCCTGCCAGCACATCATCAGATCCGAAATCTTCAGTTCTGACATCGCACAGTATTCCACTGTTTGCTGTTCCGCTGTTTCTGTGGCGGTTGCTCATTCCGTTGACACACAGCTCGCCTTCTGATGTAGTGCAGACAACTACTTCTCCTCCGGGACACATGCAGAATGAGTAAACTCCGCGTCCGTTTGATGCCTTGTAATTTATCTTGTAATCAGCCGGCGGCAGCATTCCCGGATTTTCCTCTGCAGAAACCGCGTCACCGGCAAAGTGTTCTTCATTTTCAGGTCCGTACTGAGCAGCATCTATCACGTGCTGCGGATGCTCCATTCTGACACCGATGGAGAATGGCTTCTGCTGCATCTCAAGCCCTGATGATCTGATCATCGAGAAAGTATCTCTCGCACTGTGTCCTACCGCAAGAATAAGAGCATCAGTCCTGACAGTACTGCCTGCTGCCATTACGGATTCTGGCTGTCCTTCTTCTGTATCCGATGATACACGGATTCCTGTAAGCCTGCCGTCCTCAACTATAAGGCTGTCAAGCTTTGTGTTGAATCTCACTTCACCGCCCAGCTCTTCGATCCTGCGGCGCATTCTGACTATGACTGTCTGCAGCACATCCGTGCCGATGTGCGGCTTTGCCAGATACATTATGGATTCACCCGCGCCAGCGTCTCTGAACTCCGCAAGCACCTGCCTTATCAGACTGTCCTTGATTCCGGTTCCGATCTTTCCGTCTGAAAAAGTCCCCGCGCCTCCTTCGCCGAACAGCATGTTGGCTTCAGGATCGAGTACATGATCCTTTCTGAATTTATTGACCGCAGCAACTCTCTCATGCATTGCAGGTCCGCGCTCGATTATCAGTGGCCTGTATCCCAGTCTGGCCAGTTCAAGTCCTGCGAACAGTCCGCACGGACCCATTCCTACAACTACCGGTCTGCCGCTCATACTCAGGACGCCCGGCTGAGGCGGTATTACCTGTTCACGGGCTTCATCAACTGCAGAAAGGCCCGGGACAGGCTTTGGCTTCTTTCCTCTGCGGGATTTTCCGCCTTTGTCTTCACCGGTATTAAGGTGTCTGTCAGTAATAAAATCAACTGTATATACGTACTGTATATGCGGTTTTTTCCTTGAATCGACGGACTTGCGCCTGACTTCCCACCAGGAAATATCAGCAGGACTTATGCCTGCTTTGCGGGCAATGATAACCGGCAGATTGTCCATCGGAACATCTATTTCAGTTTTTACTTCATTTATCCTGTATCTCATGTCGCTATTATATCTGAATTCTTTTGCAAATGAAAAGCCCCGGCACAGTACCGGAGCGATTTCTTAAGGTTATTCAGCGATTATTGCGGGTTTAATCAGAAGTCTTCGCAGCGATCGCCCGGGCAGACTGCATGCCTGTCATCCATGCGTTGCTCAGATTGAATCCACCGCACATGAAATCTCTGTCGGCAAGTTCTCCGGTAATGTACATTCCCGGCACGATGAGTGACTCACATGTCTCAGGGTCTATCTCATCAAGGCTGACACCGCCTGATGTCGCCTGTGCCTCCTTCCAGCCTCTGAGGCTCTCCGGATGGAATGCCAGTCTGTGAACCGATTCCCCGATTGCTGAAATTTCCGCATCTGTTAGGTCTGTAGACGCCTTGTCACCGAGATGTTCATTATGAGCAGTTCTTCCTGCCTGTTCGATGACGTATGCTGATATGTTCTCCTTCAGCACGCTTCTGAGTATGTCTCTTGCCTTCTCTCCCGGGAAAGCATTTCTGCGGCGGTCCATGAGATACTCTTCGATATTACCATCCGGGAAGAGATCTGTCATAATTACAAAATTATGAATACTCTCACCGGCGGCTCTGTTGTATCTCATGTGTCGTGTCATGTTGAACACACAGATTCCGGAAAGTCCGGATTTCGTGAACTGGATTTCACCGGTCTCTTTGAATACTTCCTGTTCGAAGCTGTCTGCGGTATTATCGCATTTGTACAGAGAAACTGTGCCGCGTGTCCTGGTTCCCGCCAGGCCGGTTCCTGCAGGTCTGTGTCCTTCACCCCACTCTGCGCATTCAACCGGAGTCAGAACCGGGACAGGTGTCACGATGCTGTGTCCGGCAGATCTCGCAAATCTGTATCCGTCGCCCGTTGTGCCGAACATCGGACCTGCCTTGCCTCCGCAGGCAAGGATCAGATAGTCAGACGTTATAACGCAGTGCTGAACACGGCCTGCTGATCTGACGGAATATCCCGTCTCAAACACTGTCCCTCTGCTGCCGGATCCCGCTGAGTCTGTATCAGCCGCAGCAGCCAAAACGGTTTCTGCCTCAGCATCAGTAATAATCCTGACACCAAGCTCCTCAGCCCTGCTCACAAGCAGATCAGCTGCGTCAGCCGCAGATTCCGAATAAGGATACACAAGCCCGTTGTCATAGGTCCTGGTAACCAGCCCGATACGGGTAAAGAACTCCATTATCTCGTGATAACCGTCCGCGTCCCGGTTGGTAATATTGCACCTGCCGCTTCCGGTCGCTCTTATCTTCCGTCCCGGCTCGCTGTTCTTCTCGAGAATCACAATGCTGACAGACGGCGAGAGCATCTTGAGTTCAATAGCTGCCGCAAGTCCGCTGGCACCACCGCCTATTATTACAACATCAGCGTAGTCTCTTTTATTTTCTCTCATCTGTACTTCCGAATCCTCCGGATCTGGATTCATCCGATTCCGCACCGGAAGGTATCTCATAGGTGACGATTATGCCTTGGGCAAAAGCCTTGCCTTCAGGCAGCGGAACTGTTTCATTCGACGGATTATCCAGACTGATGATAATGTGGCCTTCGTTGTCTGAGTCACAGTAATCCGCATCAATCACACCAACAGTGTTGGTCAGTCTGATTCCGTATTTGAATCCGAGGCCGCTCCTTGGCATTATAAGCAGGACTCTGCTGCGGTCTGCCGCGTCATTGTCTGTAACCCAGCGAATTCCCGTAGCGATTCTGAATCTGCTCCCGGCTTCAAAGTTAAGATTGAAAGGCATGTAGAAATCGCATCCTGCCGAACCCGCAGTTGCCTGTTTCGGCAGCTTTACCGCATCATACCATTCTCTCAGTTCCTTGTTGGAAACCCCTTTGATTCCGCAGTCTCTCTTCCACTGTCTGTACGAAACTTTCTCAAAGTGTGACATAAATAATACCCGTTATTTCTCGCTGACGCCTCCGACGGCACGTCTGAGAACGTCTGCCATGTCGGTCTTCTCCCATCTGACGTCGAGGTCTGTCCTGCCCATATGACCATATGCAGCAAGATATCTGTACTGAGGTTTGTTGAGTTCAAGCTTTCTGATGATTGCGGCAGGTCTCATATCGAAGTTCTCGCGAACAATTACAGCAATCTTTTCATCACTGAACAGACTTGTGCCGAAAGTGTTTACTCTTACTGATACCGGCTCTGCAACACCTATCGCATATGCGAGCTGGATCTCACACTCATCGGCGATTCCGGCAGCTACGATGTTCTTGGCAATATATCTTGCCATGTATGCAGCTGATCTGTCGACCTTAGTAGGGTCTTTGCCGGAGAAAGCTCCGCCGCCGTGTGATGAATGACCGCCGTATGTGTCTACGATGATCTTGCGGCCTGTCAGGCCTGAGTCGCCCATAGGTCCGCCGATTACGAATCTTCCTGTCGGGTTGACATAGAATTTAGTCTCGCCGTCCAGGAGATCTTCAGGGATAACAGGCTTGATTACATAATCGATCATGTCGTTTCTTACCTGATCAAGGCTGACATCAGCGCTGTGCTGTGTGGAAACGACAACAGTATCTATTCTTGTGATCTCACCATCTTCATATTCAACGGTAACCTGTGTCTTGCCGTCCGGTCCGAGGTAAGGCAGTGTTCCGTCTTTTCTGACTGCGGCCAGTCTCTTGGCCAGCTCATGAGCCAGCTGAACTGACATCGGCATCAGCTCTGAAGTTTCTCTGCAGGCATATCCGAACATCATGCCCTGATCACCAGCTCCTATCAGAGCGTACTCGCCCTTCTCGCGGCCTTCCTTGGTCTCATATGATTCGTTTACTCCCATAGCAATATCTGCTGACTGCTCTTCCATGTGCACGATAATGTCGCATGTATTGCCGTTAAAGCAGACATCGTCTGAATCGTAACCTATCTCGCAGATAGTCTTTCTTGCAATGGCCTCATAGTCTACATCGAAATTTCCGGAGGCTTCTCCGAAAACCATCAGGAATCCTGTCTTGGTTGCGCACTCACATGCAACGTGAGCATTTGGATCCTGGGCAAGAATTGCATCCAGAATAGCGTCCGAAACCTGATCACATACTTTGTCAGGATGCCCCTCTGTTACAGATTCTGATGTAAAAAGTCTTCTCATTATTGTATCTGTCTCCTGTCTCAGCCATAAAAAAATCCCTCTGCCCGCGCGCAGAGAGATACCTTTACCTCATCTGCCGGAGAGATGGCTGCCTCTCCGTGGGAATTGGCACCTTCACCTTCTGGTGAGGTTGCCGCGAGATCATAGGGCCCATTCCCTCCCTCGCTCTTAATAAGGCTGATACTTATTATAGTCAGTCTTAACCACTTGTCAATCAAAAAAATCAAAAGACCCGCATTTAATGTTGCAAAAATGCGAGTCTGTGATTTTTCAGTGTGAAGACTGTGTTTTTTCAGATTATGCTGCTATTTTTCAGGCAGGAAAGGTACATCTGAGAGCAGGTCTTTGCCTTTGCCGGCTCTGATATACGCTTCGATGATATCTACAGCACCCTCGACTCCGGCACGGCTGGTATTGATGAGCAGATCATATACGTCACGTCCGCCCCATTTGTTGTCCGTGTAGAACTCATAGTATCTGCGGCGCTGCTTATCGATCTGCTTTACTTTCTTCTCCATGGTATATTCATCTGCATTCTCATCAGGGAACCTTGTCTTGGCAACTTCAAGATTTCTTCTGACTCTGTCTTCAATCGGCGCAAAGATGAATATGCTGACGTGCTCTTCCTCGCTGAGGATATAGTCAGCTGCACGGCCTACGATTACACAGCTGCCTTCCTGCGCGATTTCTCTGATGATCCTGAATTCCTCTTCCTGGATCTTGGAGAACGGTGAAGGCTGGAATGTGTCGATTCCTGTGAAAAGCGATGAAATAGTATAATCAGGAGCTTTCTCGTCGTTGGCCTTGACATATTCCTCATGGTATCCGGTGGAAGCTGCAGCGCGGGCGATAATCTCCTCATCGAAGAAAGGAACGCCCAGCTTCTCTGCGAGACGTCTTCCTACCTCATGTCCGCCGCTTCCGAATTCTCTGTCTATCGTAATAATTACTTTATGTTCAAGCATATGCGTAACCTCCTGTCCCCGTTATTGTACCATTTCTGACACCGCTGCCGCAAAGGCCTTCATGTCTTTTAATTCTGTAAATACCGCTCTGGCGTTATCGTCTCTGCCGCCTCCGCGGCCTCCGAAAGCCTTCGCATTCTCTTTGACGAGTTTTCCGCACTTTGCTTCTCCGGATGAGAAGAGCAGACATGTTCTGCTTTCGGGCTGCATAAATATGAGGAGTTTTCCGCTGGTCTCGTTCATTACTGCAAAGCCAAGTTTGAGTAGTTCGTCAGTGCTGAGAAGGTCCGATGAGTATACGTATGCCGGGGACTCATCTTCAGAAATCTCCGCAAGTATCGATGCTTTTTCTCTCTCTGTAACATATGAGGCAAAAGCGGATATCCTGCCCTTGAGGCTGCTTATATTTGCTGCTTCGGCATCTAGTCTTGACTCAAGATCTGCCGGGCTGCATGAATAGCGTCTGGCCACATCTGACAGAATTCTGAAGTCTCCTGCCAGTCTTTCCATCGCTTTGCGTCCGCAGTCGAAGAAGACTCTGTTCATTCCCTTGTTAGGTTCACATTTGTACAAAGCGACCAGTCCGACCTGTCCGCTGGTTGAAGGATGTGTGCCGCAGCATGCGATGCAGTCGTAAGGATCACTGAGATCACCGACAGTAACAACCGAAACTCTGCCTTCGTGAGGGACCTGTTTCCTTACAGGCAGTACCAGTGATGACTCATAATCGTCAAACCAGGTTACTGTAACAGGCAGGTCAGCCCACACAGCTCTGTTGACCATATCCTGTGCTGCGTCAAGTTCCTCCTCCGTGAGCATTCTGCCGCCCAGATCGATGTCAATGGTGATATAATCCTCTCCCATGTGGAAGCCCTTGTTGACTCCGCCGCAGAGTGAATGAAAAGTTCCGCTCAGCATGTGCTCTCCGAGGTGTCTCTGCATGTTGACAAACCTCTTGTCCCAGTCAATTGTCAGTGTGACTTTATCGCCCGGTTTAAAGGTTCCTGCAGGTGCATCCGTGTAGTGCCACACCGGCCCTTCGAGGCTCTGGTCATGAGCCGAAATGACCTTAAACACGCTGCTTCCGAGAGTTACAGTACCTGTATCACTCGGCTGTCCTCCGCCTTCCGGATAGAAGACCGAAGCTTCGCACGAAATGATCATCTGACCGTTTTTTTCTTGTACTTCAGTGACAACAGTTTCACATTCCCTGGCATACTGATTTGTTCTGTAAATTCTTTCCATTGACATTGCAACCTCTTTCTGAGTGTTTCACGGATTTTTGAAGCGTTTCACAAAATCGAACAAAAATCATAAATCCAATCTTCAAAAATCTGTGGATAAATCCTGTTGACATGTTGAAAGAAACTGTCTCAACGTTGAAATTTCAACGTTTTAGCGTTTGTAGTTTTCCACATGCCTGTGTGGATAAAAATGTATACGATTTTTCAAAACTGTGTGGATAAACCCCGCATAGTGGCTTTTTTCAGCGCTTTGCGTCGTGTTGATAAATTGCCGCCAAAAAACGAACAAAATCTACCGAATAATTTTTTTGTGTAAACATTTTGTTTTTTTGACTGTTTTTATGACAGCTTATTTGTGCGTTATTCATCACTTTTTGGCTCGATCAGATCCTCGAAATATGCTCCGGGTGAATGACATAAAGTGTGGAAAACCGGTGTGTCAATCATATATCTGCCGGTGAGTTTAAGGTATGGCGAGTAGTATGACATTACGGTCGCATTGTCAAGCATGCTGATTCTGTTCATCTCATTACTCATCAGCACAAACTCACCGCCAATAGTCAGAAGAGCATATCCGTAGACATCATCGCCCAGTCTGTATTCGGATTTATTAACGTGCGAATTGTCTTTGTTGAAAATAGTATAAAGCCATCCGTTAGGAACGACAGACGGATCAGACGACGCCAGCGGCGCTATGTGCCTTCCGTCAAATCCATCCAGTATGCTGTCAGGACATTCAAATATTGTTATGTATTCTCGTCTGGCAACCTGAATCGCGGATTCATAATCTGACAGTTTGATCATTGAACCCATTTCAAGCTGTGTAACGACCGAATCGCGGGATCTGTAGTCCCCGCTGAGGTAAACAACAAATGTCGCATGGTAATATCCGTCGCGGGCGAGTGTTGTGATCCTGCATCTGTACGGAAAGGACTGTCCGTCAGCAGGCGGGTCTGTTTTTCTGTCGCTTTTTTTGATTGAGCTTCTGATAAGTGTCTGGATTCCGGGATCGGTCAGCTCACAGTCTCTGAGTTCTGCCCTGTCAAGAGAAGTCAGAAGTGATGCGCAGTCAAAATCTCCGTCAACGACTCTCATGATGAAGTAGTTGATAGTCTCACATGTAGCAAGCTTCTTCAGAGAAACCGTTCTCATTGCATCAGACGGTGAAATCTTACCAGCAGATGACCCTTCAGCGGTGAGGACTTCTTTCATGAGTTCAAGTCTCAACGAAGCGTGGGCTCTGAACTCTCTGTTCTCATCGTTGTCGTACTCCCGGTCTATATCATCTCCTGCCAGCATCATAGCCATATCTATAAGCCTCAGCATGGCATTTGCAGAGATGCTTACAATGTGGCCACCCATAACATTGTTGAAATGCCGCCAGTAGTAGTTCATGTCATCTTTGTTCTCTTTGTATGAATCTGTTCCCGGTATGCATTCAAATTCCAGATACTCATCTATGCCGTATTCTGAATAGTCAAGATGGATCACCTGATAGTATCTTGCGCGGGGATTCTCTTTGCCCCTCCAGGAAACTTTCATAGCAACAACGCCCATCAGTCTTGTATCCGTAGCCTGACAGGAATCAAATTCATATTCCTCGAAATGATTGTATTTATCGGATAGTCTTCCTTCGACCAGACTGAATCCCATTGCATTTCTCCTGTTTGATATAGTGCGCAGCTATACTCTTTTGAGATAGTCCACCTCTGCAGGGCTCAGTTTGCGGCACTGTCCCTGAGACAGTCTGCCTATCGTCAGATTGCCGAGTCCTATCCTGCTCAGCTCAAGAACAGGGTGGCCGATTGCCTTGAACATGCGGCGGACCTGGCGGTTTTTACCCTCATGTATGGTTATTTCTGCTATTGTTGAATTGCGGTCATGCCTGATCAGGTGCACCTCTGCAGGAGATGTCACAAATCCGCCGATATCCACACCGTTCTCCAGGCGCTTTGCCTCTGCAAGAGTAACGATACCGTTGGCTCTTACCAGGTATTTCTTGTCAAAGCCGTGGGATGGATGCATAAGCTTGTTGGACAGCTCTCCGTCGTTGGTCAGAATCAGAAGGCCGGTTGTGTTGTAGTCCAGTCTGCCTACAGGGAAAACCCTTATGCTGTCAGGAACCAGCTCAGTTACAACAGGTCTGCCCTCCTTGTCTGATGTTGATGTCACATAACCTGCAGGCTTGTTTAGAAGGTAATACACCTTCTTCTGCTCAGGTTCTATCCTGGTTCCGTCAACTTCCACAATGTCGCCTTCCTGAACGTGATAACCCGGATTAAGAAGAACCGCTCCGTTGATTCTTACTCTGCCTGCTTCTATCATTTCATCGGCTTTTCTCCTGCTTGTGATACCTGCCGAAGCTATATACTGATTAATTCTCATCTGTATTTTCCTTATCCTCGCTGTCTTCTCCGAAATCGATCATCATCTGCCCGTAAGCTGCTTCCTCTTCAGGGCTTCTCCTCAGGTCTTCGTATTCAGGCACCTCAGGCAGATCCTTAAGTGATGTAAATCCGAATTTCTTGAGGAACTCTCTTGTTGTCACATAGATAAGAGGTCTTCCGATTCCTTCTGACCTGCCGCTTACCTCAACAAGACCTTTGTCAATCAGTCCGTCGATTACTCTCTCGCTTTTGATTCCCCTTATTGAGTCGATCTCCGATCTTGTGACCGGCTGCCTGTATGCAATAATCGCAAGAACTTCAAGTGCAGCCTGAGAAAGTCTTTTGACTCTGACCGGTGTGCAAAGCTTCTTAACGAAGATGTCGTTCTCTATATGCGTAACAAATCCGAAAGCGTCGTCAGCCTCACGGATTCTGATGCCGCGGCCTTCCTGCTCATATTCGTTCTGAAGTTCTTTGAAAAGCTCTCTGACGACACTTTTCTCTTCATCAAGAACTGCAGCAGCGTCCTTGACTTCGAGAGGCTCACCCCACATGAACATCATCGTCTCAAGTGCTGATTTCATTGTTTTTCTGCTATACATCCGCCTGCTCCTTTCCGGTCTCAGTCTCCAGTTTTCTCCTGATAGTGATTTCACCGAAGTTTTCTTTCTGCTCTGCGTCGTATCCCTGATTCTTGATCATAGACAGAAGCGACATGAATGAAAGTGTGATGTCAAATCTGTCTGCTTCTTCAGGGAGAAGTTCTGTAAACAGCACTCTGCCTTTTCCTTCGCGGAACTTCTTCTCGAGCCTGTCAGTCATATAATCGATCCTGGCTTCGATGGTCTCTTTGCGGCGCCTTACCTTCTGGTATCTTGCCGATACTTCTTCGACCTTTTTCTTCCTTGTCAGGAACAGAATAAAAGCATTGACCATCTGCTCGTCGGATACATACAGAAGTTCGTCAGGATTATCGGTGTATTCAGACATATCCTCAGCGGGCTTCTCATGAACAGCCATGAAGTATTCTTCCCTCTCGGCGAGCATCTCCGCAAGTTTCTTGGTGCGGACGTACTCAAGCAGCCTTCCTTTGAGCTCTTCTCTCGGATCCTCTTCGATCATTATCTCGCCGTTCTCGGTGACTCTCGGCAGCAGCATGTGCGACTTGAGTCTGATCAGAACAGCAGCAAGCACGATGAACTCTGTGTCCACCTCGATGTTCAGATTCTCCATTTCCTTGAGATAGCTGATGTATTGTTCTGTTATCTCAGAGACCCTGATATCGTAAATGTCCATCCTGGCGTTCTCCAGGAGGTATACGAGCAGATCAAAAGGTCCCTCAAATCTGTCGATACTTACCTTGTACAAAATGATTCTCCTTAGTGGATATTACTGTCATTCATTGAAATAGATTTCTTGGAGATACAGTCCCTGCGGCGGTGCGGTAAAGCCGGCATTTCCTCTGCTGCGGCTATCTATTATTCGCGGCAGATCGTCTGCGTTACGTTTTCCGGTTCCGACCTCAACGAGTGTGCCTACTATTATCCTGACCATATTATAGAGGAATCCGTCTCCGGTGATCTCGATTATGACCGATTTGCTGTCCTCTGTAATATCAAGCGCGGATACTGTCCTGACTGTCGTCTCCCGAGGTGTTCCGCCAGCTGTCTCAAAGCACTTGAAATCATGCGTGCCGACTATATGAGCAGCGGCTTTTCTCATCTCGCTTATGTCCAGGCTGTCTGCTTCAGGATACATGAAAGCGTGATTCCGCCTGAAAATATCGCCGGTTTTGTCGATGATATATCTGTAGGTCTTGCCTTTGCATGAATATCTGGCATGGAAGTCATCATCCATCACATCAGCGGACAGGATCCTGATGTCGCCCGGTGCTCCTGAGCGCCCTGTTCCGCCTGCGCCGAATCTTCTGTTCATTACTTCGGGAAGCTTCTCCACCGGCATATTCGAATTCCACTCAAAGCTCGCACACTGGCCCAGAGCATGCACGCCTGCGTCTGTGCGGCTGGTTCCGTGGATCGGCACATCTTCCATAGCGATGTATTTCAGGACATATTCGATTTCGCCCTGAACAGTCCTGGCGTGAGGCTGCTTCTGCCAGCCTGAGAAATTTGTGCCGTCGTATTCTATTTTAATCAGTACGTTTTTGCCCATATAGTTATTCTACAGATGAAATATAAAATCACCGATGTTCCACAGGAAGAGAAAATATACTGTTGCAGCAGCGCATGCCGCAGGCAGCATAGGAACACTGTCCTTTACAGATCCTTTTCCTGACGCAATTCTTATCACTGACTGCACTGCAAAGAGCAGAGTTGTCAGAATGTATATTATCACTATTCCCTGCCTTCCCGCTATAAGGCCGAAGCAGGTAAAGAATTTAATATCTGCTCCTCCGAGTGAGCCGGTGCGAAACAGCAGGTATCCTATGCCGTATATGGCAAGGGATACGGCAAGCCCGAGGCCGGCACCCGCGAGTGGTTCCCACCAGTTTTCATGATAGCTGACGAAAGCTATCGAAGAAACCGCAAGCGCGATGCTGAACTGATCGGGAACAACTCCGTACAGCTGGTCGGATATTGCCATCTCCAGGAGTATAAAAAGCACACAGAGGACAGCGAACTCGAACGCTGCGCTGCCTCCTCTGACTGAAAGATATATACCGCAGATAGCAAAATATCCGGTGAAGGCATATTTCCACGGTGTACTCTGCAGTCTCTGTCTGCCGGCATTGTCAGCTTCGACAAGGCGTGGCGGCAGAATCCTGCGCGGAGTTCCCGTAATCTCCTTCGCCGGATCGTTTTCATCATAATCCTCGAACCATTTTGGCTGAATATTATTGAATGCCACAACACTGCCGTTTCCGAAGATAACGGCCAGCACTGCGGCAATCACTATTCTGATTATTAAGTTTACTGAATATGTCATATCTTCAGTGCCTCCCGGCATGGTGAATCATCAGGGGGTGTTATTTCTCGAGACAGTGTTCGAAGAATGCTCTCATATCTTCGTAGACTTCCTGTCTGTCTGTTTCATTGAGAATCTCATGTCTGTCTCCGATGTACAGTCTGATGTCCACATCGCAGTCCGTATTCTCAGTGTATACCATGTATGCCTTGCGGACGCCCTCGCCCCAGTTGCCTACAGGATCCTCCGCGCCTGAAGCGAACAGAATCGGCAGTCCGGCAGGCAGCTTCTTCATGCGCCTGATATCGTGAGCCTTCTGCATTCCGCTGAACATATGATAGTAACCGTTAGGTGTGAAGTAGAAAGTGTTCCACGGATTAGCTCTGTACTTGTCTACTATCTCAGTGTCCTTGGTCAGCCAGTCGGAAATAGTTCTTGGATTCTCGATCTTCTTGAGGTAGCTTCCGAATGCCATACCGTCGATAAGCTTTGCCCTCTTGCCGATTTTACTGGTGCCCATCAGTCTGGCGAGATTTTTGGCGATTCCGGAAACAGCATTTGGCGTCCAGCCTGTACCCATGACTACTACGCCCTTGAGTCCCTTAGCGTATTCCGCGTCCTTCTCTGTGATGTACTGACGGATAAGGAATGATCCCATGCTGTGACCGAGCATCAGATACGGAGTATCCGGATACTCTTCCTGCATCATGGTTCTGAGTTTATGTATATCCGCAATGACCCATTCGTTGCCCTTCTTGCCGAAGTATCCGTGATGATCGTCAGAAACGACAGATGCTCCGTGTCCGAGGTGGTCTTCTCCTGTTACAAGGAAGCCGAAGCCTGCGAGATACTGAGCGAAGTCGTCATATCTGTCTATAAACTCGATCATTCCGTGAATAATCTGAACGATCGCCTTAGGCTTGTCTTCCGGATCCCATCTTATAGCATGAATCTGGGTCATACCGTCTGCTGACGGATAATAGAATTCTTTCTTAGTCATAAAAACGCCCTCTGAAATATCTTTCACAAAAGTGTTTATACCTGTGAATGATTATAGCACATACTTGTATCAGAATCATTATCACAGGCATTGCTGCCTGCAGCAGTGACATTACTTCTTCGGCGGTCTGGCTCCGTGGTACTGATAAAACTGCGTTTCGATCATTCCGTTGTACAGCTTGCGCCTCCGGTCAGCTTTTCTGCCGGTGATTTTTTCAATTTCCTTTTCGAGTTCTTTGTCTGATGTTATCAGGAAAAACGACCAGTTAGGGCATTCCTTAATCAGTCTGCCGAAATGCTCATAAATCTTCTGATTTGCTTTTCTGTCCCCGATTCTGACTCCATAAGGAAGGTTTGAAATGACAACACCGTAGTCGTCCCGCGAGGCGCCCTTAGGTATCCCTTCTCCGGGAATCCATGTAGTCATGTCTACGCAGGCAAAGTCTATGTCATCCGTCACACCTGCCTCTTCAGCGTTTTCCCTGGCCGCCCTGACTGCACGCCTGTCTATGTCCAGGCCGGTAATATTGAGTTCAGAGCCAAAATCCGCCGTTTCAAAGGCAGATTTCTTCTCCTCCTTCCAGATATCCTCAGAGATGATATCCCAGCTCTCAGAGGCAAAATTTCTGCCGAGTCCAGGCGCTATGTTGCGTGCTATCATCGCTGCTTCGATCGGAATAGTGCCGGAGCCGCAGCAGGTGTCAACCAGCATCCTGTCTTTTCTGTAAAAGCTCAGCTGCACAAGTGCAGCTGCAAGTGTTTCTTTCATCGGGGCTGCAACATCCTGCACTCTGTATCCTCTCTTGTGCAGACCGTCACCGCTTGTGTCTATCAGCATCAGGAATCTGTCCTTGTTAGCCGCAAATCTTATTCTGTATAAACTGCCGATCTCAGGAAGCCTCTCCATGCAGTAGAAGTCTCCGAGTCTTGCAGCTACGGCTTTGTTGACGATGCTCTGGCAAGCCGGAACGCTGTGAAGCGCTGATTTTACCGAAGTGCCGACAACAGGAAACCTGCCGTCTGCCGGTATGATGTCTTCCCACGGCAGCGCTTTGGTCTGCTGAAACAGCTCTTCAAAATCTGAAGCGCTGAATTCGCCCATGCGAACATAGACTCTGTCAGCTGATCTCAGCCAGAGATTCGATCTGACTATGGCCCTCTCATCGCCCATGTAGGTGACTCTGCCGTCCTCAGTGCTGATTATCTTGTATCCGAGGGCTTCTATCTCACGGCGTACCACCGCTTCGAGCCCGAATGTCGCAGTTGCGACCAGTTCTAATTTCATATCACTATATCTGCATCAAAATCTGAATGATAGAGGACCACTTTGCCCTGCTCGCGTGTCTTGTTCATGTCGATTACACGCTGGTTTTCGGAGCCTCTGTATATGAGTGTAAGGTTGCGGAGTGACTCCACATACCTTCCGTCAACAAGCATATCAAGCATGTCAAGCAACTGATCTGTCTGAGAATCGTGCCTTGCCCTGAGTTCCTCCAGGGTGTATCCGGAATAGCTCATAAGTGTCAGTCCGGCATCTTTGATCATATGTCCCAGTTCGAGAAGCGCAGGCACCTGTTCAAAAGGCTCACCTCCCGAAAAAGTTACACCCCTGAGATGAGGATTTTCCATTATCTCAGCAAAGATTTCACCTGTTGTCATATCAAAGCCGCCATCCGGGTCATGAGACTCAGGATTGTGACATCCTTTGCATCTGTGCGGGCATCCCTGAACGAAAAGCACATATCTGAATCCGGGCCCGTCAACTATTGACTCAGGCTCAATTCCGCACACCCGGATCACCTGTCCTGTTTTGATTATTTCGTTGTTACTCATAGTGCTGTCTTCCCTTTACCTAAAAAAAGTGTGGGCAGGACTGCCTACCCACACCGGTAATTATACCCGATTACTATCTCAGGCCGTGTTTAACTCTGTCTTCTACTTCAGCTCTCTTGCCGTTGTTGAATCTGTCAAGTGTACCTACAAGGTAACCTGTGATTCTTCTGATTCTCTCAAAGCCAACGCCTTCGCCAACCTGTCCGTTTACGTTCTTGACAACTTTATTGTTCATCTCTCTACCTCCGTTTAATTCCACCTCGTTATTATAAACCTTTCGGACCTCTATATGAAGTGAATTCTGTGTATGTTGTTGTATTTTTTGATCAGTCCCACATCATGTTGTGGTCAGCTGTTATTGTCTGTGCTGTCTGCATTCCTTGCGAATACTGCTTTCTAGTGGTTGCAGTCGCATGGTACAGGTACGCTAGGGAACTTCATTCTGAGCTCATTGAGTCTCTCTATTGTTACAGGCTCGCCTTCTCTTCTGCCGCATCTTGGGCATACATCGTCGATAACGCCTGTGTATCCGCATACAGGGTCTCTGTCTACCGGATGGTTGACTGAACCGTATCCGACACCTACCTTCTGCATGTATCTGATTACAGACTCAAATGCCTCAGGGTTCTTAGCTGTATCGCCGTCGAGTTCAACATAGCTGATGTGACCTGCATTAGTCAGATCGTGGTAAGGAGCCTCGATGTCGAGCTTCTCAAATGCTCCGATCGGATAGTATACAGGTACATGGAATGAGTTAGTGTAGTAAGCTCTGTCTGTAATGCCCTCGAGCTTGCCGTACTTCTCTCTGTCGATCTTGACGAATCTTCCGGAAAGACCTTCAGCAGGAGTTGCGAGAAGTGTGAAGTTGAGGCCGGTCTCAACGCTCTTTCTGTCGCAGAACTCTCTCATGTGCTTGATGATTTCGAAGGCTTTCTTTCTTACTTCTTCATCTTCTCCGTGATGCTTTCCGGTCAGTGCCTTCATTGTCTCAGCAAGTCCGATGAATCCGATTGAAAGTGTTCCGTGTTTGAGAACGTCTGCTACACTGTCGTCCGGTCCGAGATTGTCTGAGTCGATCCAGATGCCCTGTCCCATCAGGAACGGATAGTTGCGGCCCTTCTTGCTGCACTGGATTCTGAATCTGTGGAGCAGCTGTCTTGATACGAGTTCGAGCATAGCGTCAAGCTTCTTGTAGAATACGTCGAAGTCTCTGTTTGCCTCGATTCCGAGTCTCGGCAGGTTGATTGATGTGAAGCTGAGGTTTCCTCTGCCGCATACAACTGCCTTGGTCGGATCGTAGTTGTTAGCCATAACTCTTGTACGGCATCCCATATATGCTACTTCTGAATTATAGTCGCCTTCCTTGTAGAATTTCTTGTTGAAAGGTGCATCCAGGAAGCTGAAGTTCGGGAACAGTCTCTTAGCGCTGCATCTGATAGCAAGTTTGAACAGATCATAGTTCGGATCGCCATCGTTGAAGTTGACGCCTTCCTTGACCTTGAAGATGGATACAGGGAAGATCGGAGTTTCGCCGTTTCCGAGACCTGCCTCTGTAGCAAGGAGGAAGTTCTTGATGACCATACGGCCTTCAGGAGTTGTATCTGTTCCGAAGTTTACAGAACTGAACGGAACCTGAGCTCCGGCTCTTGAATTCATTGTGTTGAGGTTGTGGATAAGAGCTTCCATTGCCTGATAGGTCATCTTGTCGGTTCTTGCCCATGCAGCCTCGCCTGCCTGCTCATTGCAGTGAATCAGGACATCTTTGTCAATACCGAATGTGTTGTCTGCCTGATCGTACCACTGACCGAGCTTGTCGCCGAATGTTCTTGTGTTGCTGATTGTAGGTGCAGGTGCCTCTGCCTTGATCTTCTCGCAGATTCCCTTAGCACTTGCGTAAGGAACATCCAGCTTTGCAGCGATGATTTCAGTGAGTGCTGAGAAGTACTCTTTGATGTAGGTTCTCTTGACTCCCGGAGCCATCGAGTAGTCAAAGTTAGGAACAGACTGTCCACCGTGCATTTCATTCTGGTTAGCCTGAATAGCAATGCATGCGAGTGAAGCATAGCTCATGATTGACTGAGGCTCTCTAAGATATCCGTGTCCTGTGCAGAAGCCGTCTTTGAAGAGTTTGATAAGATCGATCTGGCAGCATGTCTCGGTGAGCATGTAGAAATCCTTGTCGTGAATGTGAATGTCACCATTGATGTGAGCCTTGGCGATCTCTTTAGGAAGAACATAATTGTCTACGAAATATTTTGCACCTTCGGAACCATACTTGAGCATTGTACCCATCGAAGTATCACCGTCGATGTTTGCATTCTCTCTCTTGATGTCCGCGTCCTTGGAATATGAATAAGTAAGTTCGTTGTAGATGTTCATCAGATCGGACTCAGCCTCTCTGATCTTGGCATGTTCAGCACGGTAGAGAATGTATGCCTTGGCAGTCTTCTCATAGTCATACTTGATCAGCATGCGCTCTACGATATCCTGAACCTGTTCTACGGTACATGTCTCTCCATCAAGCTGTTCGATAACCTTCTTGGTCAGGTAGGTAAAATCGATGCTTGTCATCTTCTCGCCGGAAACAGCCTTGTTGGCAGCATATATAGCGTTGAAGATCTTGGACTCGTCGAATTTTACTTCTTTTCCGTCTCGTTTGATGATGGTATTCATAATTCTGTTCTTCCTCTTTGTCTGTTTTTTCTTATTTTGATTATTTCCTGTTAAGCGGAAATGCGGCAAAAGTACCGCAACGTTCTGCTTTTACTATGAACACTACATATTGTAGGCACGACTGCCATTTGTGTCAATATGTTGTTGCTATTTTTTGAATTATTAATTTTAGAACACAATATATAGTGTTGGGCAAAGCGTCAGGTGCGTTAATCCGATAATCTGGTTATCGTAAACAAGGGCTGACCGCCACCCTGTTTTATCTCAAATCGGCAGAAAAACAACGGCTTCACCGCTTTACGCAGCAAAGAGCCGTTGTCATCAACTTTATTATTGTAATTATCTTCTGATACTATTTCTTCAGTCCGATTGCACTGTTCTGTACTTTTTGAATTGTGTCAGCTAATTGTCAATATATCTGTTTGCCCAGTGCCAGCTGAATGAGTTCGGATGCCAGTTTGCCTGTCTTGTTTCTCTCATCAAGAATAGGATTGACTTCAACAAGATCCATGCTGATCAGCTTACCCGAGCTGGCAAGCATCTCTACAGCAAGGAATGCTTCTCTTGCTGTAATGCCGTTAGGTACAGGCGTGCCTGTTCCCGGAGCATATTCCGGAGTAATAGCATCTACATCAAAGCTGAGGTGAATGCCTACAGTACCCTCTCCTGCAATCCTGATAGCTTCCTTCATGATCTCAGTCATTCCCCGCTCATCAACATCGTGCATCGGGAAGACATTCATGCCTGCCTCTTTCATCCTGGCTGCTTCGGCTTTGTCAAAGTCATGACCCGCTACCTGAACGCAGTGTGCAGTCGGAACAAAGTGAGGTTTATCGCAGAAATTAACCATGCTGTCAGGACCCCATCCGCATACTGCTGAATATGGCATTCCGTGCATGTTGCCGCTGATTGTCGACTTGTCATCATTCCAGTCGCCATGAGCATCGATCCAGATAACGCCGATCTCCCCCTGATCTTCGTAGTGTTTTGCAACAGCCGAAACACTGCCGGCAGCTACACTGTGATCGCCTCCGAGAACGAGCGGAAAGCGTCCGTTCTGAAGAGTTTCTGTAACTTCGTCGAAGAGCTGCTTGTTTGTAGCGTTGACCTGCTCGAACCTGATCATGTTTCTGAGACTCATGCCATCTTCGGGCGGAATTATGTCACCCTTGTCATGTACATGATAGCCCATAGATCTGAGATCCGGCTTGAGGCCTGCATATCTGATGGCAAGCGGCCCCATCGCTACGCCTTTCTGCGAAGCTCCGAAGTCAATCTGCACTCCGATTATATCTATATTCTTCTTGTCGTTTAAATAATCCATATAAGTAAGTGTAGTAATCTAATGCAGGTAAAGCCCCGCATTATCTGCATAATTATTAATGACGGAATATAATTTCAGTATCAGTCATTTCTTCGATGATCGCGAGAGACTCTACTCTGTAGCCTTTTTCTCTGAGCTGGTCTCCTCCGAGCTGGAAGCCTTTCTCGATTGCGGCAACGCATCCGACTACCTTGGCTCCTCCCTGCTCAGCAATCTGGATAAGACCGTTGAGAGCACTTCCGTGTGCGAGGAAGTCATCGACGATCAGGATCTTGTCATCAGGAGAAATGAATTCTTTGCCTACGATTACATTGTTGTTGTTGCCGTGGGTGAAAGAGTGAACCAGAGCTGTGTATACATCGCCTGAGATGTTAGAGCTCTTATTCTTCTTGGCATATACAACAGGCTTGTGCATTGCGAAGCCTGCTGAAACAGCGATCGGAATACCTGATGACTCAATAGTCAGGATCTTGGTTATTTCTTCATCCTTGAACAGCTCAGCAATCTCTTTGCCGATTTCTTCCATGAATACAGTATCAATCTGCTGGTTCAGAAAGCTGCCGACTTTGAGTACTCCGCCCGGCAGAATCTTTCCCTCAGCAAGGATTTTATCTTCCATCTTCTTCATAATATTTCCTCTCTCGCTGTAAATATTAATTCATATATTCAGAATAAAAAATGCTAGAGTGAGCATACCACAAATCAGGCCATTTTGACTGCACTTTATATGATGCTTTTTGAATATCAGTGTACCTATTTACATACTCTGAGAAAAGCGGGAATGGTTCAGCTAAATGGTAAAAAAACTCCCCGTATTCATCAGGAATACGGGGATCATCTGATGTCCGTTAACTACTGTATTCCGTAAATGCAGCTGTCGGAATCTTACTTGATGTCGTTATCTGTCTTGCCTGCACGGAACTGCATTACATCATCTGTCTTCTCTTCTTCAGGATAGAGATTGATTGCTGCTGCATAGAGTGCCGCACATGTTACAAGATCCTGTTTCCATGTGATCTCATTAGGTGCGTGAGCCTGGCTTTCTGCTCCAGGTCCGAATCCGACACAAGGAATTCCGTAACGTCCCTGAATGGAAACACCATTGGTTGAGAATGTCCACTTGTCGCAAAGTGATCTTCCGTCTCTAAGGTGCATTGCAGTTGGGGAACCGATTCTCTTATCTCCGAAAAGTGCCTTGTGAGCGTCTACGAGAGCCTTAACATGAGCTGCGCTCTCCTTATTGATCCATGTCGGGAAGTATGCTTCTGTCTCATATACTTCACCTGTCCAGGATGGACGGTCATACATATACATGGATACTTTGACATCATCTCCGTACTTCTGGCATGCAGGAAGCTGTCTGATTTCTTCAAGGCAGCTGTCCCATGTCTCGCCTGCTGTCATACGTCTGTCGATTGAGATAGCGCAGGAGTCTGCTACAGCGCAGCGGCTAGGTGATGTATAGAAAATCTGGGATACTGCGCATGTTCCCTTGCCGAGGAATCTGGCATCTTCGTAGTGGTCAGGGTTGAACTTAGGGTCGAGCATCTTGACGAGTCCGTTAATTGATGTGCTGTCATCACAACCGTTGTTGTTGAGCTGTCTGACTTCGTCAATGATGTCTGCCATCTTGTAGATAGCATTGTCGCCTCTCTCAGGAGCTGATCCGTGGCAGGAAACGCCCTTGACATCAACTCTGATTTCCATACGGCCTCTGTGTCCTCTGTAAATACCGCCGTCAGTCGGCTCTGTGGAGATTACGAAATCGATCTTGCCTGCAGCATCCTCAGGTCCGTTGAAGTACTTATTTACTATGTACTGCCAGCACATTCCGTCGCAGTCCTCTTCCTGTACAGATCCTACTACCATGATCTTGTATCCCTCAGGAATCAGGCCCATGTCCTTCATGATCTTAGCTCCGTAAACAGCACTGGCCATTCCGCCTTCCTGGTCTGATCCGCCGCGGCCGTAGATGATATCATCTGTCTCATAGCCTTCATACGGGTCATGGGTCCAGTTGTTTATGTTGCCGATACCTACTGTATCGATGTGGGAGTCGATGGCGATGATCTTGTCTCCGTCGCCCATCCAGCCGATTACGTTGCCGAGTCCGTCAACTTCTACTTTGTCATATCCCAGCTTTTCCATTTCAGCCTTGATGCATGCTACGACTTCACCCTCTTCGCAGCTCTCGCTTGGATGAGAAATCATATCTCTGAGAAATCTGCTCATCTCAGGGCCGTAGTTCTGGGCTGCTTTCTTTATTGCTTCATAATCCAGTGCCATTTTCATAACCTCCTGCTGATCGTCTGTTATTTGTTTGATTTCTGATTGTTTATTACTGTTATTCTTCTGCGGCAGATGATTTGATCTCGTCAAGATAGCTGTACAGAGTGTAGGTAGATATTCCGAAGTATTTGCATACTTTAGGTCCGGATTTGGTGATGAGAAAAGCGCCGCTGTCCTGCAGGAACTTAATTGCGCGGACTTTCTCTTCCTTGCTCATAAGAGCTGCCGGTTTTCCGATGATTTTCTCACTCTGTTCGATCAGCTCATCGAGAAGATCTGCTACATTTGTTGATATTGCTTCCGGCTCAGAACCGGCAGTCTGCGGATCTGTAAACTCTTTGAGATAATTCTCAGCGGCAATCAGCATACTTACATCGTAGTTGATGCCCATGAGTCCGATCACGTCTCCTGAATCACTGCGGATGAATATCGTTGTAGACTTGAGGACTTTGCCGTCTGATGTCCTGGTCAGATAAGATATACGGTCCTCGATCTGTGATGATTTCTCACCGAGCGCTTCAAGTACTATATGTGAAGGTCCGTCTCCTATCGATCTGCCTGAAACATGTCCGTTTTCTATATATACAATGGAATGTCCGACATCTTCATTTCTGAGATCGTGTATGACTACTTCACAATTACTCCCGAATTGTCCTGCAATACCATGTGCTGCACGCTTTGCGAATTCAAAAACACGATCCTTTTTCATACAATTACCCCTCTGTTATCTCTGTCTCATGTTTCATCAGGCTGTCTGCGTTCTGTTAATATGCAAAACACCTATGATCCGCCTGTCGTGTATTCTTATGCGTGAATTCTTGTTCCGGTCTTGCCGTTGATGCCGTCTCTTGCCTTTTCGAGAAGAGTTATGAGAGCTGTTCTGCCAGGCTTGGACTCGGCAAATTTTACAGCTGCCTCAACCTTAGGAAGCATTGAACCCGGAGCGAACTGTCCTTCTGCAATATATCTCTTAGCCTCTTCTGTTGTGATGTCACCGAGCTTCTTCTCACCAGGCTTACGGTAGTTGATCATCGCATTCTCAACAGCGGTAAGAATGATCAGGAAGTCAGCATCAAGCTCTTCCGCAAGAAGTTCAGATGCGCGGTCCTTGTCAATAACTGCAGGTGAACCTTTGAGGTGATTGTTCTCTGCCTTTGTCACAGGGATACCTCCGCCGCCTGCAGCTATAACGATGTGGCCTGCATCAGCAAGAGTTCTGATTGTATCGATCTCAATGATTGCTTTAGGTTCAGGACTTGCTACAACTCTTCTGTATCCACGTCCGGAATCTTCAATGAAAACATGGTTTCTGAGCTTCTTCTTGGCTTCAGCTTCCTCCTTGGTAAGGAATGGCCCGATAGGCTTTGTAGGATTCAGGAATGCCGGGTCATCAGGGTCTACCTCTACCTGAGTGAGAACGCATGTGACGTTCTTCTTGATACCTCTGTCAAGGAGTTCCTCTCTGAGCTTGTTCTGGATATCATATCCGATATAGCCCTGGCTCATTGCCGTGCAGACAGACAGCGGGAAATGCGGGTGCTTCTCAGGATACTCTCTTGAGAGCAGGGTCATGGCATCCTGGATAACTCCGACCTGCGGACCGTTTCCGTGGGAGACCACTACTTCATAGCCTTCTTCAATCAGATCAGCGATTGGCTTTACCGCATCCGTAACGGATCTCATCTGCTCTACCAGATTGCTGCCAAGGGCATTGCCGCCTAGTGCGACTACGATTTTCTTATTATTCATTTTAAGTTCACCCTCTTGTTCTGAGTTTTGAAAACCGGCACTGCATGCAAGCTGCGCGATGCCGGTTTGTTTATTCTGACTAAAATGCTTTTCTCGGAGTGCCAGTCTCTTCGAGTATCTTCAGAGCTGCTACAGGATCCTTGACCTTAGCAAGGAAGATCATCGCAGCAATAACGTATGGCTTGTTTGATGCTTCCTTGTACAGGGAGTCACGGGCATGGTCGAAGACTTTGGCTGTTACTTCGCCGTGTTCGCAGGACAGACCCTGGATATCTGCAGGCAGCGGATGCATGTAGAGAGTGTCCAGACCGTTCTTGGTCAGTTTCATCATCTCATCATCAACTACCCAGTCCATGTGCTCGGCATTCTGTGCGAGCAGTTCCTTCTCGAGTTTGTCAATGCCGTCAAAGTCGCCCTTGCCGTACAGGTCAGTTCTGACTTCCATAGCAGCGAAAGGTGCCCAGCTCTTAGGATAAACTACATCTGCATCCTTGAAAGCTTCCTTCATGTCGTTAGTGATGTAGAAGCTTCCGCCGGACTCTGCAGCATTCTTCTTAGCTACTTCTACTACATCGCCCATTACTTCATATCCTTCAGGATGTGCGAGCACTACGTCCATACCGAAACGTGTGAGAAGTCCGATGATTCCCTGTGGTACTGACAGCGGCTTGCCGTATGAAGGTGAGTATGCCCAGCTCATAGCGATTTTCTTACCCTTGAGGTTCTCAACACCGCCGAACTCGTGGATGATGTGAAGTGCATCTGCAAGAGACTGTGTAGGGTGATCGATATCGCACTGCAGGTTGACCAGTGTAGGTTTCTGCTCAAGAACTCCGTCCTTGTTTGCTTCTGTAACAGAGTTAACAACTTCGTGCATATACGCATTTCCCTTGCCGATGTACATATCGTCGCGGATACCGATTACGTCAGCCATGAATGAAATCATTGTTGCAGTCTCACGTACGGTCTCGCCGTGAGCAATCTGTGACTTCTTCTCATCGAGGTCCTGAACCTCAAGTCCGAGCAGGTTACATGCGCTTGCAAAAGAAAATCTTGTTCTTGTTGAATTATCGCGGAAAATCGAGATTCCGAGTCCGGAATCAAAGATCTTAGTTGACTTGCCTTGCTCTCTGAGGTTTCTCAGAGCATCAGCGACTGTAAATACAGCCTCGATCTCATCATCCGTCTTCTCCCATGTCAGGAAGAAATCGTTCTCATACATATTGCCTATCTCGAGGCCTGCCAGCTTGTCTGCAAGTTCTGTAATCTTAGACATTTTCGTTCTCCTTTTAATACTCTATATGATCTATTTTCGGTAAATTGCAAGTATAAGACCTGCTTTCTGAAAAAGTTTAATGGTTCCTTAATTATTTTCATTATACACCCTGCATACATGCTGTCAATGCAATTCGGGCGCAAAACTAAAATAATTGTAGGTTTGCTGTTTTTTATTTAAACAAGCCCTTCAGCTGCTGCCAAAGGACTTGTTCAGACAATTTAATATTGCGCGAGAATGCTTGTTTCGCGCTTGATATATCTTCCGTCTCCTCTTGTTCCGAGGAAGCTGCCGTCACTGACGATCCTGTTTCCTCGCAGGAATACAGAATCGATGCTGCCCAGCAGTTTCATGCCTTCATAGCATGAATAATCTGAAGCACCGCGGATGTATTCAGGGGTGATTTCTGTAACTCCGTTAGGATCTATCAGAACTATGTCTGCATCTGAGCCAGGTTCAAGACAGCCCTTAGTCGGGAACATTCCGAACATACGGCAAGGATTTGTACAGCAGTACTTAACTACCTGCGGAAGTGTCAGTCTGCCTTTCATATATCCTTCCGAGAACATCAGCATCAGTCTCTCCTGGACTCCCGGAGCACCGTTAGGGCACTTTGTGAAGTCATCTCTGCCGTACTGCTTTTCGGCTTTGCCTGCCCTGAAGTGGAACGGGCAGTGATCGGTAGCCACAGTGTCGATTTCTCCGTCAGCAAGCGCCTGCCACAGCTCTTCTCTGTCTGCGTCTTTTCTCAGCGGAGGTGACATGATTGCCTTGAGGCCTTCTTCAGGATCATCATATTCTGAGTCATTCAGGATGAGATACTGTGTGCATGTTTCAACACCGAGGTTCCTGTGGTGCTCTCTTCTGGCCTTCTGAACTTCATGAAGTCCTTCTGCGCTGGACAGATGCACTATGTACAGAGGTGCATCACCTGCCATTGCGGACAGATGGATCATTCTGTTAACAGCCTCAGCTTCGCATCTCGCAGGTCTTGAAAGCGGATGATATTTCGCTTCTCCATGTCCCTGTTCAACGAACTCTTTGCGAAGCTGCTGAATAACTCCGTGGTTCTCACAGTGCACAGTTATGACGATTCCTGCATCCTTAGCCGCGCGGAGCAGTCTGAACAGATCATCGTCTTTCAGCATATAATCATAAGTCATATATGCCTTGAAACTGGTGATTCCTTCTTTTGCTCTGATTTCACGCATCTCATCGAAGGTCTCGTCCTTGATGTGCTGGAATACTCCGTGAAAACCGTAATCCACGACTGCATTTCCGTCAGCAAGCCGGTGATATTCATTTACCTGATGCCACAGACTGCAGTCCTTCGGGCCAAATGCCATATGGTCGACTATCGTCGTTGTGCCGCCGCATGCAGCAGCAACAGTGCCGTTGTAGAAATCATCGATTGCGCGTGCAAAGCCAACGTCCAGATCCATATGTGTGTGAACGTCTACAGCTCCCGGCAGGACATATTTTCCGGTCGCGTCAATAATTTCTGCACCATCGCAGGTTATTTCCTTGCCGATAGATTCGATTTTCTCTCCATCGATCAGAATGTCCGCAACGAATACTGCAGAGTCAGTCGCGATCATTCCGTTTTTAATAATCTTTTTCATAAGCATTTTCCTTCTCTGTATCTGAATCTGCTTACGGGAGGTGTTATTTCTTCTTGTTGGAGTGTTATTTCTTCTTATTATAGAATGTATTCTCCAGAGGCAGTCTGGTTCTCAGCTGCCCGTCTCTTGCGTAATAAGCGCCCGCAATCGCAGGAGCCGCAGGAATCGTGGTAATTTCACCGATGCCTTTGGCGCCGAACGCCATATCGAGCTGGCGCTCCTTTTCAACATGTATTGTATGGATCTTAGGTATATCTGTAGCTCTCAGAAGTCCGAGTGTTCCGAATTTTGCCTTCGGTACACAATCCTCAAGAGGCCATTTCTCTGTAAGGGCATATCCCATGCCCATAAGCACGCCGCCCTCAATCTGTCCCGACATGGACAGCGGATTGACAACCCTGCCGGCATCAAATGCCGCATATATGTCTGTTACACGCCCTTCTTCGTCAAGAACGGCCAGATTGGTTGCGTATCCGTAAGCAAGATGGCTCTTAGGATGAGGTTTGTCTGAACCGAGCTTATCGGTAGGTTCATAGAACTCATAGCTGAATTCTCTGCCGTTGAGTCTGTCCAGGTTATCCTCTATGACGCCCTCTTCATTCATGGCTTTTTTGAGAAGCATAGCCGCGCCTCTTACCGCCTCTCCTGTGACCAGTGTCTGTCTCGAACCTGATGTAGTCCCGGAGTCAGGAGAGTTCTCAGTATTGCAGACTCCGAACCATATCCTGGTTATCGGAAGATCTGTGACCTCAGCTACATCCTGACAGAATACCGTCTGGCAGCCCTGTCCCAGATCCGCAGCGGCAGTATAGATCACAACAAGTCCGTCTTCAACCGCCAGTCTTGCCCTGCCTTTATCAGGAAGACCTACACCTACGCCGGCATTCTTCATAGCACAGGCTATTCCTACGCTGTCCTTCGGTGCTGCATCATAGTACGGCTTAACGGCTTCAAGCGTCTCCCTGAGCGCTGTTGAAACATCTGCAAGCTGTCCGTTCGGAAGCTCTTCACCGGGCACAATGGCATTGCGGTATCTTATCTCCCAAGGGCTGATGCCAACCTTCTCGGCCAGAACGTTCAGAATCGATTCCAGCGCAAACTGGCTTTGACATACTCCGAAGCCTCTGAAGGCTCCTGCAGGAGGATTATTCGTGTAGTATCCGTATCCTCTGATATCTGTATTGTGATAATTATATGGGCCGACACTGTGGGTGCAGGCTCTCTCAAGGACCGGTCCGCACAGGCTTGCATAAGCGCCGGTGTCGAAGTTGATCTCGCAGTCAAGTGCTGTCAGGATACCGTCCTTGTCACAGCCTACTGTGAATGTGCCTTCCATGGCATGCCTCTTCGGATGCACCATAAGAGACTCTTTCCTGCTAAATTTAACTTTAACAGGTCTCTGGTATTTCATAGCTGCCAGAGCTGACAGATGCTGAGTGGTAACATCTTCTTTGCCGCCGAAGCCTCCGCCTATCAGCTGGTGCTCTACCACGACTCTGTCAGGAGTATCCAACCAGCCGAACATAGTCAGAACTTCTTTGCGCGTGTCGAAAGCGCCCTGATCTGTTGAGAGTATTTTGACTCCGTCCTTAAACGGGAAAGAAACCGCGCACTCCGGTTCAAGGAAAGCGTGCTCTGTGAATGGAGTGCTGAAATGTTCGGTAACTGTATACGCAGCTTCCTTAAGCGCCTTAGCGGCATCGCCTCGTACAACGTGACGCTGCTGACACAGGTTGCCGCCCGAGTGGACCTTAGGAGCGCCCTCGGCTTTGGCTTCTTCTATACCTCTTACCGGCTCAAGTGGTTCGTATTCAACCTCTATTGCCTTTTTTGCCTGTTCGAGGATGAATGGTGATTCGGCAACTACAAGACAAATGGCATCTCCGACCATTCTGGTCGTATCGCCTTCGGCTATCATTACATCCCAGTCCTGCTGGATGTGGCCTACCTTATTATGCGGCACATCCGCAGCTGTCAGTACACCAAGCACGCCTGGAAGAGACTCCGCTTTTTCTTTGTGTATCTTTTTGACAACCGCTCTCGGATAGTCTGATCTGACTGCAGAAGCGTATACCATTGCAGGCATATCCGGATCAACAACTGTACAGACTGTGCAGTTAGGCTCGCCTTTCTTATATATGCTCTTTCCGGCAGCTACTCTGCCATCTGCCAGTGCGGCAGCAAGGTCATCCTCATCCCATCCCGCCTGATCCATGATCAGTTCAGGTTTGTCCGCAGGAACGAAATATTCAGGTCCTATATCATCAGGATACTTGCCGTATCCCAATACCTTCTTGCTGACATCAATGCGGAAGACGTTCTGTCCCACACCAAACTTCGAAGCGTTTTCTCTGTTCTGATAAAACGCTATACCGGATGCTTCTGCAGGGTCATAGAGCGAGCCCTTCACTGAGATGAAATCATATTGCTCATACATATCTCCGAAATTGAACTGTGCTATGTTTCTGAGCTCTTCATCTCCGCGCAGAATAGCTGCTGCTCTTTTGATGCCTGTGATTATCTTCTTGTATCCCGTGCAGCGGCAGACGTTGCCTCTGATGGCTTTCTTGATTTCTTCACTTGACGGATCCGGATTCTGATCTATCAGTGCTTTGGCCGCCATAACCATCCCCGGTATGCAGAAACCGCACTGAACCGAACCCGCTGTTCCGAAAGCATAGACAAAGACTTCTTTTTCTCTGAGGCTGAGGCCTTCTACTGTGATAATGTTCTTACCCTCTGCTTTGGATGTCATAAGAACGCAGGATCTCATCGCTTTGCCGTCCACAATGACTGTGCATGTGCCGCAGGCGCCTTCTGAGCATCCGTCTTTGACTGAATACAGCCTGAGATCGTCTCTCAGATATCTGAGCAGTGGTTTGTTTTCTTCGGTAGTTCTTGTGATTCCGTTTACTGTAAATGTATAGGCTATAAGACTCACCCCCCTTACATCAGAGCCTGATGCCGGCAAATGACATTACTGCTTCCAGCACGCCTCCGCCAATGGCAAGAGCTTTGTCTGATACGGTAGTATAATCTGCCGACTCGCCCCGAGGATCAACGTCTCCTGATTTGAGTCCTTCAGTAACAGGTACACCGTCCTGAAGGAGACCCCTGATCATTCCGCCGGTAGCAGCATAGACAGGAATTCCGTCAACATTTCCGACACGGTCACCTTCTCTGACAATATCCCCGATATTCATTTCAGGATGAAAGATACCGTCAGCGGATGCCTTGATCAGCCTGTTGACAGTCTGTCCGCCAATATTACCGGGTACTCCGGTATTTGGAATTGCTGACCCTTCTCTGATTACTCGTCCAAGGGTATGCCCGCGCTTAGTCTCTACTACAGCATGACAGTCAACGCCTGCTGTAAATCCCGGTCCTACTGCAATAACTACCGGAGCATCATCTATTCTGGTCCCCAGATTCCGTTTGGCCATTATAGCATCAATAACGACCTCCGGCCTGAGTTCCTGAATTATTGCTGCTTCAGGGTCTGCCAGTACCGGAATAACCCTTCTCGCAAGACAGTCATGAACCTCATCTGAGTTATCAGCTCTCTCTGCTTTGACATCTTCAACTGTTGTACTGCCAAGACGGATGGCTTCAGAAAAAGCCACCGTCCTGCGTACTGCCAATGGCACCGGCAGATCTGTCATCACTATGCTGAATCCTGCATGATGAAGTCTCAGAGCAATTCCGCTGGCAAGATCGCCGGCACCTTTTATGCATATTAGCATTTTCTTATCCTCTTGGTTTTAACCTATCAAATATGAATAATTGTCGATTACTGCTTTAATGAATGCCAGGATGCCTTCAGGCAAAGCGCACTTCGGATCTGTGATGTCGTGATCTGCGACGTTTCCGAAAAGTCGTACTCTTACTTTGCCCTCGCCCATCGGCAGGAATCCTGTGTTCTCACTGTCTGCAAAGTCTTCTTCGCTCCAGAACAGTGTGAATTTGTCCTTGAACGGACGTCCTGAATACGGACAGAATACAGCGCAGTTGCCGCACTCGTTACACATTCCGTCAACATGCAGAATCTGCGGCTTGACGAATCCAGGTACATCGATGGCAACGTTTGCTCTGTTAGGACATACGTCTGTGCAGACCTCACATACAGTGCTGCATCCGAGACATCTGTCATCAGCTTTGCCTTCAGGTGCGTCAGCAAGATCGCCCTTACGCGATACGAGCTTCGCCATATCTCCTGCAGCATTTGCTGCTTCACATGCGTCGAATTTAGCTCCGGTGATTGCAGCAGCTACAGTCTGTGCGTCTGCTATAGCCTTGACTACTGTAGCCGGTCCTCTGCGGCAGTCTCCTGCTGCATACAGGCCAGGTACGGTTGTCATCAGATTCTCATCAACAACAGGTACGCCTCTGTCTGTAAGCTCTGCTCCGGCAGCCTCATACAGACCGGTCATGACGCGTTCGCCTACAGCGCAGATTACTGCAGTTGCAGGAACCTCACAGAATTCACCTGTTCCGACAGGTGAACGTCTGCCGCTTGCGTCAGGCTCTCCGAGCTTGCAGATCTCGCACTTCATGACACCGTTTTCTGTGCCGACAGGTGCGAGGAGTTCCATGAATTCAACGCCGTCTTCTATTGCCATTACCAGCTCTTCTTCATCAGCCGGCATGTTGCGTCTGTCTCTTCTGTAAACCAGACGTACATTCTCTACTCCAGGCTGGATCTTAGCTGCTCTCGCTACGTCCATAGCGGTATTGCCGCCGCCGATGACGACAACATCTGTTCCGAGATCGAGTGATCCAGGTGCTGCCTTGACTGCCTTGAGGAAATCAAGAGCATCATACTCATCACCATATTTAAGAGCCTTGCGGCCGTGAGCCCATGCTCCGATGCAGACTACGATGTCACTGAATCCTTCATCTTTGAGTTCCTGAACTGAGCCGATTTCTCTTCCTGTGACCATCTTAGCTCCGTATGCAGAGCAAAGTGCAACGTCACTGTCAAGTGCCTCGTCACTGATTCTGAAGCCAGGAATTACATATCTTGGAACTCCGCCAAGCTTATCCTGTTTCTCAAATACGGTTACATCAGCCCCCGCTCTTGACAGGAATGAAGCTGTTGCAAGACCTGCAGGGCCTCCGCCGATTACAGCAACTTTCTTTCCGGATGGTGCTGCTGCCTTGAGTGTCGGCAGTACTTTAGCGCATGCAGCCTCTGCTGCCATCAGCTTGACCTCACGGATTCTGAGAGCTGATTCATAGTGGTTTCTCATACATCTGTCCGCGCATGTATGCGGGCAGATTGTTCCTGTTATGAATGGAAGAGCGTTCTTCTCGAGGATGATCTTAAGAGCGTCTTCTGTTCTTCCCTCTTCCATTGCCTCGAGGTATGCAGGGATATCCTGATTGATCGGGCATCCGCCGCTGCATGGTGCTGTGAAGCAGTCCAGAAGAGGCAGATCTTCACCGTTCTTTCTGTCAGGAAGCGGCTTTATCGGTTTCTGATTACGTCCGCCCTGTGAAAGCTCAACGAGCTTTTCAACTTTGCCCAGATCTACACCTGCAAATCTGTCGCAGCCGCAGTCCATGAGTTTTTCGCCGATCTGAGACATTCTCTGATAGCCGCCCGGCTTCAGAACTGTAGTAGCCATTGTGATCGGCCAGATGCCTGCGTCGAAGATTTCCTTGATATTGAAGAAGTCAGCACCGCCTGAGAAGCTGATTCTGAGCTTGCCGTCAAACTGCTTGGTAATTCTGCGGGCGAGCTCGATGCTCAGCGGGAACAGGCTGCGGCCGGACATGTACATCTCTTCAGATGGCAGTTCGCCGGCTTTGACATCTACCGGGAATGTGTTTGTCAGCTTGATTCCGAATTCGAGACCTCTTTCATCGCAGAGCTTCTGCAGACGCTCGAACATAGGAACTGCATCCTTCCACTGGAGGTCCTCCAGGAAGTGATGATCATCGAATGCGATGTAGCTGAATCCGAGTGAGTCGAGACGTTCTCTTGCGAACTCATATCCGAGCAGTGTCGGGTTGCACTTGATGAATGTATTAAGGCCCTTCTCTGTGATCAGATATGAAGCGATTCTCTCAATTTCATCCGGAGGACATCCGTGCAGTGTCGACTCTGTAATCGAGTTCGAGATTCTTGCAGGGATAGCTTTGATGAATTCTTCATCTACATTCTTAAGTCTGCCGTCTCTGACAGCCTGAAGAGATACTTCCATCGCATCTTTGAATACCTCAGTATCCGAAGCATCCTTCATCTCTTCCAGATACTTGTCTACTTTAGGTGTCTTAATGCCTTCAAGGTCATATCCTACTGACATGTTGAATACGAAAGCGTCAGGATCGCCAAGACCGAGTTCTCTGGACAGAATCTTGCAGATGAACCACGCTTTGACATATTCTTCATAAGCCTGCTGTACGTACAGCTCTGTCGACCATTCGCAGTTATAGCATTCGTCATGAGCTGTGATACATGGCTTTGGAACACATGCTGCAAGTTCAGCACCGTCCATCTTCTGAACGGTCTTCAGTTCGAAGAATCTTGAACCTGCGACATATGAAGCGATTATATTCTGAGCCAGCTGCGTATTCGGGCCGGCTGCAGGTCCGAACGGAGACTCTATTTTCTCATCAAAGATCGGCAGAGCCTGACCGTTCTCATGTTTAACTAGTTTGGAAACACCGAAAATACTTTTACTCTTGCTGTACTCATCGAGTACCCAGTCAAGCAGATGCTTGTACGGCATAGGACGCATAATATCACTCATATTTTTTCCTCCTTTATGAGTCTATCTGTTGCCATAAGGGGTTCCTTATGACTGTCCCGACGCATCGCTGCAATGCAGCCCTCTGACAGACTAAGTTAACAATATCTACAAACTGATTAATATGTTCTATGATTCAGCTCGCCCCAGAGCTTTTTGCTCTGTTCGAGTGTCCATGCATTGATTGCATCTTCGTCGATGCCGACGAATTCTCTGTCTTTGTACAGAACCTTACCGTTGATAATGGTCGTTCTGCAGTTTTTGCCCATCATTCCGAAGATCATGTGACCGTCGATGTTCTCATCTGAGAATGGTGTGAACGGCTTGTAATCCATTACGATCACGTCTGCGGCAGCTCCTGCCTTCAGGATGCCGAGAGGCTTCTTGAAGTACTTGGCTGCGATCTTGCGGTTGTTCTCGAACAGCATCGTTACATCCTCACCCCATGCTACATTAGGAAGTGCAGCGTTGTGTCTCTGGATGATGAGGAATACCTTGAGGCTCTCGAGCATATCGTGTGTATATGCATCTGTTCCCATACCTACGGTGATGCCCTTTGCCATCATCTGCAGAACAGGCGCGCAGCCTACTGCATTGCCCATGTTGGATTCAGGGTTGTTTACAACCATAGTTCCGGTCTCTTTGATGATGTCCATCTCTGCCGGGCTTACGTGGATGCAGTGTCCGAGCAGGGTCTTCTCTCCGAGCAGTCCGTTGTACAGAAGTCTGTTGACCGGTCTGCAGCCGTAATTTCTCAGGCTGTCATAGACATCGTTCATTCCTTCTGCAATATGGATGTGGAAACCTGTCATGCCGTCATTTGCTTCGACCATCTTTTCGAATGTCTTGTCTGAGATAGTGAAGAGCGCGTGACCGCCGAACATGGCTTTGATCATATCGTCGTCTTCTTTGATTGCCCACTTAGCGAAGTCTGCATTTTCCTGAATTCCCTGAAGTGTCTTCTCTTCTCCGTCTCTCTCGGATACCTCGTAGCACAGGCATGATCTCATTCCGAGTTCCTTAGCTACATCCTTGATTGCAAAGAGTGATCCCGGGATCTCGCAGAAACTTGCGTGGTGGTCGAAAATAGTGGTGACACCGTCTCTGATGCAGTCGAGGATAGTCGCGTAAGCGCATGCTTTGGTTCCATCTATAGTCAGACGGCGGTCGATAGCCCACCATGTACCGTCAAGAACTTCGAAGAAGTTAGTCGGATTATTGCCTTCGATCGCGAGACCTCTGGCAAGTCCCGAATAGATGTGAGTGTGCGCATTGATAAGACCAGGCATGATGATGCCGCCTTTGGCATCCACAAATTCCGCGTCCGGATATGCCGCCTTCATATCTGCAAGAGTTCCTACCGCCTTGATCACTTCACCGTCTGTTACGACAGCTCCGTCCTTAAGATATGGGAATTCCGGATCTCTTGTAATAAGTTGTCCATTACCTATTAAAAGCATGTTTACTCCTCCCTTCCTGCAATATGGTTAAAATGTCTGATGACTTTATTATCGTGTTTATTTGATCTTGCCCAAAGCTCTCAGGATCTTCTCCGGAGTCATCGGCCAGGTTCTCATCCATACTCCGCATGCGTCGTGAATAGCGTTGCCTATTGCAGGCGCAGCTCCGTTGCATGCGATCTCGGAAATCGACTTGGCTCCGAATGGTCCGTCCGGATCATCAACGTCTATGAGAACGGCTTTGAAGTCATCCGGCTGCTCGGAAATCATAGGCACACCGTAGTCAGTCATGGTTGCATTGACGCAGCGTCCGTCTTTGTCGAGGATCATGTCCTCATACAGAGAATGTCCGATTGATTTGAGTGCAGCTCCGTACATCTGGCACAGCGCTGCCTCCGGATTGATCGGAGTTCCTGCGTCCTGTACAGCGTAGAACTTCTGGACTTTGATTTCGCCTGTCCTGACATTGACTGCTACCTGTGCAAAGTGAGCTCCGTAAGGTACTGATGATGCTGCTGTAGTGAAGCTGCCCGGAGCAATGAGGTGTCCGCGGCCTGTTCCGGATGTCGATGTGTGGATGATGTCGTAGAAAGACAGCTTCTTGCCTGTTTTCTTTGAGGTGACTTCACCCGGCCATCCTATTTCCATATCTGCGACCTCTTCACCAAGCTGATAAGCTGCTTCGTCGAGGATCTTATTTTTCAGATTTGTTGCCGCAACTACTGCAGCATTGCCGCTGAAGAATGTTCCTGAAGACGCATATGATCCGGTATCAAATGCTCCGGAGTCTGTGTCTCCGGACAAGACGGTGATCTTGTCCATCGGGATGCAGAGTATATCGCTTGTGACTTTGGCTATGATGGTGTCAAGGCCGGTTCCGATATCTGCAGCTCCGGAGAGAACAATTATCGAACCGTCCATTTCCAGTTTGGCAATTGCGTTGGCGTGATCAAGTCCCGGAAGTCCGGATCCCTGCATGATCATTGCAAAGCCCTTGCCTATCTTCCAGTCAGGGTCATCACTCTCTTCACGCTTGCCCCACTCAATCATATCGCAGCCCTTATCAATGGCTTCTCTCAGTCCGCATGAGCCGACCGGAACTACGTTACCCTCACGGCCTTCGCCGAGGCCTTTAAGGATTTCAAGCATATAGCCCTCATCAACATGGTTCTTGAGGACCATTTCCTTGTAGTCGACACCCAGCTTTTCTGCAAGCTCGCACATTGCCATCATCAGGCCGTATGTTCCCTTAGGTGTTCCGTAACCCTGATAAGCTCCTGCCGGTGGAATATTTGTGTAGTAGATCGTAAGATCGTATTTCATGTTATCGCACTTGAACAGCGGCAATGTCTTGGAGCAGCTGTTCATAGGTACGGTAAGTGCGTGGTTTCCGTAAGGTCCGGTATTGGCATCAACCTTCATGTAGATGGCGTTGATGGATCCGTCCTTCTTGCCGCCCATCTTGACATGTACACGCATAGGATGTCTTGTGGAGTTTGCTATAAACTCCTCCTCACGTGTGTTGTGATAAAGTACCGGACGTCCGGTTGCAAATGAAGCATATCCGGTCAGGTCTTCAACCAGGATATCCTGCTTGGATCCGTATCCTCCGCCGACTCTCGTCTTGATAACATGTATCTTGTTCTCAGACAGTCCGGTTACCCAGCTTACGATACGGCGTACATGGTACGGTACCTGTGTGCTGGCGTAGATAATCAGACGTCCGTTTTCCATCTTGGAGAAACAGATATGAGTCTCGAGCGGAGTGTGCTGAATCTGGCTGGTCTGATAAGTTGCCTCTACGATTGCATCAGACTCTTCGAAAGCCTTGTCAACATCGCCTATGCCTCCGTGGTTGGCGGCAGCAACGTTGTGGAGTATATCTCCATGCAGAGGGAACTGGTATACTACCTTGCCCTCTCTCTCATCGCCGGATAGTTTGCTGTTGTATTCATCGAGGTCATCCGGAGCGCCTGCGTTGTACTGAACTTTGCCATTGTGAACAAGCGGAGCTCCTTCAGCCATAGCTTCTTCTACTGTAAACACTGCGTCGAGAGGCTGATATTCGACCTCAATGAGGTCTCTTGCCTGTATTGCCTCTTCCAGAGTTTCCGCAACGATAGCTGCGACTCTGTCTCCGACGTGTCTTACCTTTTTGTTTAAAAGTTTTCTGTCATGCGGCGAAGGTTCAGGATTTCCCTGACCGGCCGACATGTATGTAACATCCGGGCAGTTAAAAGCTGTTATGACTTTGACCACACCAGGCAAAGCCTCTGCCTTAGATGTATCAATCTTAGTGACATAAGCCTGTGCGTAAGGCGAACGAAGAACTACCATGTAGCATGTGTCTGAATCCACATAGTCCTCAACGAACGCTCTCTCTCCGGATACCAGCTGAGGCGCATCTACCTTAGGCATGTTTTTGCCGACAGCCTTAAGATGAGGCCTGAATTCAGGAGCTATCGGAGTTTTGTATTCGCCGTATTTATTCTTTTCTTTGATAAGCTCTGCAGCAAGATAATAATGCTCATAGCTTGCGTCACGGATGAAAATACCTGAGAGGGCATCCTTGACATCCTCTCTTGAAGGTTCCGGGTTGTTCTCAAACAGCCATGTCATCAGAAGTGCTGCAGCCGGTGCGTTGTATGCGCTCTGAACCACACCTGCGTCAATCAGTGCCTGCTGTATTACCGTCAGATTCTGAGAATTGCCCAGACTGTCAGGTGTACGGATCTCACATCCCTCGGCTTCGCCTGCGAGCACCAGATTCGCAAAAACAGGAGTGCCGTTCAGCAATACAGTATCGCTTCCGCAGAATCCTTCAGCATCGTCGCTGTCTCTTACGGCAAAATTGCCGTTCAGAAGCAGCATTTCGCGCAGTCTCACGGTCGGGTCGATGTCGAATGACCGTTTCTTACCATTAATAGTACAACTGATCATCTCTATACCTCCTTCCCTATGAGCCGTCTGTGAAGATCATAAGCGGTGACTGCTATAAGATAGCGCTTATACGCATCGCTTCCGAACATGTCATCAGCCGTGTGAAGTCCTGTGCAGACTCTGACCATCTCGATTATCTCATCTTCACTTATGTCAGGGTTTTCCCTGAATGCTTTTTCAAGATCGCAGAAGTGAAGCAGACCGACGTTCTTGACGGCTCCGTCAAGCCAAATGCCCTCCTCTGTGAGTGCTGCGCTCATCGTAAGCACTGCGTGACTCTGCGCAGTATTGGCATAACGCTTGGAGATTACTTTTACAGCCGCAGGTACAGTGACCGAAATGATGAGTGAGTCAGCTTCGCTTCCGTCAATGAATTCAGCGATACTGATCCTGTTTGATGTACCGTCTTTGCCTCTCATCTCCAGAACAGCGCCAACCGCCATAAGTGTCGGAATCATGTATGAGTCGCTTCTGAGAGAAGCGATGTTGCCGCCTATCGTGGCCATGTTGCGCTTGGTGCGCGATGCCATAAACAGAGCGGCCTCTTTCAGATATTCCGGCACCTCTTCTGATTCGACAATCTGCTGGAAAGTGCACATTGATCCGATGGTCACATATCCGTCTTCCTGCCTGATGTCAGAGAGCCCGCTGCATTTCTTCAGCGAGATCAGAGTATCAGCCTGAACAGGAGATCCCAGCCGGTTGACTTCCGTACCTCCCGCAAGGAAAGCGGCATCAGCTGTTATGAATTCCAGAGCTTCCTCCGGCTTCTTTGCCATAATCAGTTTTGTTGCCATAATCGAACTCCTTGTTGTAATAATCCATAATCCCGATAATCCCGGTGTTTATATTATGTATACCTACATAAAAGGCATCGGTTCAGGATAATCAGTGATTCCCTGTGAGTTAACTTTTTCGGCTTCTTCGAACTTGCCCAGATGCCTCAGCATAGTTTTCTTGACTGCCCGGAAGATATTCTCATATCCGGTACATCTGCACAGGTGACCCGAAAGAGCCTTTCTCAGTTCATCGTCTGTATATTCTCTTCCTGAATTGACTATCTCCCAGCTGGTCATGATGAAACCAGGAGTGCAGAATCCGCACTGAATAGCGCCTTCGTCAATGAAGGCCTGCTGGATATCTGACAGCTCTCCGCCTGGGCCGATCAGCCCCTCGAGTGTCCAGATTTCCTTGCCTTCTGCCCATACTGCAAGATAAATGCAGGAATTGAATCCTTCTCCATTGATTATCACGGTGCAGGCTCCGCATTCTCCTACTTCACAGCCTTTTTTGACTGAAGTAAGACGATAATCATTCCGCAGCATATCGGTCAGTGAAGCGCGCACGTCCACGACGCGCTCGACCTTTTTGCCGTTAATAGTGCAGTGGACGACTTTGTATTGTTTATCCATTTACCACACCTCCTGCCAGTCTTACAGATTCGCGGAGTGCACGTTCTGCCATTACTACAGATATGTGGCGGCGGAGAGCTCTTCCTGCACGCCAGCTGTCACGAGGATTTACATCTTCGAGAACCGTCTCCGAGAACTGTCTGATATTTTCTTCGTTTATTTCTTTGCCCTTCAGGAATTCCTCAGCTGTGTATGCGCGGATAGGAACCGGTGCAGCTACACCGTATCCGACGCGGACTCTTTCGAAGGTCTTCTTATCCTCGCTGAGTCTTACATTGACTGAGCAGCCTGTTGTTGCGATATCAAGAGCGTTTCTCATTGAATACTTGATATAGTGGCCGAAACATCTGTCATAAGATTCCTTAGGAATCAGCAGAGCAGTCTGTATCTCGGCCGGTCTGAGATCAACGACTTTGGCCTTGATATAGAAGTCCTTGATCGGTACAAGTCTTACGCCTTCAGGGCCTGTAATCTCGACAACAGCGTCCCATGCCATCAGTGTTGATGCGGAATCTGCTGAAGTGACTCCGTTGCATGTGTTGCCGCCTATAGTTCCGATTGCACGTATCTGAGGTCCTCCGACCATATCTACTGCTTCACCCAGAACGTTGATATATTTCTGGATTATCGGATCTTTGGTTATGTGGGAAAAGCTGGTCAGAGAACCGATGCGTATGTTTTCATTCTCATCGATGCTGATGCCTCTGAGTTCATCCAGCATATAGATGCTGACAAGCTCAGCTCCGGCTCTGCGACCCTCACGGATCTGAACCAGCACGTCAGATCCTCCCGCGAGTATCTGTGCCTGCGGATGTTCCTGCAGCAGTCTGATTGCATCCTGCAAGCTTTCAGCTTCATACAGTGCTTTTATGTCATACATACTACTTGCTCTCCTTTCCCTGCTTATCTTCTGCGAAGGAATCATTGATCAGCCCAGCCTCCGAAAATTCGCGGAAAAGCGTATGAGGCGACAGAGGCAGCTCATTAATGTAGAGTCCTGTTGCAGCACCGACAGCGTTTCTGATTGCAGGTGCTACCGGGCATGTCGGCGGCTCGCCGAGGCCCTTGGTGCCGTAAGCACTTGTCGGTTCATAGTTCTCTACGAAGGCTGCGTTCAGTCTCGGATGATCCATAAAGGATGACATCTTGTAGTCAAGCAGGTTGTTGTTAAGAGGTCTGCCTGACTTCTCATCCCACATCAGTTTCTCTGACAGAGCATATCCGATTCCCATGCTCATTCCGCCGTGAACCTGGCCTGCCGCAAGAACAGGATTGATTACCTGTCCGCAGTCATGAACATTGACTATGTTGAGAAGTCTTACTCTGCACATCGGAATATCTACTTCAACTTCGGCAAAGCAGCAGCCGAACGAGTAAGCATTTGATTTTATCTGGTAAGTTGATTCAGCAGTCAGATGCTGTGAACCATCTGTCGTATACAGTTTGGACAGAGCAAGCTCTCCTATGGTCATCAGTTTGCGTCCGTCTGTTGTTCTGATGATCTCACCATCTACGAGATCCAGGTTGTAGACCGGCATACGCGTAAACTGATGCGCTGCCTCAAGTATCTTCTCCTTGAGAAGAAGAGCTGTCTGCTTAACCGAGAATCCGAGGGTATATGTACCTCTGGACGCATATACACCGGTACCGAACGGCGTGACATCAGTATCCTGGCAGGATACCGGATGTACTTTGTCCAGCGGTATGCCAAGCGTATCTGCAATCATCTGAGCCGCAGCTGTGTCAGCACCCTGGCCGATTTCTGTCTCGCCCAGCTGGAACTGTACTGAACCATCCTGGTTCATGACAATACGGCAGGATGATGTTTCGAGAGCTATCGGATATACAGCTGTGTTGTACCAGAATGTAGATACAGCAATACCTCTTCTTATATCTCCGGTCTGATTTTTGTATTTTTCGACTTTATCGTAGTAGCCGATTATCTCAGCGCCTTTGTCAAAGCACTGATTGAATGTGTCTGAATACAATTCGTTTTTGGAGAATGCGTGATAGTAGCCGACAGGCATCAGGTTCTTGCGCCTGAATTCCAGCGGATCCATTCCCATTGCAAGAGCGCAGTCCTCTGCATGGCACTCAAATGCATAGCTTGCCTGAGGCATGCCGTAGCCTCTCATCGCTCCTGCTACTGAACGGTTAGTGTAAACGGTCCAGGTCTCTCCGTCTATATTGTCGCAAGGATACAGCTGAGGGAAAGCGTTAAGTCCTTTGGCTGCAATTGCATGGCCGTGAGAGCTGTACGCTCCGTTGTTGCACCATGCTTTGTATGTCCTTGCTGCGAAAGTACCGTCCGGCCTCATCCATGATGTAATGTGATATCTTATTGCATGTCTGATTCGGTTGCATATGAATGTCTCTTCACGCGGTACATCGAGCTTTACCAGACGGCCTCCCAGCTGAATACTGATCCAGGCAGTCAATGGTTCGTAGAGCACATCCTGTTTGTTTCCGAATCCTCCGCCTACGTATGGTTTAATAACTCTGAATTTGCCCCAATCCATTCCAAGTGCCTGTCCGATGACACGGCGTACAATGTGCGGTATCTGTGTAGAAGTAACTACTACAGTCCTGTCACCTTCACCGTACGCATAGCAGATGAAATTCTCGATATGGCAATGCTGTACCGGCTGAGTCTCATACCAGCCTTCCACTTTGGTCAGACCCGGTTCTTTGATCGCTTCCTCAACATTTCCCATATGAATTTCTGTATGGTTCAGTATGTTATTAGGAAACTTCTCATGCAGCAGAGGAGCGCCATCTTTAATTGCCTCCTGTGCATCAAGAACGAAAGGCAGTTCCTCGTATTCAACACTCTTTTCAAGAATGCGTATAGCCTGGGCTGCTGCAACCTCGTCTTCAGCAACTACTGCTCCGATATCATCACCATAGAACAGCGGCCTGTCAGTCATGATAATCCGGTCTGCTATATCCTGATGATGCGGATCTGTCGACCACGGGTGACCCGCAGTCGGGAAATAGTGCTTTTCTTTCAGGTCAAAGCATGTGAATACACGGACTACTCCGGGTATCTTTTCTGCTTCAGAGGTATCAATCTTCTTGACGATACCGTTTGCCACCGATGAATGCAAAATCCTGATGACAAGAGCACCTTTGTCACATAGATCATCAGTATATTTGATACGGCCCATAGCCTTATCATGTGCATCCAGCCTGGTGACGCCCTGTCCTATATACTTGTTGGACATGCTCTCTTCCTCCTTTAGTGATAAATCTTCATCATCACCTTGGTGATGAATTTGTCTCTGTCCTCTTCGACAAGCTGGTCTACAATATTAATAGTGATAATTTCTTCTCCTACACGGTTATCTTCTTCAAGAATACCCGTGGAATAATCTTTCATCCTGTCAAATGTTGTGTTTATTGTCTCGTATGAGCCTTTGTGAAAACCTACAAGGTAATCTCCGGCGGGAATAGAATTAACACGCGCTCTGTATTCTCCGGCATCATCCGGAGGTATTTTTACAGCAAATGTCCTCTCAGTTCCGTTGTAGAAAACTACCGCAGGGTACATTGAGAAGAGCTCATCAGCGAAAACGCCTTCCATTCCGCCTGTCTCGATGTAGAAAAGTTCCTTTTCTGAGCAGACGTAAATCTGACTGGTTTCAGCGTATGGGCTTTCGCTTCTGATCATTGCGAATCTGTCGTTTATGACAGACTGCAGTTTGAGCAGTTTTTCATATTTATTTCTGGTTTGAGCAATCCTCTCGTTAAGAAAATCTTCTGCTTTCTGAACTGTACGTCCGTGCATGAAATCCTTGATTTCATCAAGTGAGCAGTCGAGGTGCCTGAGAAATCTTATCAGCCCTAGCGTATAGATTTGGTCATATCTGTATGTCCGCCATTTATTGTCGGGATTTCTGATATCCGGTGTCAGTAAGCCTTCCTTATCATAGTGGCGAAGCAGCTGAACATTGATGTTGAATACACGGGCCAGTTCCCCGATTTTCCACGTCTTGTCATAGTAATTCTTCATAACTGGTGCCCCACCTATTTATAGTTTGTATTAATTCCAAGACAATGTCAATGATACTGCGTTAAAAAGCTAAAACGATTTTATGTTTTGATTATTATTATCTATTCTTCTTCTTTGTTGTGAATCATGCTGAAATCATAATCTAGCTGCTCATCCAGATGTTCGATAACAGCTTCGTATTTTGCAGGGTCTTTAGGCAGGAGTATTTCCATAATGAGTCCTACAACAAATACGCCAGCAACCATGTTTCCGGCAAAGATTTCTCCGAAGATTCCAGGCAGATAGTCAAAGAATCCTTCTACCTGAGTAACACCTACTCCGAGGCAGATCGAAGTAGCAGCTATCAGTGTGTTTCTGTTGTCCAGCCCTGCGTCAATCATCATCTTGATGCCAGCCATCATTATGGATCCGAACATGATTACTGTGCAGCCTCCGAGAACACAATCAGGGAGTGTTGTGAAAAATGCTCCGATCGGCGGGAACAATCCGCCGAGGATCATGGCCAGCGCTCCGAACATGATGCAGAAACGGTTGACTACATGTGTCATCGCGATCAGTCCTACGTTCTGGCTGAATGATGTTACAGGTGAACATCCGAACACGCCTCCCGAGATAGCGCTCACAAATCCGTCTGCGCAAAGTGATCCGGAAACTTCCTTCTGAGTTATATCTCTGCCAAGTCCGCCGGTGCATGCAGCTGTTGTATCACCGATTGTCTCAACTGCAGAAACAATGAATACCAGGCAGAACGAAACAATAGGGCCGGCTTCAAATTTAGGTGTGAAAGCAAACAGCTGCGGTATCGAAAATACGCCCATCTCACTGATTGTTGATTTCATCGCTCCGAAATCGACCATTCCGAAGAAAATCGAAATCACATATCCGACAATAAGACCCAGCAGTACATACATTTGTTTTCCTACGCCCTTGAGGCAGATGTGGAAAGCAAGAGCTGCAATAAGTGTGATTGTCGCAACGAGAAGATTCTGCCATGCACCCATCGGATAAGCGGACGATGAACCGAATGAAGAAACGCCAACATTCAGAATGCTGAGTCCGATTGCTACTACTACGCATGAGGACAGCAGCGGAGTGATTATTTTCCTCCAGTATTTTGCTGTAAGTCCAAGGACTCCCTCGAAAACACCGCCTACAATGATAGAACCGACCATGATGCCGTAGTCTCTGGATGCAGCTGACATACATGCTGCCAGGAATGTAAAGCTCAGGCCCATAACGATTGGAAGTCCTGAACCCACGCGCCATATAGGATACAGCTGAATCATGGTTCCGATTCCTGCTATCAGCATACAGTTCTGAATGAGTCTTGCAGTCTCAACAGCTGAGAATGGCTGCCCATCATATACTGCAACCGACGCGATAATAATCAGCGGTGCGACATTAGCTACAAACATTGCCAGCACATGCTGAAGACCGAAAGGAATCGCGTCTTTGAGCGGAACTCTGCCCTCAAGCTGATATACGTTTTCAATCCGGACATCATGCTTATGTTTCTCTTTCATTTTCGATACCTCCATTGCCAGTTCAACATCAGAACAGTATAACGAAAAGACCTGTCATTTCCTGTTTATCGTCCGTTATTCTGAACGGAAACTCTAAATACTCCTGATATAATTAATTCCAAACCTTAAATACCTAAAATTGATGTTGTCAAAATTATTATCCGGCAATTACCGATGCGCACAGTACCGGCACTGCCGTCTCTGTATAATGCGTGTCCACACAGAATTCCGCATCATGCCAAGGAGCGTTGATCTCTCCCGGTCTGCCACTGCCTACCCAGTACAGAAATGACGGTATCTCTGTTCCGTATACCGCGAAATCTTCTGATGCAAGACAAGGTTCGCTGTCTGTTACATGCTCAGGACCGACTGCAGCGACTGCTGCCTTGTAAGCAATCCGGTACATTTCTTCTGAATTGTCTACAGCAGGCACCATCGGAGTTATCCTGACGCTGCATTTGCATTCGAATGCATTTGCAGTTCCTTCTGCGATTTCAGTAAGTCTCTGTTCCATTCGCATATGAGTTTCATGATCAAATGATCTGATATACCCTGTCAGAACAGCACTTTCAGGTGCTGAATTATCCGACATACCGGCAGTTACACTGTTAATTGTGCATATAACCGGCAGGAACGGGTCGACATTTCTGCTGACTATAGTCTGCATGCTGCAGATCAGTGAGCCGACGGCAGGTATCGGATCTATGCACTTATGAGGCAGAGCTCCATGTCCGGGCTTACCCGTATACTTGATTTCGAACACGCTCTTCTCTGACATAAGCGGTCCTCTGTGGACCACTACATCGCCGCATGTGACCTCCGGCCTGTTATGAATGCCGAAGATGCGGGCGGGTTTCTTCAGGATTGAATCCAGCAGCCCGTGATCAAGCATCGCTCTTGCACCGTGGGTTCCCTCTTCTGCCGGCTGAAATATAAACAGCACATTGTATTTGAGTGAATCCTTGACTCCGCACAGATAATGCAAAGCTCCAAGCATTGAAGAAGCGTGCGCGTCATGTCCGCACAGGTGCTGCGGGCCGTGTTCCGTAGGAACAGCATCTATATCTGTTCTTAGTGCAATAGTTTCTTCTGAATCAGTATCCAGGAAACAGACGAGTCCTGTTTCCATACCGATATCTATAATCTCCACAGGATATCCCTCGCACACCTTTCTGATATATCCGGTCGTCCTGTGTTCTTCAAAAGCCTTCTCAGGCACTGTATGCAGGAATGCCCGGTGCTCTTCAGCAAGCCTGACAGCATCCTGCATCAGTGTTTCATTAAAATAACGTGTGTCAGTCATCAGTAATCTTATATATTAGTTAATTATTTTAATTATTTAATAAATCCTGCGCCATGAGGACTGAAGCGATAGAGGCCTCTCGGGGTGATTCTCAGTTCAGGAATAACCGTAAGTGCCATAAACGAGAGTGTTATGAACGGATCGAATTCCTCTGATACACCCATTTCATATGCCTTCTCTTTCATTACTCTGAGTTTTTCATTTACTTCAGCGAAGTGTACATCGGTCATAAGTCCCATGATCGGGAGCGGAAGAGTCTCGAAGACTTTGCCGTTTTCTACTACAGTGTAGCCTCCCTGAACACGATGGATCTCATTTACAGCGATTGCCATATCTTCATCATTGTCTCCGATAACAATAATGTTGTGCGAGTCGTGAGATACCGATGATGCAACAGCTCCACCCTTAATTCCATATCCCTTTGCAATCGCAACTCCTATCTTGCCGCTGTTATGATGCCTTTCAACAGCAGCAATCTTAAGATATTCACCATGAGGTACGAAGTTGTCGGTTTTCGGGAAGTGTTCGAGTATGTCCTTGGTCGTTATCTGGCGCTCCTCCATTCCGACTACATGTGTCTTCTGTGAATTAATCGGAAGTGCAAAATCTGAAGCATGGACTTTGCCGATATTAACAGTATGTTTGAGTGCTGCCGGACACTTTTTCGGCTTTGCAGGAGTTATATTGTGCAGGCTCTTTCCTTTGAAGAAAACGTCAAGAACATTGAAATCCTTGAGATTATCAAATACAACAAAGTCCGCCTGATATCCCGGAGATATCGCTCCGAGATTCTTGAGATTGTAGCACTTTGCAGTATTGATTGTTGCCATCTTAATGGCTTTCATCGGATCAAGTCCGAGTTCTACTGATCTTCTGACGTTGTATACGATGTGGCCTTCTCTGAGAATATCTTCGATGTGCTTATCATCTGTGCAGAAGCTGAAGTGCTCGGTGTCAATGCCGGTCCTTACAATTCCTTTGATGATATCATCGACATTGTGAGCGGCTGAGCCTTCGCGGATATGGACATGTATTCCGCGCCTTACCTCTTCGAGAGCATACTCAAATGATGAAGCTTCATGGTCAGTGTCAACACCGGCCATCTTATATGCAGAAAGCATTCTGTTTGTAAGGAATGGCGCATGCCCGTCTATGACCAGATGATCGAAGAGCGCAAATTTTGCAAACATTCTATGATCACCATTGATTACCGCGTCGTCATCCATAACTTCTCCGAGTCCGAGTATGCGAGGATTGCCGACAAACGGATACATGTCGTTTGCTGTGAACATACAGCCGTTGTCATCTATATCAGTTGCAGGTACACATGACGGCAGCATAACAAAGACATTTGCCGCGGATTTCTCGGTCTGATCAAGAATATAATTGACACCATCAGCTCCGGATACATTGCATGCTTCATGCGGGTCAACTATGAATGTGGTAGTACCGAATGAAGCTGCTGTAGCAACGAGCTCAGAAGGTGATACCATTGTTGATTCCAGATGCAGATGTGCATCAATAAGTCCCGGTGCGATATACGCTCCATTAAGATCGATTTCTTTCTTGCCCTGAATCGATCTTGAAACACCGACTATGATTCCATCCTTTACACCGATATTGCCTTCGACGACTTCACCGGTAAAAACATCGACTATGCGGCAGTTTTTGATGATGATGTCAGCTTTGACTTTTCCCAGTGCAGCCGGTGCCAGTTTTTTATACAGTTCGTACTTCAAGGCATCCTCCTTTCTGCATGATTGCTCCTTATTAATAAGGGCGCTCTAAAAAAGCGCCCCTCTTGTTAACAGAATAATTAAATTGTTATCGGTCTTCTCTGAAATATGGCAGGCCGAGTCCTTCCGGTGGCTGGTTTTCATGTTTGTTTCTGAGACTGATAGCAATCAGCACTATGATTGTTACTAAGTACGGCAGCATCTTGTATATCTCCTTCATAGCGAAATTGGTGCCTGTAGGGATATACAGATAGAGAATGTAAAGTCCGCCGAACAGCATTGATTCCCAGATCGCCCAGTTCGGACGCCAGATCGAGAATATTACCAGTGCGATAGCAAGCCATCCTCTGTCACCGAACGCATCATTTGACCATACTCCGCTAGCATAGTCGAGTACATAGTAAAGTCCGCCGATTCCTGCAATCATACATCCGATACAAATCGAGAAGTATTTGTATCTGTTGATATTGATACCTGCTGCATCAGCTGTTGCAGGATTTTCGCCTACTGCTCTGAGTTCAAGTCCCGTACGGGTTCTCTTGAGAACATATGCAGTGAAAATAGCTATAATGATTGCTACATAAGTCATAAAGCTGTATGAAAGCAACAGTTTACCAATCACACCGGCATCACTTGCAAACGGAAGCGGTGTCTTGAAAGCTTTACTGGTTGCGGAAAGTGCGATTGAAGGTACCTCAGCATTAGTCAGTTTAATGATAGAACCGCCGAAGAAGTTACCGAATCCTACACCGAAGGTTGTCATAGCAAGACCTGTTACGTTCTGATTTGCTCTGAGTGTAACGGTAAGGAAACAGAAAATGAGTCCCATCATCAGTGAACCCAGCATGCAGCATATGATAGGAATCAGCAGCCCTATGACAGGGTTGAATGTTGCTCCTGAGTTCTCATAGAAGAATGAGCCTATTACTCCGCAGATAGCTCCGACGTACATGACGCCAGGGATACCGAGGTTAAGGCTGCCGGATTTTTCGTTCAGTGTCTCACCGACGCAGCCAAGCAGAAGCGGTACGCTCTGTACTATTGCTCTCGGTATGAATGTTACAAGACTAAACATCAGCAGCCTCCTTTCCATGCGATTTACGGAAGTGTATCTGATAATTAATAAAGAATTCACTGCCGATTACGAAGAACAGGATAATACCGGTTAAGATATCTCCGAATGACCTGTTAAGTCCGAAAGCAGTGGAAATCTCGCCGCCTCCACGGCTCATGAATACCATCAGGAGTCCGGAAAGTACCATTCCCAGCGGGTTAAAGTGTGCCAGCCATGCAACCATGACTCCGAGGAAGCCTCTGCCTGCCTCGAGTGTAGTTGTCATTGTGTGGTCAGTACCTGCAACAAGGAGCCATCCTGTAAGTCCGCAGATAAGTCCGCAGATTATCAGAGTACGGATAATTACTTTGCCTACGTTGATGCCAACGTATTTAGCGGTGTTCTGGCTCTCACCTACTACTGAAAGCTCATAGCCCTGCTTGCTGTACTTAAGATAGATGTACATGAATATGGTTACAGCTATAGATATCAGTACCGGCAGCAGATATTGTTTGCCTGCAACTGTAGGGAGCCAGCCGGCATTGGTATTCGGGTTGATGATACCGATCTTGCCGGAGCCCTTAGGATTCTCCCAGATGATAATGAAGTAAGCAACGATCTGTGTAGCTACATAGTTCATCATCAGAGTAAACAGGGTTTCGTTAGTGTTCCATTTTGCCTTGCAGAATGCAGGAATGAATGCCCAGAGAGCACCTGCAATAAGCGCAGCGATAAGGGATACCAGAATAAGCATTCCGTTCGGAAGCTTTTCATCCAGAGTGATCATACAGGTTGCTGTTGCAAGAACACCTGCCATGACCTGACCTCCGCCTCCGAGGTTCCAGAACTTCATCTTGAAAGCCGGAGCCAAGGCTACAGAAATCATAAGAAGAACGGATAGTTCTTTGAGAAGCGCCCATATCTTTCTTTCGCTTCCGAATGATCCATCCCACATGGATGCATATACGCTGATAGGGTTAAGATGCGTAGTTACTGTAGTGATAACAGCGCAGACAATAAGCGCAATCAGAATGCTTCCAAGACGGATCGCCCACTCATGTTTCTTAGAGATCATCTTTCTCTTAGTGATATGGATCAATGGTTCTTTTTTCTGCTTATCCAATTGCTCCACCTCCCACCTTTGTCATGAGCAGTCCAACTTCGTTCTTATCTGCTGTTCTGCCGTCTACGATACCGCTGACTTTGCCGCCGCACAGAACAAGTATGCGGTCGCTGAGTTCGAGAAGTACGTCAAGGTCTTCACCGACGAATATTACGGCTACGCCGCGTTCTTTCTGTTTGTTGATAAGGTCATAAATAGTATAGGATGCGTTGATATCCAGACCTCTTACAGCGTATGCGCTCATGAGAACTGTAGGGTTCATCTCAATCTCACGGCCTACCAGAATCTTCTGAACATTACCGCCGGACAGTCTTCTTACCGGAGTATCAACTCCCGGAGTTACTACTTCGAGTTCTCTGATAACTTTCTCAGCAAGTTCTCTCGGTGTCTTCCGGTCTGTGAATCCGGCAATACTTCCCTTCCTTCTGAATGATCTCAGCATCATGTTGTCCGCAAGATTCATATTAGCGACAAGGCCCATGCCGAGTCTGTCTTCAGGAACGAACGCCAGAGATACTCCTTTGGTATCGATTTCAAGAGCATCCATGCCGACGAGATTTGTTCTGGTTCCGTCTTCCTCAACAAACAGTATCTCGCCATGATCTATCGGCTGAAGGCCGGCGATTGCTTCAAGAAGCTCTTTCTGTCCGCATCCGGATATTCCGGCAATTCCGAGCACCTCACCTGTATTGGCAGTAAAGGATACATTGTCGAGTTTGGTGATACCATCTTCGGTCTTCACCGTAAGATCCTTGATTTCCAGTTTAGGTTTGACATTCTTAGGTTCAGGCCTGTCTATGTTAAGTTTGACCTCACGCCCTACCATCATGTTGGTCATTTCCTGGGCATTGGTCTCTTTTGTTATCAGTTCTCCAATAAATTCGCCCTTACGGAGTATTGCTACTTTGTCCGAAATCTCTTCTACTTCGTGCAGTTTGTGAGTAATGATAATAACGGTCTTACCGTCAGCTCTCATATTACGCAATACATTGAAGAGTTTCTCTGTCTCCTGCGGAGTAAGTACTGCAGTAGGCTCATCAAGAATAAGAATATCCGCGCCCTTATACAGAACTTTAACTATTTCAACAGTCTGCTTCTGCGATACGGACATGTCATAGACTTTCTGATCAGGATCTACATCGAAACCGTATGCATCACAGATTTCACGTATCCTCTTGGAGGCTTTTTTCAGATCGAGCTTATTCCATCTGCCAACTTTCTTGCCGTCATATTCATTAATACCCAGAATAATATTCTGAGCAGCTGTGAATACATTGACAAGTTTGAAGTGCTGATGGATCATGCCGATACCATAATCGAAAGCATCTTTAGGTGAAGAAATCTGAACAGGCTTGCCGTCGATCAGAATCTCGCCTTCGTCAGGATAATAAATACCTGACAGCATGTTCATCAGTGTAGTCTTTCCTGAACCGTTCTCACCCAGGAGTGAAAGGACCTCTCCTCGGTAGATATCAAGATTGACCTTATTATTGGCAACAGTACTGCCAAAAGTTTTTGTAATGTTTCTCATCGAAACTGCGGGTGTTCTGCTTTCTTGCAAAATAATCTCCCCCTTCCGATATCGAATTTTCTGTTTTTTAAATTTTGACCGGCTGCACACAGAGGTGTAGCCGGTCATTTCTTATTTAACTAATATCAGATTGCATTAAATTAGAATGCAGTATCGAGCAGGTTAATACCATCGATCTGGATATCGAAGTATGGAGCTGATCTGTATTCTGATTCGTGGAAGTATCCGTCAGAGATAACTTCTGTCTCGTGCTCATAAGCCTCGTCTGCCTCTACGTCAGCAAGGTATGAATCGAGGTTCTTGCCCTCAACAGTGAATGTGCTTGTGTCGAATACATGGATGGATCCGTCCTTGAGTCCTGCTTCAACTTCTTCGAGCTTAGCAGCTGTTCCCTCAGCAGCAACATCCTCATTGAGCTCTGTGAGTTCTACAGAACCTGTATCGAGTGTTCCTGTCCAGTTAGTGTCAAATGCCTCACCCTTCTGAACTGCGTCAATTGCATATTCATAGAATGGTGACCAGTTGATTCTTGATGAGATGATGTAAGTATTAGGAGCAGCGCTCTTTGTGGATCCATTGTAGGATACGTCAGGAATTCCTGCTTCTTCGCATGCTGTAGGAGCTCCCATGGAGTCAGCGTGCTGTGAAATCAGATCGCAGCCGCCCTGGATCAGCTTGTTAGCGCCTTCCTTTTCTGCGGTCTCATCGTACCATGATCCTGTGAATGTAACGTCCATTGTTACATCAGGGCATACACTCTTAGCACCAAGATAGAAGGATGTGTATCCGGATACTACCTCAGCGTATGTGAATGCGCCTACATAACCCATCTTAGGAGTTGCGCCTTTAAGTTTGCCGGCATCTTTGATCTCGTTGAGCTTCATTCCTGCTGCAACACCAGCCAGGTAACGGCCTTCATAGATTGATGCGAAAGCATTGTGGAAGTTGTCCTGATTTGCAACAAGAGCATTGTCGCCTGTGCAGCTTACGAACTGTACATCAGGATTGTCCTTGGCTGCCTGGAGCATGAATCCGGCATGACCGAATGAGTCTGAGAAGATCAGTTTGCATCCGGCATCTACCATCTCGCCTGCTGCATCATAGCACTCCTGTCCTTCAGGAATGTTCTTCTTGATAACAGCCTCAACTCCCATCTTGTCGCAGGATTCCTGGAACGCAGCAAGGAAGTTGTTGTCATATGTGGAGTTCTCATCGTGAAGACAGATGAGACCAACCTTCATTGCAGCTTCGCCTTCTCCGGAGTCTGCGCTCTCACTGTCTCCGCCGCCTCCGCCGCAGCTGACAAACATTACCAGAACCATAGTAATGCTTAACAATAGTGCTAAAAACTTCTTCATAAATCACCCTCCTGTAAAAAAAATACAGATCGATTTGCCGAATAACACCCGGAAACAGTGTCTGCTGATGCTCAGGAGACCAATTTGTCCCGAAGGTAACACTATCCTAGCCTATCAGCAAATCCAATATATGATAGTATTATTATAAATCTTTATACAGAACGTGACAAGCCAGATATTAAAATTAATATCGTTTTAGTTTCAGTATTGGTTCGTTGACCGCAGAGAATCAGGATTGTAGAATAGATTATATATTTTAGTTTTCTTTCACAGGTATCTGACATGAAAAATCACGCCGGTTCAGACATAAGAATAGCAATAATTCTCCTGGCATCAGGAAATGGCCGCCGGTTCGGCAGCAACAAGCTTCTCCATATTATGAGCGACGGCCGGCCTATGATAAGCAGTGTTATTGATGCCGCGCGCGCACAGGTTAACTGTCGCAAAATACTCGTTACCCAGTATGAAGAATTAGCTTCTCTGTCCGCTGACTTTGATATCGTGATGAACCGCAACCCGGAACTTGGCATTTCCCACAGCATGCAGCTCGGTATCAGTGCTGCGGGTGATGCCGATGCATATGTCTTCTGTGTTTGTGACCAGCCCGGCATCAGGGCGTCGACCATCTCTAAGCTGATTGAATCTTTTAAGAACAGTTCCCATGGAATCGTATCGCTTTCCTGGCAGGGACATATGTTTAACCCCAAAATCTTTTCTTCCATATATCGCGACGAACTACTGTCTGTCAGCGGAGATACCGGAGGCAGGCAGATTATATCCGCACACATGAATGATCTCCTGCTGGTCGAAGCTGACAGCGAAGCAGAAGTCATTGACATTGATTACAGAGATAAGGAGACAGCAGACAATGCGCCTTTGGAATTTTAAGGGAGAGCAGAATACAATTTCCGAAGCACTCAGCATACATATACCGGATAAGGCCGTCATTTGTTTTACCGGCGGAGGAGGCAAAACGACACTTATGATATCGCTCGCCCGTGAGCTTGCTTCTTCGGGCCGTAAGGCAGTCGTCACAACGACAACTCACATGGCAGACCCCGGCAGCATCCATGCCGGCGACCTGTCTTTGTATGAAAATCTTCCCGTGATATACACAGATGAGCCCGGATATTCATCAGAAGACATGTTCAGGTCGGATCTTGCGTCGGCTTTTGAAAAAGGCAAAATTGCTATGGCTGTTGCCAGGGATCCGGAAAAGGCCGGTAAAGTAATGTCGCCTTCGCAGCATTTTATGGACATCATATATGAAGAAGCCGATACTATTCTTATCGAAGCAGATGGTTCACGGCGCAATCCGCTTAAGTGGCCTGCACCATGGGAGCCTGTAATCCCCGACAGGACAGACATAACAATTTGTGTTGCAGGACTCTCTTCCCTCGGCAGAAAAACTGATGAAGCACTTTTCCGTTCAGAAATGCTTCCCGCGCCATTTTATCGTGACACCATAGATGAAAACCTGATTGCCGCAATCGTCTCTTCAGGCGAGGGCGGTCAGAAAAACGCAGCCGGAGAATTCAGAGTATTCCTTAATCAGGCCGACAACCCAGGCCTGATAAAATCAGCTGAATATATCCAGAGGAATCTTGCAGTCCGCGGAGTGCAAAGCGCCTGGGGAATGCTGAAAAATCAGAGCTGATGACAGACTGTTCTCTTTCAATGAATGATTCCGCAGTGTAGCGGCAAAACAAAAACGCCCGGTCAGGCACATCACGTTGCCGGACCGGGCGTTTTTCATTATTTCATATTGCCGAAGCTATTCTGCGAGCACTTTGCGCAGTTTATCCATGTCAGGTTCGAGTCTGATCGGCTCACCTGCTGCTTTGATTCCGTTGGCGGTGTCCTTAAGTCCGTTGCCGGAAACAATAACTGTTACGCTTGCATCTGCAGGGATTCTGCCCTCTCTGCACAGTTTTGCGAGACCTGCCATGCCTGTGACACCTGCAGGTTCTCCGAATACGCCGCACTCTCTTCCTGTGACTCTCATTGCCTCAAGAATCTCATCATCTGTAACCTCTACAGGGATGCCCTGCGACTCAACAATCGCATTGATAGCCTTATCCGGATTGCGAGGAACACCGACAGAGATTGAATCAGCAATTGTGTTTTCTTCCATTGGCTTCCATGGTTCCCCTGTCCTTGCGGCAATGTTGATCGGACAGGTATTTACAGACTGTACTGAAATCAGCTTAGGAAGTCTGTCGATAAAGCCTGCATTGTACAGATCCTTGAATCCCTTCCATACGCCCGCGATTGTGCAGCCGTCTCCGGTTGAAAGAGCTACATAATCTGTAACTTTCCATCCCAGCTGTTCAGCAATCTCAAGTGCAACGGTCTTCTTTCCTTCCATAAGATATGGATTGATAGCAGCATTTCTGTTGTACCATCCGTATTCATCGATTGCCTGCTTGGACAGTTCGAATGTATCTTCATAATTTCCCTTGACGGAGATTACTTTGGCTCCGAAGATAAGGAGCTGGGCAACTTTGCCGATCGGGGCTCTTTCAGGAACAAAGATATATGTCTTAAGTCCTGCTGCTGCCGCGTTACCTGCAAGTGAGCTTGCTGCATTTCCGGTTGAAGAACATGCGATTGTATCGTATCCCGCTTCAATAGCCTTGGCTACTCCCATGGAGCTTGCTCTGTCTTTGAGTGAGGCTGTAGGATTGAGTCCGTCATCTTTCAGATACAGCTGGCGGATGCCGAGTTTCTCCGCCATGCGAGGCTCTTCATAGAGAGGGGACCAGCCAACTCTCAGAGGCGGCTGCTGCGTCGTCTCCTCAACAGGGAGAAACGGACGGTAACGCCACATTGTGTAGTTGTCACTTGCAGAGATGCTCTCAGGGCTTGATACAGATTTTATATAATCGTAGTCATATACAACATCGAGAATGCCGCCGCATTCACAGGTAGTAGCATCAGGAAGTGCTTCATACTCCCTGCCGCATTTTATACATCTGAGACATTTTACATTTTTCATAGAGTATTTCCTCCTGTCTGTGCGGCAGGCATCTGCCCGTCGCAGTTTTAATTCTCATAATGGTTAACATACTTTTGCTGTTATCATTTTACTTCAATCTGCAGCTTCGGACAATATACCCATTGAAAAAGAGCAGAAAATGTTTTCGGCTCAATAACTTTTTTTATGGCAGCAATCTGTTTGTTTTGTCATTCTTGTTTCAAGTTGTTATATTTTTGGACAGTTGATGATATTATTAACTATAGATGCTAAGGTATAAAAAATGAATTCAATTTGAAAAGGAGGTTAATTATGTCAGCTGCAGAAGCAAAAGAAAAAAGGAAAGGCAGCCTGAATGTGATGACTTCTGAGTATGAGCTTGAAGGCCGGATACCAACCGGCAGAGCAATCATTCTTGGAATGCAGCATGTACTGGCAATGTTCGTCGGCAACCTGACGCCGATACTCGTTATCGGAGGCGCATGCTCACTCGGTGACGCGGGCATGATGGTACCTGTCATCCAGAACGCGATGCTGGTAGCAGGTCTGGTCACACTTGTACAGCTGTGGACTATCGGTCCTATCGGAGCTCGTCTGCCGTGCGTAATGGGTACAAGCTCCGGCTTTATCGGAGTATGCAGCGGTGTTGCCGGTTCGATGGGCGGCGGAATTGTCGCATATGGCGCAATACTCGGTGCTTGTTTCATCGGCGGATTATTCGAGATGGTTCTCGGATTCCTGCTCAAACCGCTCCGCAGATTCTTCCCTAGTGTTGTTACCGGTACTGTAGTTGCAGCCATCGGTCTGTCACTTATAAGTGTAGGTATCAATTCATTCGGCGGTGGAAACAACAACAAGGACTTCGGTTCACCTACCAATCTTCTTGTAGGTTTCGCTGTTCTTGTCGCAATCATCCTGCTCAAGCACTTTACCAAGGGAATCCTTTCGGCAGCATCGATTCTGTTCGGTATCATATTCGGATATATCATTTGTGCGATACTTCCTTTGTTCCTTGACACAACTTTTGTATTTGAAGGCGAAACCTTTATCCACTCATGGGTGCTTCAGTGGGACAAAGTAGCTGCTGCTGCGTGGATCTCGCTGCCTAAGATCATGCCTGTGAAATTTGTGTTTGACGCAAGAGCGATCATTCCGATCATGATCATGTTCATTGTAACTGCAGTCGAGACTGTCGGTGACCTTTCAGGCATCACAGAGGGAGGCCTCGGCCGAGAAGCAACTGACAAAGAGCTCTCCGGCGGTGTAGCCTGCGACGGTGTCGGCTCAACATTTGCTACCCTCTTCGGCGTTCTTCCTAACACTTCTTTCAGCCAGAACGTCGGCCTCGTAGGAATGACCAAGATCGTAAATCTCTACGCTATCACAATGGGCGCTATTTTCCTGGTACTGTGCGGATTCTGCCCTAAGCTGGCTGCAATCGTTCAGCTGATGCCTCAGTCAGTACTCGGCGGTGCTGCTGTAATGATGTTCGCTTCTATCGTAGTCAGCGGAATCCAGCTGATTACCAAAGAAGGAATCGGCAACAGAGAGGTTACCATTGTTGCTGTTTCACTCGGACTGGGTTATGGCCTCGGTTCAACAGCCAACGTACTGGCAATGATGCCGGCATGGATTGGTTACATTTTCGGCGGTTCCGGTATCGTTCCGGCTGCAATCTGCGCAATCATTCTCAATATTGCGCTGAAGAAAGACCCTGCCGAACCTGAATCAGAACCTTTGTGGGACTAATCCCGGCAATAAGCACTTCTGCTGATTGAAATATGCCTCCGGTTTATATATAATGTTTGTACGCATAATGCAATATATTGCGTACAACATTTCAACCGGAGGTTTTTTATGCCTATTCCAGAAAAGAACGTCTTCGAAGCACCAAAGAGCGCTAAGATCAGAATATATGAAACTCTCAGGGAATGGATCATTGACGGCACACTTCAGCCGGGAGAGAAAATTCTGGACAGCGAACTCTCCCAGTATTTCTCTGTAAGCCGCACCCCTGTAAGAGAAGCTATCCAGATGCTTGTTGAGCAGAAACTCATAGATGTACGTCCGGGCAGAGAAAGCCGCATCAGCGAGATTGATGTCACTGACATTCCGGAAACATACAAGATGCTGGCTGAACTTCATTCGCTGGCTCTTGAATTCGCTTTCAGCAAGATTGATGACAGTACGATCAGGAGTCTGAAGGACGCTAACGAGAAATTCACACAGGCATACAGGCAGCGCGATATCAGGGGCTGCCGCTCATGCGATAATGAATTCCACGAGATCATAGTCAGACTAGCCGGCAATGATTTTCTTACCTCATTCATCGAAACTCTCAGCGGACATGCTTCAAGATTTGAGAACATCTATTTCAGCAAAGCCGGAAACATGAACGAGCTTATACATGAGCACAGCGAGATAATCGCGGCAGTAGAAGCCCGTGATCTTGATAAAGCTAAGTCCTTGATGCAGTCAAACTGGCTTCACACACCTGATGTAATAACCGCGCAGAACTAAACTTCCGTTTTGCCCCATACTCTAATCAAATTGTTTAACGCAAAGCGCAGCTGACATAGCAAACCTATGCAGCTGCTTTTTTGTGTTCCGCGATCATTTACAAAAAGAGAGCCGGCCGCTTAATGCGGTCAGCTCCCTGTTCGTTGTCATATCACTCAGTTAATATTACAGAGTCTTGAGAAGGCCTGTTGCCTCATTGAATTCGTTGATGAGCTCATCAATCTTAGCTCTCTCTTTTCTGAGTGCGCCCCATGTATTAGCTTCGTCATACCAGAGTGCGTTGAGCTCGTCGCTTGTCTTGCCCTGCTGCTCAACCCATGTGTAGTACTTGAGGTTATGGATTCTCTTGCGGTCTGTGTAACGGAGTTCGAGCATGTTGTCAGCCTTCTCATCGAGAATGTGCTTGTGATAGTGGAGTGCAGCCTTCTCATGAGTGTATTCGCCCTGCTCTTCCTGAAGCTCTTTGATTCTTGACTGGTACATAACTGAAGAGTCTGTCATAACTGTTGCCAGTACGTCGTTCTCTGTCAGTTCATAGTACTTAGCCATCTTGATGCAGCAAAGCATATTAGCGATACCGCTGATTCCGAAGTATCCGAGAAGATCTACGAGCTCAGGATCTACGCCCTGTTCCTTGAGGTACTCTCTTCCGACAGGCTCATTGAAGAGTCTGAGGATGTTCTGGGAATCTTCATCATCGATGTCGATAACCATATCAGTGTTCTTAACATTGTGGATCCAAGGAACATGCTTGTCACCGATACCTTCGATTCTGTGTGCGCCGAATCCGTTGTCAAGGAGTGTCGGGCACTGGAGAGCTTCACCTACTGCAAGCTTAGCTGTAGGATAGAGTTCTTTGAGTCTGTCGCCGGAAGCCATTGTTCCTGCAGAACCGGATGTGAATGCCATTCCTGCGAGTCTGCCGTTCTCGCCCTTGATTTCTTCAAATGCCTCTGCAATAGCATTACCTGTTACATTGTAGTGCCACATGTAATTGCCCATCTGCTCGAACTGGTTGAGAATCCATACATCTTCTCTTGTCTCTCTCAGCTCATGAGTCTTATCGAAGATTTCCTTAACGTTGGACTCTGTACCAGGAGTAGCGATTACTTCGCTTGCAACATTCTTGAGCCAGTCAAATCTCTCACGGCTCATGCCCTCAGGCAGGATAGCGATGGAATAAACTCCGAGAAGTGCGCTGTCAAAAGCTCCGCCTCTGCAGTAGTTGCCTGTTGAAGGCCATACTGCCTTGTGATAGTTAGTATCGAACTGACCGGTTACGAATTCAGGAATGAGGCAGCCGTAGGAAGCACCTACCTTGTGGCAGCCTGTCGGGAACCACTTGCCGATCATGCAGATGATGCGGCACTTAACTCCTGTCAGTTCAGGAGGAAGTACTATGTAGTTAGGACCGTGGAAAAGTCCGCCGGATTCCTTCTGTTCATTCTTCCATGTGATACGGAAGAGGTTTACAGGATCGATATCCCACAGACCTACTTTGGTCAGCTTGTCGAGAATCTTCTGAGGAATCTTCTCAGGATGCATCTGCTGCTCGATTGTAGGCAGAATGATGTTCTGCTGTTTAGCGCGCTCGATGTTATTTTTTAAACCCTTTTCATAAATAGTTAGATCAAGCATCTTGTACCTCCGTTAGTATATGACAATTGTGTATTAATAATCGTGCGATATATTGCATTTCGTATATTTGTATGATAGCACCCGATTCACCAACGTGTCAATATTAATCACAATTCAGACGTAAAAGGACCGGAGCTGTGTGCCCCGGTCCCCTCCAGTATTCATATTAGCCGAAGTATCTCTTCAGAAGACCTGCAAATGCCTTGCCGTGTCTTGCCTCGTCTCTTGCCATCTCGTGAACTGTGTCATGAATAGCATCGAGGCCCTGCTCCTTAGCCTTCTTAGCAAGCATTGTCTTGCCGAGTGTTGCGCCGTTCTCAGCTTCAACTCTCATCTCAAGATTCTTCTTGGTGCTGTCAGCCAGAACTTCACCGAGAAGCTCTGCGAACTTAGCAGCATGTTCAGCTTCTTCAAAAGCAGCAGTCTTCCAGTATTCTCCGATTTCAGGATATCCTTCTCTGTATGCAACTCTGGACATAGCGAGATACATACCTACCTCTGAGCACTCGCCCTCAAAATTTGATCTGAGATCTGCAATGATTTCAGGATCAACGCCCTTAGCAACGCCAAGAACGTGCTCAGCTGCCCATTCCAGCTCGCCTTCTTCCTGCTTGATGAACTTCTCAGCAGGAACCTTGCACTGTGGACATCTTTCAGGAGGTGTATCGCCTTCATGTACATAACCGCATACGCTGCAAACCCATTTTGCCATAATTATATCTCCTCTCTTTAATCAATATATGCAACCTGATCAGCAAGGCTGCACACTACATGTACAAATCGAGTTTAGCACATGCATTCTCAAACTTGCAAGCGACTTATTACTTTTCGTACATAGCAGTACCCGGCAATAAGAGTTTAAGAAAATCTTACGCTTTGACAGCTAACCTGTGTTAACTCTTAAAGTATTGTTACCCATTTGATTGTTTGTTTCCTTGATAATCATTTTTTTATATGTTATGGTTAACGGGTAATTAAGGAGAGTGATTATGAAAATACAACAGTCCGCAGAAGATTATCTGGAGACCATGCTTATCCTCGAGGAGCAATATGGTTATATCCGTTCTATCGATATCGCCAGGCATCTCGGTGTCACAAAACCAAGTGTTTCATATGCAGTCAAGCGGCTCAAAGAAAGCGGCTACATTAACATGGAAGCTAACGGGCCTATCACGCTTGCCCCTCCGGGACGCAAGATAGCTACCCGTATCTATCAGAGGCACAAGGCTCTCAAAACCTTCCTTGAAACTCTCGGAGTTGACCCGGATACAGCTGAAGAGGATGCATGCAAGATCGAACATGTAATCTCACATGATACATATGTTGCAATATGTAATCATGTCAACGCAAATTCAGAAATCAAGATAGAAGGATTTGAAGAAGAATAGTTAAATCAAAACCCGCGCCACAGCCACAGCGCGGGTTTCTTTTTGTTCTGATTTCAGATTCTACTGAAGAACGATTATTCTTCAGGCTGATCGAAGTTAAAATCGACAGTTTCTTCTTCAGGCTGTACAGGCTCAACTCTGGTCTGAGTCTGCTGAGGCTGAACCTGGTCATTCTTGACGACATCAAAGTTAACTGTCTTGGCTTCTCTTGCCTGACTCGTTCTTCTGTCTCCTACTCCGTTAGGTCCGTAATAGTCAGCTTCTCCGAATCCGAACATGCACATAAATACTGGTGTCAGGAACAGAAGGCCCCATGCATATGTCTCAGGCTTGCCAAATGACAGAGCAACAGCTTTGTACATCTGATACCCGAAGTAGAGTGCAGCTATCCATCCGATAATCGGGATGAATACGACAAGAATTCTCAGCCAGTACCAAGGATTGCCCATGCATATCTCGCACATCTTATAAGTATTATAGAATGGTATTATTGACGGCCATCCCGGCTGCCCTGCTTTCTCGAACATTTTCCACAGTCCGACTACCGTTGCCGCCCACCAGATGAATTCAACTGTGGATGTCCCTCCATTCTGAGTCTGCTGAACCGCAGTCATGATATTTTCAAACATTGTATATTATTCCTCCTTACCGGAATTATCAGTTGTCTTCACGAAGATCAAGAGACTCATCTCTTGGCTCTGAAGCAAATTCAGATTCGCTCTCAGCCAGTGCTCTTACTGCTTCACGATGAGCTTCTCTCTGAGCTTCGATCTTCTCGTAAGCTCTGACCTGAAGGTCGAGAACTTTTTCACCAAGCTTAACCGCACCTCCGACAAGAGCGATTCCGCCTGCGATACCGACACCCAGTACAGTCAGAAGCGCCTGTCCGAGTTCACCATCAGGTCTTCTTCCTGAACTGCTGAATCCGCTTCCCGGTCTCATACTTGATTTTCCTGCCATATATGTCCTCCTTTCTGCTGTTATCAACAACAGTTACCCTTTAAAATATACCATATTCTCATGCAATACAATAGTTCCTTATCTGTACCGCATCTATTATACTATCAGATCTTTACAGACTTCTGAGTTCATATACGTCTGTTCTGCGCGCTGAGAGGAGCGGCAGTTTTGCCCTCACCTTGTCAATATAGTCAAGATCGATCTCCGTTACGGATACGCCCGGCTTTTCATCCATCTGCATGACGATATCGCCCCAAGGATCAGTGATTATCGAATGTCCGTATGCAACGTAGCCTGCCTCAGGATCTCTGGCGCTCGAAGTTCCTACCATATACAGCTGGTTTTCGACAGCCCTCTGTCTGAATCCGAGTTCCCAGTGTGCAGGACCGGTTGTCATGTTGAAGGCTGCAGGGTTGAAAATGACTCTGGCTCCTTCGAGAGCCGGAAGTCTTGAACTCTCAGGGAATCTTATGTCAAAACATATATTTACTCCCATTTTGCACCACTCAGTGTCGAATGTGCAAAACCAGTCTCCTCCTGTGAGGGTATCCGATTCCTTGAAAACCTGCTGTCCGTGTGCGTATATATCAAACAGATGAACTTTGCGGTGTTTGCCGATCTGTTTTCCTTCGCGGTCAAACACATAGCAGGTGTTGTATACCTTGCCGTTTTCGACTTCAGGAATTGATCCGCCGACAAAGTAAGCGTTGTTTTTTCTCGCAAGTGTCGACATTGCGAGCCATGTATCGCCTTGCTCAGGTTCAGCGTATTCAGGGAAAAGCTCCGTCTTGTAAGGACAGTTCCACATCTCCGGAAGGCTGATGATATCTGCGCCTTCTGCAGCCCCGCTTCCGAGTATTTCCGCCAGTTTTTCTATATTTTCGTACTTATCCTGCCAGACTTTCAGCTGCAGACTTGCAATTCTAACCTTACTCATTTCGTACACCTCTCTTCAAGTCCCATCCCATGTATAAGTAATTTATGCAAATATTAGAGTCATACTCATATTCGCCGGTTATCTGTATGTCAGAAAAGACTTATGAGTGCGGAACCGGCTGCCATCAGAATCATTCCGGTTACCTTGACTGATGTCACCGGCTGCTTATCTATTCCGAGGAATCCGGTCGCATCTATCCACAGGCTCATAGCCATCATTCCGACAAGATTCAGTATCGCCACAATACCTGTTCCCAGAATAGGAGCTGCCACTGCATTGCCGCACACTATCACTGCAGCAAGTGCGCCTCCTGCAGGCATCCAGAGCCTGAATCTGACAGGACCATGGCTGCGGCCTCCGTCCATGATGCTGTATCGTCCTCTGATCAGCATCAGAAGCAGCATAAGAATTATTGTTGTAATAAATCCGACGGCCATAGAAATCTGTGTCGCTTTGAACGCGGACCCGGCATACTCCTTAAGTGTTCCGTTTATTGCAATCTGCGCCGCGCACGCAAAGCCGCACAGTACCGCAAGTATTGAGAAAACAATAAGCTCAGTTCCTTGGGCCGGCATGCTCGTATTCCGTATCCCGTTGACAAGCGGTATGCCCGCAATTACCAGCACAGATCCGATGAATCTGAGCAGCGTCATCGGGATCTGCTCCGATCCGAACAGGCCGAACTGGTCTATTATTAGCCCGGTCATCGTCTGCCCGAAGCATATAAGCATTACATTAGGAGCACTGCCAAGCCTCGGCAGGCAGACTATGTTGAGAACAATGATCGCAGTTCCGCAGGCTCCCCCGAGCCATATCCAGAAAGGCTGCTTCGCAATCGTCATCAGAGGAATGTACAGATTCCTGTCGACCGCAAGAACAATTAAGGCCATAATAACCGATGCGGAAATGAAACTTACCACAGTGGTCAGATATGGTGACCGCAGGTCCTCTCTGATCCTTGCGTTAACACTGGCCTGAGTCGGTGACGCTGCACCGGCAAGCAGGCCAAGTAAAAATCCAAGCATAAATCTCTGTCCTCCGGAAGAAGCTTATTTAATCCAGCTTTCATCAGATGGATTATCTCTGAATGCTTTCAGTCTGACGATGTCATCACTGCTGATGTAGTTCATCTCAGCCGCAACTTCGATTACTGTATCAAAGTTTGTAAGAGAAATCCACTCAATGCCCGCTTCGGCCATCCGGTCTATGCCCTTTTTCATTCCGTATGTCATGATCGATACAACACCCAGAACATCTGCGCCTGCATCTCTGAGCGCATTGACAGCATCTATGCAGCTGCCACCTGTAGAGATGAGGTCCTCAACAACTACTACCTTCTGTCCCGGTTCGAGTCTGCCCTCAATCTGGTTTCCTCTGCCGTGGTCTTTGGCTCCGGATCTGACATATCCCATAGGCATATCCATAAGGTGAGCCGCAATAGCCGCATGGGCAATTCCTGCAGTAGCAGTTCCCATAAGAACCTCTGCGTCAGGGAAAGTTGCTTTGATTGTCTCTGCCATGCAGTTTTCAACTGTATTCCTGACTTCAGGTGCAGTGAGTATCAGCCTGTTGTCACAGTAAATCGGGCTTTTGATTCCGCTCGCCCATGTGAACGGTTCTTCAGGTCTCAGAAATACCGCTTTGATACCAAGAAGCCCCTCTGCTACTTTTTTTCTGATTTCTTCATGATTGAACATTTGTGTACCTGTACCTTTCTGTACTGTCTGTATTTGCTTATTTATGAAAATGCAGCGAGACGAATGCCCGCCGCATCTGGTTCTGTTTGTTTATATATTCTTATCGTTATCAGCAGTCAGATGTGTCAAAACATCCTGATCAGCCGATGAAATCTTCACAACATGTCGTATAAGCCTCGATTGGTTTTGACTCAGCTGTGATTGATCTGCCTACGACTATGTAATCTGAGCCGGCCTTCCTGGCATCTGCCGGAGTCATGACTCTCTTCTGGTCTCCTTCGCTGTCACCCGCAAGTCTGATTCCAGGTGTAACTGTCAGGAAATCCTCTCCGCAGGCAACGTGAATATCTGCCGCCTCATGTGCTGAGCATACAACGCCGTCGAGCCCTGCTTCCCGGGCATTAAGAGCGTACTGTCTGACTACTTCATTAAGCGGTCTGTCAATCAGCAGCTCTCTGTGCATTGTTTCTTCATCAGTAGATGTAAGCTGAGTTACGGCAATCAGTTTAGGCTTCTCTGCATATCTTGCGGCTCCGAGCATCAGTCCTGCCTTGGCGGCTTTCATCATCTCGATTCCGCCTGCAGCGTGAACATTGACCATATCCACACCATACTCGCCCAGCACCTGCATGCTCTTCTTAACTGTATTTGGAATGTCATGAAGCTTGAGGTCCAGAAATACACTGTGTCCCCTCGCCTTCAGAGTCCTGATAATCTGCGGACCCTCTGCATAGAAAAGCTCCATGCCGATCTTGACGAACGGTCTGCTTGTTCTGACACTGATGTCATCACATCTTACGACCTCTTCTCTGATCTTGTTGAACTTATCCAGAAATCTTATTGTTTCTTCAGCACTTGCAAAATCGCAGGCTATAATAACGTCTTTGCCCATTTTCAGTCCTCCGGTTCTGTTGATGTATGTTCTGCAGGCCATCCGGCGTACGCTACTTATCAGCCCCTATACATATTAAGTATACAACAAAATCAGGTCTGTTAGACAATTATTTGAAGTTTGATATTTCCGTCTGGCGGGCTGTCCTGAAAACTCAGTGCGCCGCTCCGATTATCTCACTCAGTGATCTGATGCCGTACTTGTCCATCGCTGCCGGCAGATCTCTTATGATATCCCTTGAAGCAAAAGGATTCACCAGATTAGCAGCTCCGATCTCAACTGCTGTTGCTCCGGCCATCATCATTTCCAAAACATCCTCGGCGGACGATACTCCGCCCATTCCTACAACAGGGACTGATACCGCTGACGATACCTGATACACCATTCTGACCGCAACAGGGAAAACGGCAGGTCCTGAATATCCGCCGGTCGTGTTTGCGATAATCGGCTTTCTTCTGCGGAGGTCGAGTCTCATTCCCATCAGAGTGTTAATGAGGCTGATTCCGTCCGCGCCGGCCTGCTCGCAGGCTTTGGCGATGGAAACGATATCTGTTACATTCGGAGAAAGCTTGATGATCAGAGGCTTGTCTGTTGTTTTGCGCACTGCAGCGACAACGTCTGCCGCCATGCACGGATCTGTACCGAAGGACATTCCGCCTCCGTGTACATTAGGGCAGCTGATATTTATCTCGAGCCATCCTACCTGCTCCTGCTCTGCAAGTTTCTCAGTCGTATATACGTAATCTTCTATAGAAAAACCGCTGACATTTGCCATGACCGGTTTGTGAAAGACCGCTGCCAGTTTAGGGAGTTCTTCGGATATGACCTTCTCGACTCCCGGATTCTGCAGCCCGACAGCATTGAGCATGCCTGAAGGGCATTCCGCAATTCTCGGAGTCTCATTTCCGAATCTCGGATCCCTGGTTGTTCCTTTGAACGAAAATGAACCGAGGCAGTTTATATCATACAGTTCCGCGAACTCATATCCGTATCCGAAAGTGCCGGATGCAGGAATAACAGGATTGTCCAGTTCAATACCGCAAAGAGTAACTTTAGTATCTACCATAGTATCTCCTCCGTTCTGAGGACAGGTCCGTCCTTGCAGATTCTCTTGTATCCGGTGACGGTTCTGCAGCTGCAGCCCATGCACGCTCCGAATCCGCATCCCATTCTCTCTTCAAAGCTCATCTGTCCGCTGATTCCTGCTCCCTTGTAAACCTCTTCATACAGAGCTTTGAGCATAGGCTCAGGTCCGCAGGTGTAGAAATGAGTGAAGCTCTCAGATTCCAAAGCCCTGAATGCATCTGTCACGAAACCGCTGATTCCGGCACTTCCGTCTGCTGTTGCCACTGCAACTCTGCAGCCCAGCTTTTCAAATTCGTCAACATAGTACATCTCTTCTGCATTGTTGAATCCGAGAATAACAGTAATGACTCTGTCTGTTCCTGCAGTCTCAGCATCTCTGATGAGCTCTTTGGCTGTCAGGTAAAGCGGAGGGATCCCTACTCCACCTCCGATCAGCAGCGGTCTGTCGCCTGCATCGGAAAGGTCGTAGCCATTGCCAAGACCCGTCAGGATATCAAGCGCTTTGCCCGGCTTCATAGCAGTCATCTCTTCGGTGCCATGTCCCAGGACTTTGTAGATTATTGTGACCTCACCTTCTGAGGATCCTGTCCCGAGTCCTTCTCCTGTATACACCTCAGGCAGTCTGACATCATTGACACTTATCGGGCGCCTCAGAAAATGCCCATCGAGCCTGATGTTGATGAACTGACCCGGTGCCGTGATTTCAGAAGTGTCACCAGCCAGCCTCATTCTCCAGGTTGTCGGAGTCAGCTGCGTATTTTCAGTAATAGTAAAAATGCCTTGTTTCATATAATCTCCTGCCGGGGCAGCACTGTGATTCCCGGCTTATTATGCATCGATAGTTGAAATAGTCTGGGTGGTCTCCTCAAGTACATCGAGCAGCACGCGTACTGTATCAAGCGATGTGAAAAGTGTAGCGTTGTTCTCACTTGCGCACTGTCTGATCATAGCGCCGTCGTTCGCCTGAACATGATCACCGACTTTTCTTGTATTAATTATGTAAGCGATGTGTCCGTTTCTTATTGCTTCGAGGATTTCATTAGAACCTTCGCTGATTTTCTTCATCTCTCTTGTTCTGATTCCGTTCTCTTTGAGGAACCTGGCGGTACCCGGTGTTCCCTCAATGTTGAATCCGAGGTTGTAGAATCTTCTGATCAGCGGAAGTGCCTCTGCTTTGTCTTCTCCTGCCAGTGTGGCAAATACGGTTCCGTAGTTGCGGAGCCTGGTTCCGGATGCTGTGAGCGCTTTGTACAAAGCACGATTGAGCTTGTTGTCGTACCCAATCGCCTCGCCGGTGGATTTCATTTCAGGCGAGAGGTATGTATCGAGGCCCTTGATTTTGTTGAAGCTGAATACCGGCACTTTAACATAGTATCTCTTCTTCTCTTCAGGATACAGATCGAAGATTCCCTGCTCCTTGAGTGTCTTGCCGAGGATTACTTCAGTTGCGATATCTGCCAGGCTGTATCCGGTCGACTTTGAGAGGAACGGTACGGTTCTTGATGATCTCGGATTAACTTCGATTATGTATACGTCTTCTTTGTCATCTACGATGAACTGGATGTTGTAAAGTCCTACGATTCCTATTCCGATTCCGAGAGCCTTGGCGTACTGAAGGATCTTGCCCTTGACCTTGTTGCTGATCGAGAATGTCGGGTATACGGAAATTGAGTCGCCGGAGTGGATTCCTGTTCTCTCAACGAGTTCCATGATTCCCGGAACAAATACATCTCTTCCGTCGCAGATTGCATCGACTTCGACTTCCTTGCCGAGGATATACTTGTCAACGAGAACCGGCTTATCCTCGTCAATCTCTACAGCGGTCTTGAGGTAATGTCTCAGCTGCTTCTCGTCGCCTACGATCTGCATTGCGCGTCCGCCGAGTACGAATGATGGCCTGACAAGTACAGGATAGCCTATTTCTGCTGCTGCCCTGACGCCGTCTTCAATCTTGGTTACCGCGTGCCCCGGCGGCTGAGGAATTCCGAGATTCTCAAGCACTTTCTCGAATCTGTCTCTGTTCTCTGCTCTGTCGATAGCCTCGCAGTCTGTACCGATCAGCTTCACTCCTCTGTCTCTCAGCGGTTCCGCGAGGTTGATAGCGGTCTGCCCTCCGAGAGTAGCGATAACACCTTCAGGCTGCTCAAAATCAATGATTGCCATTACGTCCTCGACCGTCAGAGGTTCGAAGTACAGCTTGTCTGCTGTAGTGTAGTCTGTTGAAACGGTCTCAGGGTTATTGTTGATGATGATAGCCTCGTATCCTGCGCGCTTTATGGTCTGAACAGCGTGTACTGTCGAGTAGTCGAATTCAACACCCTGACCGATTCTGATAGGGCCGGCTCCGAGAACGATGATTTTCTTCTTGTCTGTGAGACGGGATTCATTCTCGCCCGTATATGACGAATACAGGTAAGCGATGTATTTTCCGGTGTGAAGTGTATCTACCATTCTGAAGATAGGTGTTATTCCGTTTCTCTTTCTTCTGTTGTAAATCTCGACTTCAGTCAGGTTCCAGAGTTTTGCGATTTCCTTGTCTGAGAAGCCGATTACTTTGGCTGCTCTGAGGGTTTTGACATCGTTCACTCTCTCCCTGAGGATTTTCTCCATATCAATGATTTCCTTGAATGCCTCAAGGAAGATCTCTGTGATCATAGTTGTCTTGTGTATTTCTTCAATGCTGATGCCGCGTCTGAGCAGTTCGGCAATAGCATACATGTTGTCATCTCTGAATTCAGAGATGTATTCCATGAGCTTGTTTCTGCTCATTCCGTTGAACTTGTCCAGCTGAAGGTGGCATACGCCTGTCTCCAGTGAGCGTATGGATTTGAGGAAGCTCTCTGTAAGAGTTGCGCCGATTCCCATTACCTCGCCGGTAGCTTTCATCTGTGTTCCGAGCTTGTTGGAAGCATCCGCGAATTTGTCGAACGGGAATCTCGGGAATTTTGCAACTATATAGTCAAGACTAGGCTCTGTGCTGCCTTTGCCGCCTGCGACTTCAATCTCATCAAGAGTCATTCCGACAGCGATCTTGGCGGTAACTCTCGCGATAGGATAACCTGATGCTTTGGACGCGAGAGCGGAGGATCTTGATACACGAGGGTTGACCTCGATCAGATAATACTCGCTTGTCTCAGGATGCAGAGCAAACTGAACATTACAGCCGCCTTCGATGCGAAGTTCGCGGATGATCTTGATAGCCGAGTCATTCAGCATCTTCAGATCCTTGTCGCTGAGTGACAGGATCGGTGCTACTACGATGGAGTCACCCGTGTGAACTCCGACAGGGTCAACATTCTCCATGCCGCAGATAGTGATCGCCTTGTCGGTGCCGTCGCGCATTACCTCAAACTCGATTTCCTTGTAGCCTTTGACAGACTTCTCGACGAGCACCTGATGTACCGGCGACAGGTTGAACGCATTGATAGCGATATCTTCAAGTTCCTTCTCATCGTTGGCAAAGCCGCCGCCTGTTCCGCCGAGGGTAAAAGCAGGTCTTAATACGACCGGGTAGCCTATGTCGAGCGCAGCCTTTTTTGCTTCGTCGATGCTGTATGTAATTTCGCTTGGAATTACCGGTTCTCCGATGGACTGGCACATCTCCTTGAATAGTTCTCTGTCTTCGGCTCTTTCAATCGATTCACTCGGTGTTCCGAGCAGTCTGACGCGGCACTCATCAAGGACGCCCTTCTTCTTGAGCTGCATAGCCAGGTTGAGGCCGGTCTGTCCGCCGATTCCCGGTACGATAGCATCCGGTCTCTCGTATCTGAGAATTTTTGCTATGTACTCAAGTGTCAGAGGCTCCATGTATACTTTGTCCGCGATCGTTGTGTCGGTCATTATGGTCGCAGGGTTTGAGTTGCAGAGGATTACCTCGTATCCTTCTTCTTTGAGAGCAAGGCATGCCTGTGTTCCGGCATAGTCGAACTCCGCAGCCTGACCGATGACAATAGGTCCCGATCCGATTATAAGCACCTTCCTGATATCTTCTCTCTTAGCCATTCCAATCTCCTTTTCTATCTGAATATGTATGCAGGCTTACCGTCGCATACAGTAAGTACGTTCACACCGCTGACTCTCCATCCGTCAAAAGGCGTAGCCTTGCCTTTCGAGAGAAAGTCGATTTCAGGTGTAATGGTCCACTCTACACCGAGATTCCATACAGAATAATCGTTGCCAAGAGGAATTCCGAATCTCCTGCGCGGATTATAGACAAGAAGATCCTCAAGCTTGTCCATTGTGATTATTCCCGGCAGTACGAGATATGTGTAAAGCAGAGGGAAAGCTGTCTCAATTCCGACGATTCCAAAAGCGGATTTTTCAAGCCCGCGTGATTTTTCTTCAGCAGAATGAGGCGCGTGGTCTGTCGCGATGCAGTCGATCGTGCCGTCGAGAATTCCTTCTATCAGGGCATCCCGGTCTTCGGCGGATCTGATTGGAGGATTCATCTTCCATTTCCCGTCTTCCTCGAGCATGCTGTCATCAAGGAGCAGATAATGAGGTGCTGTTTCGCATGTTACATCGACTCCTTCAGCCTTGGCTTTTCTTATTATGTCAACGCTCTCCTTGGTTGATATGTGGCATACATGGTATGCGCAGCCTGTTTCCTTGGCCAGTTTCAGGTCTCTTGCTATCTGTCCCCACTCTGATTCGGAGCAGATTCCTCTGTGCCCGTGTTCGGCTGAGTATTTTCCGTCATGGATGTAACCGCCTCTGAGAAGGCTGTTATCCTCGCAGTGCGCTGTGATGATTTTGCCGAGTTCTTTGGCTTTGAGCATCGCGGTTCTCATCATCTCTTCGGACTGCACACCATGTCCGTCGTCTGAGAATGATATGCACTTGCCTGCCATGCTCTCAAGGTCTGCAAGTTCTTCACCCTTCTGACCCATTGTGATTGCGGCATAAGGATACACATGGATGCATGCGTCATTTTCTATTATTTTCAGCTGTTCATCCAGGCGTTCTGCAGTATCCGCAACAGGGTTCAGATTAGGCATCGTGCACACTGCAGTATATCCGCCGTGAGCCGCTGCCTCTGCGCCTGTCTTAATTGTCTCTTTATAAGAAAAACCCGGTTCTCTGAAGTGTACATGCACGTCGCAAAAACCGGGAATAATAGTATAATGGGAAGATAAATCGACGCCTGCTTTTCGAAGCAAGCTGATATCTATTGTTGGACTGAATTCGATTTTTGATGTCATCTTTTTCTCCATCAGTTAGACTCCTTTTGTTCTCAAATCGCTCTATGGTAACAAGAATTCCATTAACATGTCAAGGCGGCAGAATGTGAAAAAATATTTCACATGTTCATAATAAAAACCTGTCCGAAGCACTCCGAACAGGTTGTAAATATCAGCGCTTATTGTTTGCTATATGTCTTTGATCAGCAGCAGTCTGCCTTCCTTGATTGTAATCTCTGCGGTCTCTCCCGGTAAGACTTCATTGCTGGTTGCGTACTGGTATTCGCTTGTGATTTCAGCATCTTCAAGCGGAAACTTAGCTCCACGGATTGTTATTCCCTTTGCAGTTCCTGTCATGTTCAGAAGCGAGAAGAACGGATAACGGTCTTCAACAAGAGCTTTGCCCGGAACGCGGCCGAACGAGCTGCTGCCGTCCTTCGCAGATATTACACTCATCTCGGAGTAGTCATCGACCGCCATGGCAGTACATCCGCGCTTATCGAGATCAAACAGTATATACGCATTCACCAGTGTATGATCAAGCCTTTCTCCGAAGACGCCTGCAAGAAGAAAGTCTCTGAAGCCTCTTCTGATTCCCTCTCTTACCGCATATACAGTATCCGTATCATCCTTGGCAACAGGGAGGACAATTGTTTCTGTATCTGACTCAGGATTATCGTAAGAGTCGAAGTCTCCGACGATAAGAGAAGGTTCCCGGTCAAGCTGCTCTCTGTGCTTAAGCCCTGAGTCACAGTAAATTACATAGTCATCTTCTCTCAGATAAGATCTGATACGCGGATAATTACCGATATCTGCGCCTCCGATTATTACGCATCTGTTAGTTTTTCCGGATTCCATTATTACTCCCTATTCAACATTTGTTACAGTGAGAACGTCTCCGGTGACTGTGAATCTTATATTCCACTTACCGAATGACAGTCCGTATGTGTATCCGTCTTTTTTGTTGTATGCATCACGGGGATCAAGTCTCAGTATCTGCATGAGACCCGCCCGCTTTTCCTCATCAATCATGTTAAGAAGATCATTCGGAAAAACGACTCTGAGATCAGGATCGCCTTTGCCCTGAGAATATCCGTTTGAAGCCTGGGGATGGCTGTCTGAATACGGCATGTAAGGCTTGATGTCAAATACAGGAGTTCCGTCCATAAGATCTCCCCCTGAAATGATTACTGCCAGTTCTCCTTTGACCGTTCCTGACAGATCATCCGGCGAAACCGGCTTGCCGTCCAGTTCGATTCTCTCAAATCTGACGCTGGATAACCCCAGAGCATTAGGTCTGTACGGAGATCTTGATGCCCACACTCCGACTCTCTTGCCTCCCAGTCTTGGCGGCCTGACTGTCGGATGCCACTCTCCCTGATCCGATCCTCCTGATATCTCACTGAAGCCCCATATGAGCCATATGTGGCTGAACATGTCGAGTTTCCTGAGGGCATCAGCATTCCTGAATTCCGGAACAAGAATTACGGCCTGCTCCAGTTCAGTAACCAGGCCGCACTGCTTAGGTATTCCGAATTTCTCTTTGTAATCCGATCTGACATATGCGATCGGCCTTATGGTATATTCTTCTCTCACTTTAGTCGGTTATATCGATATCCGGTGCAATAGTAATTGTATAATCAGGGAACTCTTCACAAATCTCCTTGTAGAGGTGTTCCATTCCGTCTTTGTGGTCTACATCGAAACTCATAACGACATCGAATCTCATGTCTTTCCTCTCCTTATCCAGATAGAAACCGTGAACCTGGAGAGCCCACTCATGACCCATAACTATTTTCTGTACTCTTCTCCTGATTTCGATTGTTTCTTCATCGGTTGTATTATGTGAATACACTCCGATACCCGTCATTATAATGCCGGTTTCTTTGTAGATCTTGTTCTGTACCCTTCTCGTCAGAACATCGACATCTTTTACTGACATTGTGTCCGGAAGCTCAACATGAACAGATCCATAATAGCGGTCAGGACCGTAATTATGCAGGAAAAGGTCATAGGCTCCGAGTATTTCAGGCTCCTCAACCAGCATTTTCTTGATGGTCTTGCTCATTCCTTCATCAGCGCGTTTTCCGAGAATATCGCTGACAGTATCGCTGATCATCTCATAACCTGCCTTGATGATGAAAACCGAAATAACTACGCCGACATAAGCTTCAAGTGAAAACCCTGTGAAAGTGAAAATAAGCGCTGTTACGAGTACTGCAAAGGACAGAATCGCATCTGACATAGCATCAGTTCCGGATGCTACCAGAGCACCCGAATCTACGGATTTGCCTTTGGCTTTGACATATCTTCCGAGTAATATCTTGGCGATGACAGCAACAGCAATGATCACAAGAGATGTTGTTGTATACGAAACTGCGGCCGGATGTATGATCTTCTTGACCGATTCAACAAGTGATGTTATTCCGGCATACATTACTATTGCCGATACAACGAGCGCACTGATGTATTCTATTCTTCCGTGTCCCAGAGGGTGATTTCTGTCAGGCTTGCGGCCTGCAAGCTTGGCTCCGAGAATTGTGATTACAGATGAAAGAGCATCTGACAGGTTGTTGACAGCATCGAGGACTACAGCAATGGAATGTGAAGCGAGGCCAACAGCTGCCTTGAATGCTGCAAGAAGAATATTGACCGCAATGCCTACTATACTTGTTCTTATAATTACCTTTTCACGATCGACGTTCACTATACGTTACCTTCTTGTATATTAGTTCCGTTGGTGTGATGATCTGATTCATCTGCGCAACAAATCATTAATGAATAATTGTTTCTTATTATACCTAATGAAGTATAATAGAAAACAACATAAGGTTCAATTACAAAAACGGAGTTAAGCCAGACAATGAGCATGCATACCATAGCACTACTTAATGACTCTTTCCCGCCGATCATAGACGGCGTGGCCAATGCCGTAGTCAACTACGGCAGATATATTGAGCAAAACCACGGACACTCTATCGTTGTGACGCCGGATATGCCGGGAGCTGACGACAGTATGTACAATTTCCCGATAGTCAGATATCCGAGCATAGACACACGAAAACTGGTCGGATATGTTACGGGCTACCCCTTCTCTCCTGATGCAGCCTACAGGCTCAGAGAGGAGAAAGCCGAACTCCTGCATATTCACTGTCCTATGGTCTCTGCGCTTCTTGCAAGGCAGCTGGCCGAGTCAATGGACCTGCCGCTTATCCTTACATGGCATACTAAGTACGATATAGACATAGCCAACGCCATCAAGAGCAAAACTTTGCAGGAAGGCGCCATTCAGGCCCTGCTCCGCAACGTCAACGCATGCGATGAGATATGGACAGTCAGCCACGGCGCAGGTGAGAATCTCAGGTCATTAGGATATGAGGGCGAGTATATTGTAATGCTTAACGGAGTAGACCTTCCGCATGAACGCGTGTCTGATGAACTTATCGCCGAAGTCACATCCGGCTATGATCTGCCGCCGGATGTCCCATGCTATCTCTTTATCGGAAGGCTGATGTGGTACAAAGGTCTCAGGATCATACTTGATGCCCTTGCAGATCTTAAATCCCGCGGTACAGATTTCCGCATGGTATTTGTAGGAGCCGGCGGCGATGAATCCGAGGTCAGATCATACTCCAGTCAGCTCGGTCTGGGCAGCAAGGTCTTCTTCACAGGCGCAATTTCGGGACGTGAAAAGCTGCGCGCATGGTATTCACGCGCTGATCTTTTCCTCTTCCCTTCAACCTTCGACACCAATGGTCTTGTTGTCAGAGAAGCCGCTGCCAGCGATACTGCTTCAGTCATAATTAAAGACAGCTGCGCATCTGAAGGCGTAACTGATAACCGGAACGGTTTTCTTATTGAAGAGAACGCAGAATCACTCGCCGCGAAGCTCGAAGAACTTGCCGCATCCCCGGGCAGAATGACTGAAGTCGGCGCAAACGCCGGTAATGAGCTTTACATATCATGGGAAGACGCGGTGGCGAATGCTTATGACAGATATGAAACAGTAATCGACAGATACAAAAGCGGTTATTACGGCAAACGCCTTCCATACGACTATGATTTCTTCAGAGCACAGGGAGAACTTATGGAATCTCTGGGCGCGATCGGTGCCGCCGGCAAATCTATTATTCAGGATGTCGAAGAATTCCGCGATGGGCTCGATCGTAATATGCGCAGCAGAAAGAACAAAGTACTTACAGACTTAATAACAGCCGGATATGAAACACGGCAGGAACTGAGCGCAATTCGTAATGACACCCGCGAATCAATTGAAGAAAGCATTGAATCCATCAAGAACGATGTTCGCGAGGGAATAGACAATCTGTGGGAGCACCTCGACCGCTATCTGTAGAGACCTCCGGTATACCCGCCGGTTTTAATGCAAAGCAAAAATCACCTGCCTCAGTTTGAGACAGGTGATTTTTTGTTATTTGTGCGAGACGTAACAACACTACGTCACAGTATTATTTGCCGAGCACCTTGGCAACCTTGCTGCCTTTGAGTCTGATTTTGAGTTCTCTTGGCAGTGCGTATGGCAGGATTGCCTTAAGTTTGCCGTTCTCAGCTGAGTACATTCTTGATGCCAGCGGATGATCTCTCTCAAGCTTAATAGCGTCGAATTCGCACTTCGTTGTGCAGAGTCCGCATCCGATACATCTGTTGACATCGACTGTTGTAGCGCCGCACTTCAGACATCTGTTAGCTTCTGCTCTGATCTGGAGCTCAGTCAGAGGCTCTCTGAGATCATGCCATGTCTTGGTCGGATCACCATCCCTGTGGCCAGGCTTCTGTCTAGGCATATTGTCATAACTCTCAACAAGGATATCATCCCTGTCGAGTTCGATGATCTCGCGGAGATCACGTCCTACTGTCAGTCTGTTAGGTCCCTGATCCTTGTGTACATATCTGTGGAGTGAATCAGCAATTGGTCTTCCTGTTGCGATAGCATCGATAGCGAACTTCTGTCCGGTTACGATGTCACCACCTGCGAAGATGTCTTCCTCAGCGGTCTGGAGTGTGACAGGATCAGCAACGATCATGCCTCTCGGGCTGATCTCGACCTTGGTTCCTTCGAGCATCTTTCCGAGATCAGGTTTCTGGCCTGTGCAGAACAGTACAGTTGAGCATTCGAGCTCAGTAGTCTCGTTGTCATCAAACTTAGGATCGAATCTTCCTTCTGCATTCTTGACACTTACACACTTATGGAACTTGATTCCGCAGACTTTCCCGGACTTTGTCGTGATTTCAACCGGACCCCATCCGCCGTTTACGCTGATGCCTTCCTCTTCGCACTCTGCTCTGTCTTCAGGTCCCATAGGGAGTTCATCGTAGCTTTCGAGTGCATACATAAATACAGTATCAGCTCCGGCTCTTACTGCGCTGCGCGCAACATCAGCACCGATGTTGCCTCCGCCGATTACTACTACATTTCCGCTGAGTTTGCCGGCTTTAGGCAGCTTGCCTTCCATCAGAGCGACTTCATCTTCGTTGATTATTCTCATGAAGTCTATACCGCTCATGACTCCCTTGGCATCTGCGCCAGGTACATCGAGTCTGCCGCCGCTCTGGAGTCCCGCGGCAATGTAGAATGCTGCGTATCCTTCGTCTCTGAGCTGCTGGATGGTAACATCCTTGCCTACTTCACAGCCTGTTCTGAATTCAACGCCCATTTCTTTCATGACGTCGATTTCAGCGTCAACGACTTCTTTCTCGAGTCTGAACGAAGGGATGCCGTATCTGAGCATTCCGCCGAGGGCTTTCTGCTTTTCGAATACTGTTACCGGATAGCCGCGCTTTCTGAGGTAGTAAGCTGCAGACAATCCTGCAGGGCCTGCACCGATGATAGCCATCTTATACTCGTCGCCCCAGAATCCGCCTATCTCCTTGCCGCACTCAGGAACAAATCTTCCTTCGGATTTGAGTTCCTGTGCAGCGATAAACTTCTTGATTTCATCAATTGCTACAGGCTGATCGATGGTTCCTCTTGTGCATCTGTCCTCGCAGCGTCTGTTGCAGACTGCTCCGCATACTGCAGGCAGAGGGTTATCCTGTTTGATCAGTTCGAGTGCTTCTCTGTATCTTCCCTGATCTGCCATGTTGATGTATCCCTGTACAGAAAGGTTTGCAGGACATGCAGCCTTGCACGGGGATGTACCTGTCTCATAGCAGTTGATCTTGGCATCTTCTCTGTAATTCTTGTTCCACTTATGTGGTCCCCATGCTACCTCGTTAGGAAGCTCTGTAAGCGGATATTCTACAGCCTGGCCATTCTTCCTGCACAGCTTCTGTCCGAGCTTGGCAGCGCCTACCGGGCAGATCTCAACACATTTTCCGCATGCCACGCACTTGTTGTGATCAACATGTGCACGATAAGCGGATGCTGACATGTTAGGAGTGTTGAAGAGCTGGGATGTCTTCAGAGCGTTGCAGACTGTATTTGAGCAGTTGCAGATACCTACGATCTTGCCCTCACCGTCGAGGTTGGTGATCTGGTGAACGTAACCTGCCTTCTCTGCTTTGCGGAGGACTTCCATTACATCTTCATAGCTGCAGTAATATGCATCTTTGTGAGTCTCAACGAGATACTCTGCCATGTCACCGACAGCAATGCACCAGTAATCTTCGATCTCGCCGCCGCCTTCGCCTCTTATTCTCTGCTGTCTTCTGCAGGAACATACGTCGAGGCAGTATTTGTCGTATTTTTTCAGCCAGTATGACAGCTTCTCATATGAGATTGCCTCATTTTTGCCTTCGATAGCTTTTTCAACAGGAATGACATGCATTCCGAGTCCGCCGCCGCCTTCAGGAACCATGTGAGCAACTTTGCCTACAGGAACCATGGATGCATAGTGGAAGAATGTAGCTATTTCAGGATGCTCTTCCATGAGCTTTCCTGTCATCAGCATATATTCGCCGGATCCTACAACCCACTTAGGAACGAAGTACTGTTTTTCGTTCTTGGCATTCTCACGGTCATATTCAAGAAGGCCCTTCTGACAGATTCCCTCAGCAATGTTAAGAGCCTGGGTTTCTGACATGCCGTTTCTCTTGGCCAGTTCAGCTACAGTCAGTTTGACTGTTCTCTTCTTCTTGAAGCTGAGCATGAATTTCACTTCTTCAGTTGTAAGCAGTTTGTCAAGCAGCCAGAAATCCGGCTCGTCATTGGCAATTTTCTCAGGCTTGCCGGACATACCGAGATCATCAGTAATCATAGCAGCAAGCTTTCTGATCAGCTCTTCACGTTCCTTATCTGCCACTTCGTAGTGTTCCGGCAGATAATCCCAGTCGTTAAAGAAATAATCCTTAAATCTTTCCGGTACCATAATACTTTCCCTCTCCTCTTACAATTGAGTAATTGATGCTGTAAGGCAGAAACTCCGTCTCCGGAATTATGCCCATTGATGTTTATATTTTACCATACGTTCATCAACAAAAGAACAATCCCCCGCGGGGGGATTGTTCTATTTCAATACATTATTTTAATGCTTAATATTACTGAATCGTAGGATAGTCTGATTTGCCTGTGATCTTCTTCTTGAGGATCCTGATTCCGCGCTTGAGAGCGTAAGGTCCTACTACCTTCATCATGTCTTCGGCAAAGTGCATGTCGCTTGCTCCAGGGATATCTCTGGTCAGATGGATTGCGTCGAACTGGCACCTTGTTGTGCAGAGTCCGCAGCCTATGCACTGGTTGAGGTCTACTGTGGTAGCACCGCATCTCAGGCAGCGTCCTGCCTCAATGGCTACCTGTTCTTCGGTCAGAGGAAGTCTGAGGTCATCGAATGTCTTCTCAGGCTTGCCGGACTTGAATCCAGGCTTCTGACGTCCTGCGTTGTCATATGATACAGGATCGATAGCTATGTCATCCCTGTCAAGCTCGATGAATTCTCTCAGGTCTCTTCCGAGAGTCATAGACTGTCCCGGATGAACGAAACGGTTGATGGAAACCATTGCTGTTCTTCCGGCTGCGATAGCGTCAATTACGAATTTCTGTCCTGTATATACATCTCCGCCTGCAAAGATATCCGGGTCTGAAGTCTGGAGAGTTACCTGATCAGCGATGACAAATCCTCTCGGTGAGAGTTCAACCTTGGTTCCCTCAAGCAGTTTGCCCCAGTCAGGTCTCTGACCGATGCAGTAGAGAACTACATCACACGAAATTTCCTCGACTACAGAATCATCGAACTTAGGATCGAATCTTCCCTCTTCGTTCTTGACAGATACGCACTTGCGGAACTTGATTCCGGCGCACTTTCCATTCTTCTCAACGATCTCAGTCTGTCCCCAGCCTGCGTGAATGGTGATGCCTTCTTCCTGGCATTCTGTCTGATCCTCGAGGCCCATAGGCATTTCATCATATGATTCAAGGCAGAACAGATCAACACTCTTGGCTCCGCTTCTTACGGCTGTTCTTGCGACATCAGCACCGATGTTGCCTCCGCCGATTACTACGACTTTGCCGCTGAGCTTCTTGTCATCATGCAGATTGACTTTGCGCATGAACTCTATTCCGGACATTACGCCCTGAGCGTCCTCTCCCGGAATACCGAGTTTGCCTCCGCTCTGCAGACCGATTCCGATGAAGAATGCTTTGTATCCCTGTTCTCTGAGTTCAGGAATCGTTACGTCCTTACCGACCTCAACATTGCACCTGAATTCAGTTCCCATCTTGCGGAGAATCTCAATCTCACTTTCGAGGACATCTTTCTCAAGTCTGAAGTTCGGAAGTCCGTTCATCATCATTCCGCCCGGTCTTGATTCTTTCTCAAATACTGTTACAGGATATCCTTCCATCCTGAGGTAATATGCAGCACTGAGTCCTGCCGGACCTGAACCGATAACCGCGATCGGAAGATCAGTCCACTGCTCTCCTACGCCGTTCTCACAGATAGGAACGAATTCATCGAGGTTCTTCTTCTCCCACTGTGTAACGAACTTCTTGATCTCATCTATTGATACAGGATCATCGATAGTTCCTCTTGTACATCTGTCTTCGCATCTCTTGTTGCAGACAGCTCCGCAGACAGCCGGGAACGGATTGTCCTGTCTGATCAGCTTGACAGCATCTTCATAGCGGCCTTCCTTGGCCATCTGAATGTATCCCTGAACGGCAATGTGAGCCGGGCATGCAGTTTTGCATGGGGATGTACCGCTGTCATAGCAGTTGATCTTGTTAGTATCTCTGTAATTGTAATTCCACTTATCTTCGCCCCAGATGTTGTCATCAGGAAGATCATGCATCGGGTACATAACCTTGGATCCGTCCTTGTGGCAAAGCTTCTGACCGAGTCTTGCTGCGCCTGCCGGACAAACCTCTACGCACTTTCCGCACGCAACGCATTTCTCTGCGTCAACATGAGCGCGGTAAGCGGATCTTGACATATTAGGTGTATTGAAAAGCTGAGATGTTCTGAGTCCGTAGCAGCTGCCCGGTGAGCAGTTGCAGATACCTACTATGCGGTTAGGGCCGTCGAGGTTGGTAATCTGATGAACATAGCCCTTACGCTCTGCTCTCTCAATTATCTCCATAGCCTCTTCTCTTGTGATGTATTTTGCGTCTTTGCCCGATTCGACCAGGAACTCAGCGATGTCGCCTACTCCGATGCACATGTGGCCCTCAATGTCTCCGACACCTTCTCCGCGGACACGCTGAGCCTTACGGCACGCGCAAACCATTGAGCAGAACTTGTCGTTCTTATTCAGCCAGTGTGAAAGGTACTCAACACTTACTGATGTTGATGTTCCTTCTATAGCCTTTTCTACAGGAATTACATGCATTCCGATTCCGGCTCCCCCCGGAGGTATCAGCTTTGCTGCAAGTTCCAGCGGTTCCTGCGGTGCGAGATTGAACATTGTAGCAACTTCAGGATTAGTATCGGTAAGCATCGGATGCTCTACCATGTATTCTCCGGAGCCTACTACCCACTTAGGGATCCAGTACTGAATGTGCTGGTCTTCGTTGTCTCTGTTCTGTTCAATAATACCGATCCACAGGAGATGATCGATTATCTTCTGTGCCTCCGCCTCACTCATATTGTTGGCCTTAGCGAGCTCAGCTGTAGTCTTGCCGGTACGTCTCTTCTTGAAACTAAGCATGAACCTGACCTCTTCCTTGGTCAGCAGCCTGTCGAGAATCCAGAAATCCATATGGTTTTCCTTCATTCCTCCCGGGAGTTTGCGTGGGATGTTATCAGTAATCATTACTGCAAGCTTCCTGACGAGTTTCTTCTTCTCCGGGTCATCACAGCGGTGATCTGTAACCGGATAATCACTCTCATTTACATGAATCTTAGGGTTTACTTCCTTAACCATTACCTCTCTCCTACAATTGTCATAAGCAGAATACAAAGCAGTATCCTTAATGAGTCATATTGTGAATATTTTACCACATGTTCAGCCATAATATGCGATAAATCATGTAAACAGCCTTATAAAAACACAGTGAAACAAACGCATTGGATAATTCAATACAAGGCTGAATAAATAGAGAAAAAATCAACAATAATTGTCGTGTCGAGCATGTTATATTTTTAGCAGTCAACTACCCCTACTTAGGCTAACGCCTTGAAGAAGGGACTTGTGACTGCCCTGCAGTGGTCGGCTGACGCCTCCTGCATTTGTTACTGATTCGGAGTATTCCGTGTCAGCTGGCGTCACATCAGG
>JBGUIG010000110.1:0-8329 GCA_045112795.1 Anaerovoracaceae bacterium | reverse complement strand
CCTGATGTGACGCCAGCTGACACGGAATACTCCGAATCAGTAACAAATGCAGGAGGCGTCAGCCGACCACTGCAGGGCAGTCACAAGCCCCTTCTTCAAGGCGTTAGCCTAAGTAGGGGTGGTTGACTGGGTTATATACTTGAAATAGTGTTTTTTCTTTCAATATCGAGGCACATCGTGATCGTGGCTGAAATGCACCTATAGTGTTTGATGTGATAAGATACTGGTGGAGTGGTACTTATTCAGCATCGATTGGGATGAAGTGGAGAAAAGGATATGGCATTCGATTATAAGAAGGAATACAAAGAATTCTATATGCCGAAGGGCACGCCATCTATCGTCAATGTTCCGAAGATGAATTATATTGCAGTAAGGGGCAGTGGGAATCCAAATGAAGAAGATGGAGAATACAAACAGGCTATAGGTCTTCTGTATGGGATTGCATTTACAATCAAAATGAGCAAAAAAGGTAATCATCAGATTGATGGCTACTTTGATTATGTGGTGCCTCCATTGGAAGGGTTCTGGTGGCAGGATGGCGTGACCGGCGTTGATTATTCCAATAAGGATTCTTTCCAGTGGATCTCGGTCATCCGTCTGCCGGATTTTGTCTCGAAAGAAGATTTCGACTGGGCAGTCAGTGAAGCCACGGCAAAGAAGAAGCAGGATTTTTCAAAGGTGGAATTCTTCACCTACGATGAAGGCTTGTGTGTTCAGTGTATGCATATTGGATCGTATGATGATGAGCCTGCTACGGTAGAAACAATGCACTCATTCATGGAAGAGCAGGGATATGTTCTTGATATCACTGATCAGAGGCTTCATCACGAGATATATCTGAGCGATGCACGTAAGGCTGCACCGGAGAAGCTGAAGACTGTGATCCGGCATCCGATAAAACAGAAAGAGAGTTGATCTTATGGAGTATATCAGAGTTACAAAGGATAATCTGGAAAAGGAACACATCTGCTGTGCCATTTCCAATAATAATGATGTTCAGGTTTCTTCAAAGAAGGCATGGCTGGCCGACAGATTTGAAGAGGGGCTGGTCTTCCTTAAGAGCGTAGAGCGGGGTAAGTGCTTCATTGAATATATCCCGGCTGAGAATGCATGGGTCCCGATCAACGCTGATGGTTATATGTATATTGATTGCCTGTGGGTGTCCGGTTCCTTCAAAGGTCATGGTTATTCTACAGATTTACTGAATGCCTGTATTGAAGATAGTAAAGAAAAGGGGAAGAAAGGGCTGTGTATACTTGCGGCTGCTAAGAAGAAGCCTTTCCTTGCTGATCCCAAGTTCCTGAAATATAAAGGATTTACCGTATGCGATGAGGCGGACAATGGCATACAGTTGTGGTATCTTCCATTTGTGGCGGATGCAGACAAGCCTCATTTCAGGGAATGCGCAAAGCATCCTCACATAGAAGAAAAAGGATATGTTCTATATTACACAAGTCAGTGTCCGTTCAATGCGAAGTATGTTCCGGTGTTGGAGCAGACAGCAAAAGAGAATGATATACCATTCCATGCGATACATATCGAAAGCAGAGAAGATGCGCAGAATGCGCCGACTCCGGTCACAAACTATGCATTGTTCCGTGACGGAGACTACATTACGAATGAGCAGATGAACGATAAAAAGTTCCTGAAGCTCGTGAATGCATAGGAGGCTCATATGGCATCTATAAAAGAATAACTGGACTATATCCTGAGGTACTGACATGGATAAGAAAACAATTATCAAATCAATAGACCATATGGTAATAACAACAGCGGATAATGACATATGACAACCCTGCTGCTATACGTGATCTTTGTATTTCTCACGGAAAATTTTTCTGTATTCTGCTGGTGAGAGCCCTTTGTGTTTCTTGAAAAGTCTGCTGAAGTAGAATGCGTTTTCGTAACCTACCATTGAAGCTATGCTGGAAATATTGTAATCGGTTGTCTCCAACAGTATCTGCGCATTTCTGATCCTTATGGAAAGGATATAATTCATTGGTGTTGTACCGACTGCAGTCTTGAAGCTTTTGTTGAACCAGCTGGCACTGACATGTCTCGAGCGCGCATATTCTTCTATTATGATTTCTTCATTATAGTGTTCCATGAAGTATTCTTTGGCAAAATCAATTTCCTGGCTGGTAAAACCGGAGAAACGCGGAAGATCTTCTTCCATTCTGCGGTGCATAGTCATCAGAAGCTCACGGAACAAATATGTAAGCATTTCCTCATAACCCCATCTGCAGGCGACGAGCTCATCTCTCATTTTTCGAAAGAAATCCTCATATTCTCTGGATAGACCTGTGCACAGAATATTACTGTTCATTGGAATGTCGTAGGACTGAAGAATTTTCCTGACGTCACGTCCTGTAAAGTGGACAAACCATACTTGTGTGCGGTCCTCACCCAGATAGTAGTAGTGCTGTTCTTCTTTCGGCTGGAACAGGATCATATTGCCCGCAGGAACAATGATGTCCTTGTGGTCGATGATAAAATGTCCTTTTCCGGCAGCTATATATATCAACTGCCAATCAACACGGCCTCTTGGACGCCATGTCGGAAGTTTTGGCCAGCTGTGAAGCTGGTAAGTTCCGGCGCTAAGGATCCTGAGAGGCTTTACCTTTTCTTTGAGAGGCGTTCTGGAATTATGTAGATATCCTGAATTCACATACATTTCGGTACCCTCATATTTATTATTTACAAATCATTTTAACTAACTATCCAGATCTCTGGCAATGCCTGAACGGTTAAATGTAAACCTTGTGCAGGTTTTATACTGTTTTGTGCATATGCTTTAAAATAGGCGATTTTTATAATGTTTTTAAGGCTGAAAACTTATGAATCAAGGCAAGTTTCTTTAATTCAGGAGGGAACTGATGATTATTCCTAGACATTATGAAAATTTGGGTGTTTTGCATGAAAACACTGAGCCTTACAGATGCTACTATATTCCGGATTCAGGCAGAAACGATCAGATCGTCAGCCTGAGGGAATCCTCACAACGACTTCAGATGCTCAGTGGATGCGAATGGAGTTTTTCTTTTTTTCAGAGTATTTATGATCTGAAAGCCGACTTCTTTATGCCTTCATATACGGCAGGGGACTGGTGGAATAAAGAATTGGTTCCGTTTTCATGGCAGATGAAAGGCTACGATAAGAATCAATATACGAATATCAGATATCCTTTTCCTTTTGATCCTCCGTATGTCCCGCAAGACAACCCTTGCGGTGCTTACAGACATCACTTCAAATGGCATAAGGATCACAAAGCCGGATGTACTTATCTGAATTTTGAAGGTGTCGATTCATGTTTCTACGTATGGCTGAACGGAAGATATGTAGGATACAGTCAGATCTCGCACCATATATCGGAATTTGACGTTACACCATTTCTGATTGAGGGGGATAATCTGCTGGCCGTACTCGTCCTTAAATGGTGTGATGGAAGTTATCTTGAAGATCAGGACAAATTCCGGATGTCCGGTATTTTCAGGGATGTGTACCTTCTGAACAGACCCGCGTCCGGGATACGTGACTATCATATAACCACAGAATTCTCTCCGGACTATGACGCTGCAGATCTGAGAATCAGCTTTTCTTTCGCCGGGAATCATCCTGTGCCGGTAACAGTAACTCTGCTGCATACAGATGAGGACGGAAATGAATGCGTGGATGCCAGATCAGACTTGTTTGATAACACAGAATTAAACATCAAGGTCAATAATCCAATCCTGTGGAATGCGGAAAATCCATTCCTCTATAAGCTGCTCATGGAAACCTCAAATGAGGTAATCAATGAGAGGGTAGGCTTCAGAGCTGTCAGCGTAAAAGACAGTCAGGTGATCCTCAATGGCCGTCCTGTCAAATTCAATGGAATGAACAGACATGAGTCAGATCCGGTCACCGGAGCTGTTATGGATTATAAGAAGGTGCTTTCAGACCTTCTGATGATCAAAGAAAACAATTTCAACTCCGTCCGTGCAAGCCATTATCCTAATGTTCCGTATTTCTATCAGCTGTGCGACAGTATCGGTCTGTATGTTATTGATGAGGCTGATAATGAGAGCCATGGAACAGAGGAACTGTATTTCAATGAGGATGACTATTACCGGAGGATGCAGCTTGCTCATGAGAGAATCGCAGACAATCCGGATTTTATTGAACCTACTCTGGACCGGATCAGAAGTATGGTGATCAGGAACAGAAACCGCCCAAGCATATTGGTATGGTCTATGGGAAATGAATGCGGTTATGGCTGTACCTTTGAGAGAGCCCTCGAATGGACAAAAGAAACTGATCCGGACAGGCTGACCACTTATGAAAGTGCATACTATCTTCCGGATGACAGGGAGTATGACTGCAGCAACATAGATCTTGTCGGAAGGATGTATCCGTCATTTGATGATATCAGAAACTATCTTGATAATGACCCGAAAGCACCTCTTCTGCTGGTTGAATACTGCCATTCCATGGGTAATGGTCCGGGAGACATTGAAGATTATCATAAACTGATTGAGGAATATCCGGCACTCTGCGGCGGATTTATCTGGGAATTCTGCGATCATGCAATATATGGAGGGAAGACCGCTGACGGCAAAGATATCTATCTGTACGGGGGCGATAATGAAGAACTTCAGCATGACGGAAATTTCTGCCTCGACGGCATGGTTTATCCGGACAGGCGCCCTCATACCGGTCTCTTTGAATACAAGAATGTATACCGGCCTCTACGCAGCAGCTATGACCAGGTATCAGGAAAGCTCACTGTAAGCAATCACATGGACTTCGCAGATCCGGAGGACAGAATAAGTGCTTCTTATGCTTTGGTTATGGATGGAACAAGAATAGCAGAAGGAACTCTGGAAATACCTTCCATTCTGCCGGGAGCAAGCTCAGTCATCGACCTGCCATTAAAAATTCCGTCAAAGGGAAGATGCTTTCTGCGGATCTCATACGCGCTGAAAAAAGCGCAGGGAGTACTGCCTGCCGGTCATGACTTGGGATTTGATGAAATCCGGATCCCGGTTCCTGATCCGGGATATGCAAAGTCCGTGATAATACGGAATCATAAACCTGATGCTGCAGCGGAGCCAATATCATATCAGGATGCTGAGCAAAACGGGGATCCGTTTATCGTCGTCAGTGGTACAGGTTTCTGCTATACATTTGATAAGCGTTCCGGCATGCCGGTATCTATGATATTTGCGGAAGAAGAACTGCTCGACAGACCTGTGGAGTTCAATTTATGGCGTGCACCAGTCGATAATGACATGTTTATAGTCGATAAGTTGAAGACGCAGAGACTGGAACATACTCAGACGAGGGCATATGAAGTGAACTGCAAGTGTGATGCAGACTTTGCAGAGATTTATGTAAAGCAGTCTGCAGGAGCGATGTCCGTGCAGCCGGTTTTAAGAATGGATACGGTCTGGAGGATAGACCGGAGCGGAGCGTTAACGCTTGAAGTACAGGCTGAAAAAGATCCTCAGATTCTTACGCTTCCAAGACTCGGCATCCGGATGTTTATTAAAAAATGGCTGAAGCAGGTCTCATATTATGGTATGGGTCCGATGGAATCTTATGCAGATAAACATCAGGCAGCATGGCATGATGCTTTTTCAGCAAATCTAAGTGAACTTCATGAACCTTATATCCGTCCGCAGGAAAACGGATCACATTATGATTGTGATTACGTTTCTGTCAGAGGAAAGGGCATATGCTTAAATGTCGTTTCCGCAGATGACAGAACCTTCTCCTTTAATGCCTCGCGATTTACGCAGGAAGAACTGGAGAAAAAGGCTCATGATCATGAATTGACGACATGCGGAAGTACTGTGCTTTGCATAGACCACCGGATGGCAGGTCTGGGATCCGCAAGCTGCGGACCGGATCTGCAGAAGGAATACAGAATCGACGAAGACAGTTATAGTTTTGCATTTATGATATTCCCTGAAAATCTTAACAAACCGGCATGATAACAGGAGGCTGTGATGGAAGAAAGAACATATTTGAAATGGTATAACAAGATCGGCTACGGCTCAGGTGATATCGCCGGCAATGTGGTTTACGCTCTGCTTTCGGCATTCGTCATGATTTTCCTCACCGATACGGTCGGAATGAATGCAGGTGTGGTAGGTACGCTGATAGCTGTTTCTAAACTGTTTGACGGAGTCAGCGACGTTTTCTTCGGATCTCTGATCGATAAAACCCAGACTAAGATGGGCAAAGCAAGACCGTGGATGCTGTATGGTTATTTCGGCTGCGCTTTATGTCTTGTCGCAATTTTCTGCATTCCTGCAGACATCAGTCCTGCCTCACAGTATGCGTGGTTTTTCATTGCGTATACGATGCTTAACGCAGGTTTTTATACGGCTAACAATATTGCGTATTCTGCACTGACAGCTTTGATCACCAAAAATAATCACGAACGTGTGCAGATGGGTTCAATCCGTTTTATGTTCGCTTTCGGTACCAGTATGCTGATCCAGACTATAACTGTGGGGCTTGTGGCGCATTTTGGCGGAACGGCGGCAGCATGGAGAACTGTGGCTATTATTTATGCAATAGTAGGCATTATTTCCAACACTCTCTCTGTTATGTCTGTCAGAGAGCTTTCGCCGGAAGAGCTCGCTGAAGGGGAAACTGTTCACGGACAGGCTGCAGAAGATCATTCTGATGAAAAGTATAATCTGATAGATGCATTCAAACTGCTGATCAAAAACAAATATTACCTGATGATATGCGGGTCATATATACTCATGCAGATTTATACAGCAACTCTGAACATGGGAATATATTACATGACATATGTTCTGAAGAACGCTAATTTACTGGGTATTTTCTCATGGGCTATCAATATACCTATGATTATCGGTCTGCTGTTCACACCTTCGCTGGTTCTGAAATTCAACGGAATGTACAGACTGAATCTGTACGGATATACTGCGGGAACACTTGGAAGGCTGGGGGTTGTCATAGCAGGCTATCTGGGAAGTATTCCTCTTATGCTTGTATGCACTGCAATCGCGGCATTTGGTATGAGCCCGCTGCAGGGAGATATGAATGCATTGATAGCTACTTGCTCTGAATATACTTATCTTACTCATGGAAAACGTGTTGACGGAACGATGTATTCCTGCACATCACTTGGCACAAAGCTTGGCGGAGGTATCGGAACCGCTCTTGCAGGCTGGCTTCTGAGCTTCAGCGGTTATGTCGGCGGAGCAGCTGAGCAGACTGCATCGTGCATCAACATGCTGCACGTAATGTATCTCTGGCTTCCGATGATTTTCAATCTTCTGATAACTCTGATCCTGACAAGACTTAATGTAGAAAAAGCAGTAGAAAATCTGAAGAAAGAAGACTGACAGGAGTGCGGTATGATATAAGTCAGCCGTGCAAATACTGCAGCACATAGAAATTCAGATCCGCTTGTCTCAGAACGGGATGAGCGGATTTTTTGTATCTTCAGTATGAAAGAAACCGGTAAAAGAGGAATCATAAGACTTTGCGTATGATATTATTAATTAAATTGACCTGATGCATTCTTCACAGGAGAGATTTTGAATAAAAAAACTAAAGGAATAATCTGCATAATAGCATCGGCTTTTTTCTTTTCGCTGATGTCATTGTTCGTAAGAATGGCAGGCGATTTGCCGACAATGGAGAAAGCGTTCTTCAGAAATGCGATAGCAGCTGCGTTTGCTATCGTGCTCCTTTCACGTACACCGGAAAAGTTCTATATCAGAAAAGCGAGCTGGCCGGATCTTATCCGCAGGTCGCTGTACGGAACAATGGGTGTGATTCTTAACTTCTGGGCAATAGATCATATAACAATAGCCGATGCGAGTGTGCTGAATAAGATGTCGCCGTTCTTTGCGATAATCATGTCAGCGATTATTCTTAAGGAAAAGGCTACAAAAAAAGAATGGGCTATCGTAGCGGCTGCATTTTTTGGCGCCGTGCTCGTAATTAAGCCTACTGCCGGGATTGCAAGCATTCCGGCTTTTGCAGGTCTGCTGTCCGGATTCGGAGCCGGAGCAGCTTATACATATGTGCGTAAGCTGGGCATAGCCGGCGAGCGCGGACCTGTTATTATAATGGTTTTTTCACTGTTCTCATGCATCGTCTGCCTTCCTTTCATGGTGTTCGATTACCATCCGATGACCTGGGCACAGTTTCTTATTCTGCTGGGAGCGGGAATGTCAGCGATGGGCGGTCAGCTGACGATAACCGCCGCATATACTTTTGCACCTGCCAGAGAAATCTCTGTGTATGATTATACAAATATCCTTTTCACCTCGGCATGGGGCCTGATCGCATTCGGGGA
>JBGUIG010000109.1:0-5182 GCA_045112795.1 Anaerovoracaceae bacterium | reverse complement strand
ATCACGATCCTGATGGTCACACATGATCTGTATACTGCAAGCTATTGCGATAAGGTCATGCTTTTCAAGGATGGCATTATCACCGGCAGCCTTGATCGCGATGGAATGAGCAGGAAAGAGTTTTACAGGCATATTCTGGCCGGGCTTGAGCTTGGCGAAATATATGAATAACGAATTGTTCCGCAAAATGATGAAATCAAACATCAGACAGTACAGGCTGTTTGTTCTATGCAATACAGTCCTTGTTATGGTCTGCTATTTTTTTGGAGGGATATATTTCAATAATATGTTCACGTCCGACAGGTATGTGAACTCAATGATCTCGTCAAATATCATTACTCCTACAGTTGTGGTGTTTGCCTTCGCGGTATTCTTCATTCCTTATACTCATTTTTCGTTCAATCTTCAGAATGAACGAAAGTATGGAATCATGGAAGCTACCGGGGTGAGCTGGCGTGACCTATGGAAATTTGTGCTGATGGAAAATGCATTACTGGCAGGGTGTTCCTTGATACTTGGGCTTGCCAGTGGAATAATGCTGCTTACGCTGTTTTTCAAGGTTTTTGTAAAGATAATCGGGATAGAGTTCAACTTCCCCGCAATCAGCATCAATAGCGTTCTTCGACCTTCGTTTGCACTTCTTATTATATACATACTGACCGTTATCGCCATTGTGATCAGACTTTCAAGGATCACCGTGAAAGAAATGATCGAAGACAGCAAGAAGGTCAGAATAGGAAAATCTTCCAGTATAGTTCTTCTTTTGACTGGGCTCACAGCTATCTGCTATTCCATTATAGGGGTATTCTTCATCTTTGATCAGACAAATACTAATAGGTTGATCGTTTATTATGTGGTCATGCTGATTGGTATATACCTAATGATTTCAAATTCTTATGTATTGATGATCTGGCTGAAGAAACATAGACCTAACATGTTCTACAAGAATCTGCCGGTAATTGGGAGTATCAGGCAGAACTTCAGTATGAACAAAAGAATCATATTCTTTTCGATATGCCTGATCAGTTTCGTGGTGTTTTTCCAAACATTTTCAGTTTACTGTTCAAAACTGATGGTGAGAAATGCATTAAATGATAATCCTTTTCATATTGCATATATAGAATGTGAAGACGGAGAGTATCCTTCTGAAAAAGATTTAATTGCTTATGCTGAGAAAGCTGGTGCAGTTATTGATAAAAATGCTGCAATTCCAACTATACTGGACGGCTGTTTTATTATCTCTCAGAATGTTGCAAACGGTAATCTTGGAACGGACTGTAATATTGAGGACGGAGAATGTGTCGTATATACACAATATGATCTTCATGACGGATATCCGCATGATGAGTTCTCAAGGGATAAATTAATGGTCAATGGGTCGGATGAACTCAGTGTCAAGGAAGTGAATTATTCCAGTCTGATCAATAACGGGCTCACTCCTCAGAATATAATAATAGTCAATGAGGACGAGTTTGTTGGGATCATACAGCGTGATGCTTCAGTTCGCACTGCTGTGATCCGTGTTATAAACTGTGAAACGGTCAGCCAGTCAGAAGCTTTGTATCATGAAATAGCTAAGGACTATGATATGGGGTTAGATGGGTTGTTTGTATCGACACAATTCATAGACATGAAAACATCTGATCAGTCAGGCAAGTTCCTTATATTGGTATCTACCGTTATGAATATGCTGCTGTTATTCCTTAACGTTGTAATGATATTCTTCAAAGTCCAGTCGAACAGAGAACGTAATGAAAGGGAATATGCGTTGTTATGGAAACTAGGGATAAATGATGCAGAAATAGATAAAACGCGAAAAACAGAGACGGCGATTGTATTCATAATACCTTCGTTTGTAGCAGTGTGTATTGGTGCCATAATGACAATAGGACTGATTAAGATTTCATTTTAGAATAGGTGCCGCGCATGGCATAATTGTTGTTTACAGTATTATTCAGGAGGATACTCATGAATAGGAATATATTAATAATAGGCACTTTCATCAGTAAATACCGCGTTAGGATATTTCAGTGATACAACGGCAAGGTCAGAAGCATATTTCTCTGATGAGTAGATGCCTTTTTCGACTTTGTAAAGCTTTTGATCTGAAAGCGCTTTCTTCAGCTGGTAGTCGCTGCCATATTCTTTTATGCAGTCATTATAGGTAAATAGCATTTGCGTTCTCCTGATTGGCATTGTAGCAAAGATACACACAACTTTATGTCAATGTGTATGTTTGCTTAAACAAATAATAATTGCTGCCACTGGAGATGTCAACAACAATAATAAAGTAAATATACACACAAGTAATAAATTGTGTGTATATTTGATGTAATAACCGGAATCATTTTGCCTAATGCTCCGGAGTGTTTTTTTATGTACACTCTATTGACAATATCGACAGTCGATATTACAATAACGATATATTATCGAATAACGATAATCGAGAGCCGATATAGGAGGATAAACATGGGAAAGAAGACATTAGAACCGATCACAGAGTCAATGTACTATGTGCTCATGTGTCTGCATAACAGGAATATGTATGGAACAGAAATAGCAGAATGTGTCCGCAAACTTACGGATGACAGAGTGAAACTTGGACCGGGTACTCTGTATTCAATACTATCCACTTTTGAGACAGAGTCTGTTATAAGTAAGATTTCCCAAGAGGGCAGACGAATCACCTATGCGATCACAGATAAAGGTGAAACGTTGTATCAGAACGAGCTGCAAAGACTAAGGAAGTGCTTATGGGATGCACAAAGGGACTTAAGTTTTGAGGAGTCTGACAGCAGAGTTTCTACAGAAGATGTGAAGGGCACTGCGGGCGAACTATCGACGATTTAATGAAAAGAGGCATGTTGTATATGAGGATAAAGAAACCTTGTCCTTTCAACAATTATGAATTCGATTACGAAGAGAGCTGGCTGAACGGCTTAGCCCACGATGGACTGCTGGTTTCCAAGGAAGGCCGGTTTTCATATGAATTTGAAAAATCGGATAATCACTGCAGAAGATATCGTATTATCCCTAAGAAGCATGAAGAATTCAGTGATGAAGAGCTGCAGCTTTTTCAAGACTCGGGATGGCACATGCTACTTGAGTCTGATGATAAAACGTATTTTTATTCTGATGATCCTGATGCACCGGATCTGTTCACAGACGAGGAAAGTTACAGGAACTATCTGAAAAAGAACCTCAGGAGATATAGAAACAATATTATCTGGAGTATCCTTATCGTTGCTGTATGGGGAGCCAATCTGTTTCTCAGAATGCCAGGGAACCAGCAGTTCATTACTGAGCTTGCAAATAACAGTCTGCTATCCGAGATCAGCTATCTGGCCCTGATTCTATTCCTGATCGAGGCTAACGCAAGTCAGGGTATAGGCATGCTCAAATGCAGAAGAAGGATCCTGAACGGAGAGAAAGCTGAATGCACTGAAGCTTTCTACATAAGAAAGAAAGCGGAACTGATCCTGGGAGGGATAATTGTTGCGTTTGCGCTTGTTGCCCTTGTAATCACTTTTACAGGATCAGGCAGAGTCAGAGGCGACAAGGTCTTCTCATATAATGAGCCTTCACCTGTGCTTTTCAGAGAGTTTTCACCGGAAGAATGGGACTTTGTAAAGGATAACAGGCAGTCGTTCAGCTGGGATGATGATAAAGGCGTTAAATATGATTATTACTTATATAACTCTTCAAACCTTACCCTCAGGAAGGGTTACTCAGAGAATATCTACTATGCTGAAGCGATGAACTACAGTGACTGGGAACTTCCGGCCTATACAAGTCTTACTTATGATTTCAGATCGGAGAACACTGCAGAGAAAATGCTGAGAAGACAAATCAGCAATGATATGGATCTTGACAGGAATGATCCTGAGAAAAAGAACAAGATCCTTGAGATATCTATCGATGTACCTGGAGCAGATTATGCAGGCTATTATGAAAAACGGGATGGCGGCAGTGATCTTCAGTATTTGTATTTACGTAAAGGTTCTAAGGTCGTTTATGCATACTATTCCGGCAAAATGAAACTGATGGACAAGTTGCAATTGTTTATCGACCAGCTTGAGGCAGGTGAGAATCTATGAGTGATACAGTTAAGAAACGCATACCTGTATGGGAAAGAAGCCCTTATCTTTGTGTATGGCTGCAGGAAATGGCAGAGCAGGGTCTGGTTTTAAAGCATATAGGATTCTTCATCTGTGAGTTTGAAAAGTGCGAACCTCAGAAGCGGAGATACCGCATCCTGGATAAGTCATACTTCAGTATGAACGATGAGGAGAAGGGCATATATGATGATGCAGGCTGGAAATATGTTCCTGATGAACGAAGTGGAGTAACCATCTTTACTACAGACGATGAAGACGCACCGGAACTGTTCAGCGATAAGGAAAGCTTCCGGAAGTACAAACGCAATAAGTGGATCGGCTCAATAGTATTGATAATAGTGTGGACATATTGGGCAGCCAAAGCGATATGGAATGCGTATGACCTTTTTCAGGGAGGTGACTATTCCGCGACATATGGAAGACTGCATGATTTTGACGGAGAACCGCTGTATCTTCTAGTGGTTTTGGGTTTGCTTTTAGTAATCATTACAGGTGACTTTCTGTACTCAATAATCAGAGAAATCCAGATGATTCGCTATAATGCTAAAACAGAACTGCCTCAATATGACAATATTCCGTATGATGATAAGAGGTATCTGTGGGAGAAAAAAGCAAATAAGTTATGGACGGCAGCAATAGTCATAGTGTTTGTCGGTCTGATTGCTGCATGGATAGGAATGAAAGTTAACGACTACAGTCTGGCTGATGGCGTGGAAGCCCTGAAGTATAACGGGGAGCATCCGGTGATGCTCAGAGAGATCGATCCTGATACATGGTCTGAAGCAGTTCCAATGATAGAGAACTGGAATACAGAAGAATATGTGGACGATTATGATATCGACTACATGACCGGAAAGGACACCGGCGGCTGCTTTAGTGAAGGTTGGAGAGAGCAGTTATATATAGGTCGGATCAAAGGAGAGGCCGAGAGAGAGGATGAGACCTTCTTATTGATCTCAACACTGCAATCCTATTTTTCAGGATACTATGTGGCGAGAAGTGAATCGATCGCCGAGGAATATCTGGGAGAAGAAGTGGCCTATGATTTGTATGGCAAAGTGGAA
>JBGUIG010000108.1:0-6758 GCA_045112795.1 Anaerovoracaceae bacterium | reverse complement strand
TTCTCAGTGATGATAGGGCTGATGATTACATCGTATCCGGTCTTCATTATGCGTATACCTCCTCGATCTTCTTGGCTGCTGCCTCAGTAAGCACGAGAGTGTAATGATTAACGATCTCATATACGTTCATTGTGTTTACGAGAGCTGTTCTGACGCCAGGGATGTTGTGAGCGGATCTTACAACGTTTTCATCCTTCTCATCCATAACGATCAGTGCCTTCTTGTCAGCCTTGATGTTCGCAAGAACCTTGATCATTTCCTTGGTCTTAGGCTCTGTGAACTTGAACTCGTCTACTACGATCAGCTCGTTATCAGCTACCTTAGCGGAGAGTGCAGACTTAAGAGCAAGTCTTCTCAGCTTCTTGTTGAGTGAATATCTGTAATCTCTTGGCTTTGGTGCGAATACGATTCCTCCGCCGATCTGTGATGGGTCTGTCGAGCTACCCTGTCTGTGACGGCCTGTACCCTTCTGTCTGAAAGGCTTGCGTCCGCCTCCTCTGACCTCTGATCTTGTCTTTGCAGATTGGGTTCCCTGTCTCTGGTTAGCAAGATAATTCTTGACTACAGCCTGAACTGCGAATTCATTAGGCTCGATTCCGAAGATTCCGTCTGCGAGCTCGATGTCTCTTACGACCTTACCTTCAACGTCTACTACGTTTACTTTTGCCATTTTCAGTTCCTCCTTTCTGCTTATTTATCCTGACCCTTGATTGCCGATCTGATCTTGAGGAGTCCGCCCTTCTTTCCAGGAACAGCTCCCTTAACCATCATCAGGTTGCGGTCAGCAAGTGTCTTTACGAGTACTACGTTCTGAACTGTTACAGTGTCTCTACCCATTCTTCCAGGAGCCTTGTTGCCCTTGAAAACTCTTGATGGATATGTACCTGCAGCCAGGGCACCGGCAAGTCTCTTGTGCTTGGAACCGTGAGTCATAGGTCCTCTGCGGTGTCCGTGTCTCTTGATGTTACCCTGTGTTCCTTTACCCTTAGAAGTACCGGTTACGTCGAGCTTCATTCCTTCTTCGAAATCAGCAACTGTGATAACCTGTCCTACTTCGTAAGCAGCTCCCTCTTCAGGCTTGAACTCAGCAAGGTGCTTCTTGGTTTCAACACCAGCCTTAGCGAAGTGGCCTGTGAGCGGCTTGTTGACTCTCTGCGGCTTCTGGTCTTCATATCCGACCTGAACTGCATTGTAGCCGTCTGTCTCAACTGTCTTGATCTGAACGACAGTCTCTGGGCCTGCCTCAATGACAGTAACCGGGATGACTGTTCCGTCTTCTGCGAAAATCTGGGTCATTCCGATTTTCTTTCCCAAAAGTGTTTTCATTATGTTTCCTCCTAACTTCTTACAGCGGATCTCTCTGGTTTGCGGTGCTTGTTCATCTCCGCCTCTCATGAGATCTTACTAATCCAGCTTAGAGCTTGATCTCGATATCAATTCCTGCAGGCATGTCCAGCTTTGTGAGAGCTTCTGTTGTCTTGGTTGTTGCGTTTGTGATGTCGATCAGTCTCTTGTGAGTTCTCTGCTCGAACTGCTCTCTGCTGTCCTTGTACTTATGTACGGCTCTGATGATGGTTACTACTTCCTTCTCTGTCGGAAGTGGAATAGGACCACTTACGTCAGCGCCTGTCTTCTTAGCTGTCTCTACGATCTTAGCAGCAGACTTGTCAAGAAGAGCATGGTCATAAGCCTTCAGTCTGATTCTGATTTTCTGTAATTCACTCATTGTTTTTCCTCCTGTTAGATTTTGTACAATTTGTCGCTATGCTTGTACAGGACTCCGCTCTGCCTCATTTGCAGCCGCCTTACAACTCCTTGGCAGCGTTGAAATTTCAGCGTTTTTGCCGTCCCTGCGCCTTTCGGACCGCGTTGTATGAGGTCTCATACACTCTCTCGGGCGTTTCCTTAGCCGCGGCGCACAATAAAAAAGCGAAACCCTCCGCCCCCATCTTGTGAGGACTTCTCAGTAGAAATTATCCGCTAGCACGGTAACTTCCTACTTCTTCGCATTTAACAAGCCCTATTAGTATATAGAAGAGGTTTATCAAATGCAAGACTTTTTTAAAACTTTTTTTAGTTATTTTTTTGAGTTGTTTTTTATTGTTTTCCAGTATTTTCAAGGCTTTGAACGCCTTAGTGCCCTACACTTTTTATTGTGTTTCCTGCAAAGCCACAGATTGTGCCTCTTCTCCGGAGCTAAGCACCATATATAGTGTCTGTGGATGCGGGAAGCCGCGAGTCTAAGTATATACGAAAGTATATATGCATGAAAAGAGCCCGCCGGATTGCGGGCTCTGATCGGCTTTCTGTTATGTAGGTTTGTTATCAGGTGAGATTACTTATAGTACATTACTTAGTCTTTACTGTTTTGGCCGACGACCATGTACTGTAGTACCATTTTCCATTGACCTTCATGCAGGTTCTGACACGCACATAGTATTTTGTCTTTTTCTTGAGGCCTGTAATTTTCTTGGTGTATTTCTTGTATCCGGTAATGGTCTTGATCTTAGGTGAAGTAAAGTTCTTGTTAGTACTGTACTGAACCTGATATGAGTTGATTCTTGCAGCAGACATCTTGGCTGTCTGTTTTTTCCATTTTACAGTGAATCTTTTCTTGCCCTTGGTCAGCTTGGAAATCGAGGTTCCCTTAGGTCTGATATTGTATGTAACGTTCCTGACACTGGTGAAAGGCGCTTTGGCAGTGAACTTAATAGTTGCAGTGCCAACATTCTTATTGTTGGCATATCCAATAGTGTAATCAGTTGACTTGAGGAATACGCTTCCATAATAAAGTCTAGGATTAGTCTGCTTGACAGCGCTTCCGGTGTATGTCTTGTCAACGATATTGCCAACAGTATACTTGCTCAGATTAGCAGGCACAATGCCGAAGCCTACCTGATAATTATAACTGTAGTATTTAGGAACGCCTTTACCGTCCTGGAAATCCGTGTCATCGTCGCTGATAGTTCCGTCAGCTTCACCCCTTTCAAGCAGCAGGTACGCGGTTGAAGTTGAAGGGTTGCTGTACCCGACCTCGCGGACTTCTCCATACCCTAATTCGAAGTAACTATAGCCGTTTTTGGTATCGATCGGGCGTCCCGGCGGGTAACTTGCATTTTCACAGATGTATCCTTTAAAGAAATTTCCTGTATTGTCGTGAACCTGAACGACGATATCTTCGCTCAGCTTAGGCAATGCAGCTACAATGATATCAGCTCTGCCGTTTACTCTTACATACTGTCCCATTGAGTAGTCATATACACTCATGGTGTCAATCCTGACGGTATATTTTCCGGAAGATCCTGATTCATTTGTAATCTTAAGTTTTGGCACTCCCTCAGTACTTACAAACACTCCTACACTATTTCCACCGGAAACAAAATATGATCCATTGAACTTGTTCTTTTTACGGCAAATATCATAATAGCTGGTATACGAATCTGAAGATTTACCATTCTGGTTAACCATCTGGAACGTCAGAGCTCCGGTGCCCTGATTCTGAACAACGATTCTGAATGCATTAATCGAGCTTACATCAAACGTCCAGACATCTGTTGCTCCATTTACAATCGACTGATTTTCTTTTTCAACAGAAGAGTAGATAAAGCCTTTGTCTATTTCAGTAGCATATTTTGCTTCTTCTGTCGCTATCTCTGCATTTTCTTCTGCCAAAGCCTCTTGATCCTCTTCAGCAGGTGCAGGTTCTTCTGCAATTACTTCTTCTGCTGTCTCTTCTGCAGGTTCAACTGCTGCCGGCTCTTCTACTGCCTCTGCGTCCTGTTCAATCTGTTCGATTGCGGTTTCAGGCTCCTGAGTGTCAGGTTCGTCTGCGAACGCAAGCGCAGGGGTGAACGTAACAGCAATGATGAAGGACAATAATATACTTGCTAATTTCTTCATAGGCTTCCCCTCCTAATTCTTTTCGGCCTCACCGTTTAATCAACAAATAATATGCCTGTCAGATTTGTTTATCTGCTTTTTAATTATAACATCAGCAATTTATCCATAACGTTGCACAATGCCTGTTCGGCCCGCATTTTTTGTACTAAATTAGTACAAAGTCCAAAAATGCTGAACAACAGTCACAAATTGCATAAAAAAACAGCACCCTCACGATAATGCGAAAGTGCTGTTAGTTGTTGTGCAGTAATTCTAGCCCGGTGGCCACTGCATTGCTCTCTTGCCGAGAATGTGTATGTGCAGGTGCTTGACTGTCTGCTGTCCGTCTTCGCCTGTGTTTATGACGCATCTGTATCCGTTCTCAAGACCTTCCTGTGCACAGACTTCTTTGATTTTGAGCATCATGTGAGCCATGAGGCCTGCATGTTCGTCTGTCAGGTCGTCGAGAGAAGCAACGTGGATCTTAGGCACCATCAGCATATGTACAGGAGCCTGCGGCGCTGCATCACGGAAAACTGCGATTTTATCATCCTGATAGACCATGTCTGTAGGAATCTCGCCGTTAGCCAGCTTGCAGAAAATGCAATCGTCCATAGATCTTACCCTCCTTATGATTTTTACATATGTACGCTGGATCATTCCGCGCAGTTTACATGTTCTGTTCATATTTTACACTTTCAGGATAAACAAGTCGAGAGTGGTTATCTTACAGAATGTGCCCTTTGCAGCCTTCTCTGAACAGTTCAGTCAGTCTCACCTGATAGAAACTGCCGGGTTTAAGGGTCTCTTCTCTGTCTTCAATGTAGACCTTGATATAGTTGCCGGTGTAGCCGGTCATGTAACCATCCTGTATTTCTTCAGCAAGTATTGTGTGTGTAATAGCTGTATTCGCTTTCATGAACTCCGCAGCTACTTCAGATGCAGCCTGCTCAAGGATGTCGGATCTTTCATTCTTGACTTCGCCCGGAACAGCATCTGGGAGAGACGCTCCGACCGTAACCTTCCTCGGCGAATAACGGAAAACATGCACTTTGCCAAAACGGGATTTGTTCACAATGTCCAGAGTATCGGCAAAGTCTTCGTCTGTCTCGCCCGGGAAGCCGACGATTATATCGGTAGTAATGCCGTAAAGCGGATCGAATTCTCTGATTGCATTGACAATGTCCAGGTATTCTTCACGCGTATAGTGGCGGTTCATCGATTTGAGTATATGGTTACTGCCCGCCTGGACAGACAGGTGCAGATGATGGCAAAGTCTGCGAAATCTGATGATTTTCTCAACATGGTCCTTGTCAACTACTGTCGGTTCGAGCGAGCTGAGCCGGATTCTGAAATCGTCTCCTTGAGGCATTTCGATTGCGTCGAGCATTGCCAGAAGATCTGTCAGTTCGTACTCAAAGCCCTCTTCTGTGCCGTACAGGGCTGTGTTGATTCCGGTCAGCACGATTTCCCTGACACCGGAATCAAGAAGCATGACCGCCTCACGCACAATCTCTTCGGGCGGTCTGCTTCTGACAGGTCCGCGCGCATACGGAATCAGGCAGTAAGCGCAGAACCTGTCACAGCCCTCCTGAATCTTGATATACGCTCTGGTCATACCCGGTTCACTTGAAGCAACAAGCCCCATATCCTCATACTCAGTCAGTTCAGCACGAGGCAGAACCATCACCTGAGTATTACCGCCTGACTGATTGTCATATGTACGCACCTCTGATCCGTCAGCTTTGCCCGGAATCTGATCCGGATTCTCTGTTTTCATCAGTCTGTCAAGAACGACATCGCAGATTCTGGATTTCTGTCCGTTGCCGATAACAATATCTACTTCAGACATCGAAGCGACTGCCTCCGGCTCGACCTGTGCGTAGCAGCCGGTTACTACAATAAGCGCGTCAGGATTGACCTTCTTGACTCTGCGGATATACTGCCTTGATTTTCTGTCAGCTATGTTTGTTACAGTGCATGTATTAATAATATATACGTCTGCAGGATCTTCTTCGCCCACAGAAACAGCACCACGAGAAACGAAGGCTTCTCTGATAGCCTCCGTCTCGTAGTGATTTACTTTGCATCCGAGTGTATGAAAAGCGACTCTCATTATGGTATGGTGTGCTCCCTTAATTATTGACTAAACTGAGAATTTATTATTGAGAGTCTACCATTCAATCACTATCCGGTCAACTCAATACAGCATATCACCTCCTTCATCAATTTCTGATTCATCATCCTGGTCATCCGACTCATACAGCTCACCCTGAGAGCTGCTGTACTGCATCGCAGATTCATGCACATGAGCATATGATCCGTTTCCCTGCATGCACGCCTCAGCACTCTGAGCCGGAATCTCGTCCATCTGAAGTCTCTTAACAAGAATCTTGGCCAGTTTGATTGCCTCTTTCTCATGCAGTGTGATGCCGCGGGACATCCTCTCATGATCCGGATCCCAGTCACGGATATCGAATTTAGGGGGTTTGCCATTCCAGGCGACGAGATTGACCTCACGGCTCCAGCCGCTTTTGTGTGTGTCAATTACCCCCAGCTGCTCGACGAGCTTGTAGTCAAGCACTCCGTTCTGGTTCCCGTTGTTATAAATTGCCATCTTTCATCCTCCTTTTCTGCTGCAGCCCTGAGATTGCGAACACACTATTATCTGCAGCCCTTTAAGATGTGGCTATATGCTACCCCAAAGCCGGAAATCTGTCGAAGCGGATTCTCCCTCCAGACGACAATCCATACACTACAATCAAAAAAACACAGAAAATACAAAAGGCGCTGCATCACTGCAGCGCCAATTATTATTACAACAAGTTGTAATTGCGAAGTATTTTTCGTTCACAGCGAGGCGGCAAGCGCCTGAGGAG
>JBGUIG010000107.1:0-14040 GCA_045112795.1 Anaerovoracaceae bacterium | reverse complement strand
GTAGATTATCGGGGTATTCACAACTCCGCCGTTAGGGAAAACAGCATATGCTTCTGCCATCTCCAGAGGCGAGATTCCGTACGACATGGCGCCGAGGCCGAGAGCCGCAAGGTTCAGGTCATTGACTGATTTTGATGAATCATCAATTGCGGAAGTAATGCCGAAGCGTTTGAGAGTATCCATTGAATACTCAATTCCGATCTGAGCCAGAATCTTGACAGAACATGTGTTGATAGACTTCTGGATCGCAGTTCTGAATGTATTGTATCCGGAATATGATCTCGTTACGTTGAGAGGCCATGTCTTGCCGTTAACAGTCATCTTCTCATCGACAACCTTGGAAGATACTGTAATGTAATCTCCCCAGCCGTTATCTCCCTGTTTGTCGTATCCGGTATCCTTGAACTTGAAAGTTTTGCCGTCTTTCTGATACTCAAGGCTTCGCTGCAGAGCCGGGGCGTAAACGCTTAGAGGTTTGATTGAGGAACCAGGCTGACGAGGATTAGTCGCTCTGTTGAAGAGCATCTGTCCTGTGGCATTTCTCGTACCTACCATAGCCTTGATCTCACCTGTTCCGACTTCGCAGACAACCATCGCAGATTCTACATTGCCTTTGCCATTAGCAGTCGACGGGAAGTTCTTCTTGTTCTTGAACTGATCAGTGATAGCTTTCTGTGCCTGGCTGTCCATCGTTGTGTAGATGTTCAGACCCTTGGTATAAATGATCTTGATAGCCTGATCTTCTTCAATGCCGTATTCATTCATCAGGTCTTTTTTGACCGTCTCAATAAGATAATCCTTGAAAGCAGACTGTGAAGTAGCGCTGTCTGTACTGCCAGGCTTGATGAAGTCTGCAAGCGGCTTGGTCGCTGCTTCCTTCTCTTCCTCGGTGATCATCCCCTGCTGAAGCATCATGTTCAGAATCATATTTCTTCTGTCCTGAGATGCGTCATTGATATATACGCCGTTTTTGTATTCGACAGAGTTTTCTGTCGGCTCAGTTACCAACAGAGAGTACGATCCCGGAGCCTGCGGCAGAGCTGCAAGAGCAGCACACTGTTCAAGTGTCAGGTCTTCTACATTAGAGGAGAAGTATGTCTTGGCTGCTGTGTCAACTCCATAGCACCCGTATCCCAGATAAATGGTGTTCAGATAAGCGGTCAGAATCTCCTCTTTGCTGAGTTCCTGCTCGATTTCATAAGCGTAATACATCTCAATGATCTTACGCTTGATAGATCTTACACTCTTATCATCCGGAAGGAATACGTTACGTGCCAGCTGCTGGGTAATAGTACTGGTTCCGCTGATTCTTCCACCGTGGAATCTTTCAAGAATCGCGCCGATAATTCGCTTGAAGTTAAATCCCTTATGAGTCCAGAACGTCTTATCCTCAACGGCAATAAAGGCATTCTGGAGATTTTCAGGCAGCTGCTCATAGGAGACTATCTTTCTGTTTTCAGAATAATAGATCTCGTCTACCAGATTCTCCTGGTCGTCATAAATGTGTGTGCTGACATCAAGTGTATCGTAAATTCCCTTAGGATGAATAGTCGGTGCGTGACTTATAATATTAGCAGCATATCCTACTGCTGCAAGCACGGCAATAAGTCCGCAAATAATTATTGTCCGTATAAAAGCTCTGACAAAACCGACCCATTTCTTTTTAGGTTTCTTTTTCTTGCTGCCTGTAGTTTTGCTCTTGACAGCAGCCGGTTTCGCCGTATTGTCATTGGTATTCTTGGACGACTTTGCTGATTTTAATGTTTTATCCGGTTTTGATGTCTTCGTTTTGCCTGAAGAACTGGTTTTTTTCTTTCCGTTTGCTTTTGCCATTTTCCTGTTGCTGCCGGCATCAGCGGCATTTGATTCAGCTTCTTTGGATAACTCCAGAAGATGTTTGATCTCTTCTGCCTGAAGCTCACGGGTATACGGCTTGAATCCGTATCTCTTTACGTTTGTATTTCCGGATTCTGATTCCGGTGAGCGCTGAGACAGCTCTTTTTCAAGATCAGAAAGATCCTGCTGTTCCGATGTATTCTCTACATGTTCTGCCACTACTGCAGTATATTGAGCTGTATCCGTCTCCGGTTCAATTTCATGTTCAGGTGCCGGTTCCGAAACTGTTTCTTCAGATACTTCAGGGATTGTCTCCTCTTCTTCCGGGGACTCAGGTTCCGAAGGATCTGCTGACTCTGTCTCACGGGATGCATGATATCCCTGAACAGCATTAAATTCTGCCGCTTCATATTCAATTGTGTCTGCTGCCACAGTCTCCACAGTATCCACAGACACATCCGGCTCTGAACCGGTTTCATCATCCAGCTCATCAAAAGCTCTGAGAAATTCTTCCGGAGATTGATTATCTGCATCAGTTGGATCCGAAGCTGCAGCATTGTCATCAGAGAGTACAGACCCGGCATCAGCATCTGCGCTGCTGCGGCCTTTTCTCTTGCGTATCAGTTCGAGAATATCATCTTCCCACGACAAATCAGGCTCAGAATCTGAGTCCGGAGTAACTTTGACTCTTGTATTCCCGGCATATACCGAAGCCTTATTCTGAGAGTCTGAAGTGACTGTTCTCGATGAGCCCGTATCTGTCCTGGATGCCTCGTACTGTTCCAGTGACTTTTCTATCTTGTCAACGTTATTCTTGTCTTCTGACATATTTTAACTCCAGTCTGAATATGCCTGCACAGGCATATCAGGTGAAAAATATTTACATTAAAACTTCGGAGGGTATACCTCCGAAGATTATTATAACACAATATATTGAGATAATTCAGAATTATATGTCTAGATTTGCCAAGTATTTGTATTTTTAAGCGGTCAGTAAGTTTACACTTGTTTGCGTCTGACAATCATTCTCATGGAATTGAGTATGCAGATAACCGCAACACCTACATCAGCAAATACTGCTGCCCACATATTTGCGATACCAAGAGCGCCGAGTACAAGACAGGCGAATTTGACGAGCAGAGCAAATACAATGTTTGCTTTGGATATGCCGATTGTCTTGCGGGCAATCCTGATCACAGCCGGAATCCTCTCAAGATTATCGTCCATGATTACAACATCCGCGGCCTCTATAGCGGCGTCAGAACCAAGCGATCCCATCGCAATTCCGACATCGGCCCGGGACAGAACAGGAGCATCGTTTATCCCGTCGCCGATAAATGCCAGCTTCTTCTGTGGATCACGCCCTGATGTTTCACCTATAAGTTTCTCTACATAGGCAACCTTATCCTGAGGCAAAAGCTCAGCAGCATAATCGGAGATACCGAGATATGTTGCAACCGCTCCGGCTGTTTTGCCGGAATCACCTGTAAGCATCACGATTCTGCGTACACCTTCTGCAAATATATCCTTTACTGCCTGCTTTGCCTCTGCCTTTGGCATATCCGATACGATAACAGCACCGATACACTTGCCGTCCTTTGCAACATAGCAGCAGGTACCGGCAGCGTCCTCTGCAGAATCAGTCATCAGATCAGCAATTCCGTCTCCTGCTCCGATATCTCTCATGAAGCTCTCATTGCCTACAGCAATATGTGATCCCATGACCAGAGCTGCGATGCCTTTGCCCGCATGGTTTTCTTCATCGCTTATTTCTGACTGAGGTACCGGATCACTGCACGCCGCGGTAATTGCAGCACCGATCGGATGAGTTGATCCGGATTCGACAGCTGCAGCATATCGGATGATATCCGCTTCGCTGTATCCATCTGCCGGGTATACTTTGCTGACCCTGAATTTTCCTTCGGTGAGTGTTCCGGTTTTGTCCGAGACCAGAGTGTCAATTCTGGCCATCATCTCAAGATAGTTTGAACCCTTGACAAGAACACCTTCATTTGAGGCAGCTCCGATTCCGCCGAAAAACGCAAGTGGTACTGAAATAACAAGCGCGCATGGGCATGATATTACCAGGAAAGTACATGCTCTGAGTACCCAGTTTCCGAATTCGCCGAGGAAATTTCCCGAAATAAGCGGCGGAATGAAAGCAAGCAGCACAGCACCGATTACAACTGCCGGTGTATAGTAGCGTGCAAAGCGAGTGATGAAGTTCTCGGTTCTGGACTTTCTCGTCGATGCTGTTTCAACCAGTTCGAGAATCTGCATAACTGTTGAATCATCGTAATCTTTGTCTGCTCTGACTCTCAGGAGATTCTCACCGTTGATGCATCCTGAGATGATCTGGTCTCCCGGCCTGACTGATCTCGGCATCGATTCCCCTGTAAGAGCAGATGTGTTTATAAGACCGCTGCCCTCAAGGACTATACCGTCAGCAGGAATCTTCTCTCCCGGCTTTATGACCAGGATATCTCCTGCTTCAATATCATCCGGATCGATTTCTTCGATCTCTCCGTCTTCATTTTCCCTGTTCGCGTAATCCGGAGCAATGCTCATCAGATCAGTTATCGCTCCGCGTGACTTGCCGACTGCATAGCTCTGGAAGAATTCCCCGACCTGATAGAAAAGCATTACAGCGACCGCCTCATCGAATTCTCCGCAGCCGAACGCTCCGACAGTTGCAAGAGTCATAAGAAAGCTTTCATCAAACATCTGGCCGTGTGAAATTCCGAGCAGACACTTCCTGACAACATCGTGTCCGACAATGAAGTACGGAACCAGCCAGATCAGAAGCATCCATAAGCTGCTGCTGAAATCATCCGGTATAACAGTGTGCTCTGCTATCATAAGGCCGGCGAAAAGCACCAGTGCGATTATGATGCGGATAAGTTCTTTTTTCTGTTTTGATGATAAATTATTCAACATGTTTATTAGCTATTTCAGAACTACCTGGCAGTCAGGCTCAACTCTCGCGATACACTTTACTGCTTCCTGTACAATCTGATCAAATCTCTCATCATCAGCATCAATCATCATCTTCTGTGTCATGAAGCTGACAGATGCGTCATTGACTCCGTCTATTTTCTTGATAGCCTCTTCCATCTTAGCGGCACAGTTTGCACAGTCCAGATCGATCAGTTTGAATTTCTTTTTCATGGTAATTCTCCTTCTTAATAACTTGATTATTATCGTCCGGCAAAACCGGTAATTAACAGCAGTGCTGAATATGATGCAGCTGCAGAATCATCATTCTTCGATATGCTCTTTGCCCATCGCGATGATTGTCTTGACGTGATCATCATCGAGAGAATACATTATTGACTTGCCTTCTCTCCTGCTTCTGACAAGCTTTGCTGTCTTGAGGGCCTTCAGCTGATGCGATACTGCTGACTGATTCATCTCAATGTCCTCGCATATCTCTGTGACATTCTTCTCTCCGTCGAAAAGATCATACAGGATCTTGATCCTGGTGGAATCCGAGAACATTTTGAAAAGGTCCGCGAGTTCAAGCAGTTCGTTTTCAGTCATGCCTCTGAGCTTGTATTCATCCTTCTTAACCATATCTCCTACCTCTACGTAATTCAGATGAAAACATATCATCTTCAAGCGAAATTATTTATGATTGTCTGTTCATATGAATATATTATCATATGTTCAATATAAATCAAGTCTCTTTTTCATTTTCTTCTTATTTTCTTCCGGTATAATCCGAAAAGTTGAATTGTCAGGTAAGATCAAACAAAAACTCCCGGAACTCTTATTATCATTCCGGAAGTTTCATTTTCTCTTATATTATTCAGGCTTCTGCCTGATTTTCATTATCCGCATGCTGCCCTGGCTTCAGTACTCTCTATTCAAACATACCTGCGACTTTCTTGAGGAGATTGCGGATTTCCAGATGCTGAGGACATACATTTTCGCACATGCCGCACTCAATACAGTCACTCGCTTTGCCCTTGTCATCTGCAGTAACAGTAGCGTAATTTGACCACGGATATTCCTGATTGAACATGAGTTTATTGTTGTAAACAGTGAACATTGAAGGAATTCTGATGTTCATAGGACAATGATTTTCTTCTATGCAGTATCTGCAGCCAGTACAAGGAATTGCGCCAAGTGCACTGAATGATTCTGCTACAGCAAGAAGAGTTTCTTGCTCCTTTGCAGTCAGCGGAACAAAGTCCTTCATGTAACTCATGTTGTTTTCAATCTGAGCCATGTCACTCATACCTGAAAGAATCATTTCCATTCCTTCAAATCCGGCTGCAAATCTGATAGCGTATCCTGCATTACTGCAGTCTGAGCCTATCTCACTGCGGAGACCGTCCAGCAGTTTCTGACCTGCTTCAGGTAGTTTGACAAGATTGCCGCCTTTTACAGGCTCCATAACAACTACCGGCTTGTCATGTTTGCGGCAGACTTCGTATACCTTGCGACTTTCAACCGAAACATCCTCGTAATCGAGATAATTGAACTGAATCTGCACTATCTCAACCTCAGGATACTCTGTAAGGATCCTGTCAAGAACAACTGCCTTGTCATGGAAAGAGAGTCCGACGTGGTGAACCTTTCCTTCTTTCTTCAGTTCAAATGCAGTCTCATATGCGCGGCACTTCTTAAAGAACTCGAAATTAACCGCATTCTGTGCGTGCATGAGATAGAAGTCAAAATAATCAACTCCGCATGCCTCAAGCTGGCTTTCAAAAAGCGGTCTGATGTCCTCTTCTGATTTGAAGTATTCATCAGTCAGCTTGTTGGTGAGCAGATACTCACTGCGGTCATGTCTTGATGTCAGGCACTCTCTTATTGCTATTTCACTGAGGCCGTTATGATATCCATGAGCAGTATCAAAATAGTTAAATCCGTTATCGATAAATGCATCGACCATATCACAGACCTTAGCATTATCAATCTTGTCCCCGTTCATCGGCAGACGCATCATGCCAAATCCCAGGTGCTTCTTGATTTCAGTAAAATATCTGTCTGCCATTTTCTCCCCCTTTACTTGCTGTTAAAAAGTAAATTAGTGTCTTATTGTTGTGTCATTGTTTTCGAACAGTTGTTCTGGTATTATATAGATACCGGGATGCAATATCGGAAAGGACTATATATTCACTGAAGTGAGACAGGATGTCGATGTACTTGCAGTATTTGATATAGGAGCCATGTCGCCCCGGCCCATAAGGTTCAAGGTTCTTGAGCACGGCATCAAGACCACTGTTAAAGTGTCCGATATCCGCAATATCGAATGGCTCGGTGCGGGCGGGGTCACCCGCATTGAATACGACTGCGTCACCATTAAGGAAGGCAGGCATATCAATTACAAACTTCTGTATTTCTACCGCGAATGCAAGTGGGAACTTGAGACCTGATCCAAGTCCCTTCCGGCTAGAGGATCTCTAATCTAGAGATCAAATATGCTCATCTGCGCCGATTCAGGCAGTCCCGCGAACAGTCCGTGTCTCTTCAGATCTTCTATATTAGTTGCCGACAGCTTTGTCCTCGACCTCACATCATCGATCGTGCTGAAATCTCTTTCCGCAAATGCAGCAACAAGAGACTCGGCAGCAGTATCTCCTATTCCGTTTACAGCATTGAACGGCAGCATTACTTTGCCGTCAACAACTGAGAATCTGCACGCCTCAGCAACTCCGAGCACAGGCTCAGCGAATTCATATCCCCTTGAGAACATCTCATACATAACTTCATAGACGGTCAGATGTTCTTTCTGTTTGGCTGTAGCCGTATTTCCAAGCTTCTCGATTTCTTCCATTTTGCGCTCGATCTCAGGTATTCCCCTGCCTATCGATTCCGCGTCGAAATTATCAACTTTGGATGAGAACCAAGCAGCATAGAAAGCCTCAGGGTAATTGACCTTGAACCACGCCATTCTTATTGACATCATTACATATGCAGCCGCGTGAGCTCTCGGGAACATGTACTTGAGGGTCTCGCATGACCAGATATACCAGTCAGGAACCCCGTGATCCTTCATCATCTGAAGCTGTTCTTCACTCAGCACCCTGTTCTTACGGACAATCTCCATAATCTTGAAAGCGTCGCTGTTAGGCAGTCCCTTGGCGATCAGGAAATTCATGATATCGTCACGGCAGGATATTACCTCGTCAATTGTCGCTGTTCCTTTGCGCAGCAGTTCCTGCGCATTGTTAGTCCATACGTCTGTACCGTGAGAGAATCCGGACATCTTGATAAGCGCAGAGACTGTTGTCGGATGAATATCATCAAGCATGTTCCGTGTAAAATTAGTACCGAACTCAGGTATTGCGTATGTGCCGTGAGTGAATTTGTAGTCAGGGTTTTTGATGTGCAAAGCGTCAAGTGATGTGAAGATGCTGAGTGTCTCCCTGTCGTCAAGCGGAATCTCCATCGGATCGACGCCCGTCATTACCTGCAGATGTCTGATAAGCTGCGGCACATCGTGTCCGAGAATATCCAGCTTGAGCAGGTTTTCATCAATCTTGTGATAATCGAAGTGAGTCGTAATGACATCGGTATCACGCTTGTTTGCAGGCTTCTGAATCGGACAGAATTCATATATCTCATGATCGTCAGGTACGACAATGATTCCGCCCGGATGCTGGCCTGTCGTACGCTTTACACCCGTACATCCCTTAACAAGATAGTCCACATCATACTTATTAGCCTTGATGCCGTTGTCTTCGATGTAGTGTTTGACGTAGCCGTATGCAGTTTTGTCTGCAATGGTTGCAACAGTTCCTGCTTTGAATACGTTCTTCTCGCCGAATATCTCTCCAACATATCTGTGGGCAACCGGCTGATACTCGCCTGCGAAGTTAAGGTCGATATCTGGCTCCTTGTCGCCCTTGAATCCGAGGAATGTTGCGAACGGGATGTTCAGGCCCTCCTTCTTCATCCTGGTTCCGCAGTCAGGACACATCTTCTCAGGCATATCGTATCCTGTATCGTACTTATCCGGCTCATCAGACCACTCGAAATGCTTGCATTCCGGGCAGATGTAATGAGGAGCCAGAGGGTTTACTTCTGTGATGCCGGCCATAGTAGCCGCAAATGATGATCCTACCGATCCTCTCGATCCTACAAGGTATCCGTCCGAGTTTGACTTGGTTACAAGCATCTGAGCAGCAATGTACATGACTGCATAGCCGTTGCCGATAATCGAGCTCAGTTCAGTCTCAAGTCTGTCCTCAATTTCAGGAGGGAGCGGATCACCGTAAATGGATTTTGCCTTCTGATAGCAGCTTGTTCTGAGCTGCTCCTCAGCTCCCTGGATTTTAGGCGGGAATTTGCCCTTAGGAACAGGCAGAACATCGCCGATCATGTCAGCAATTTTGTTAGTATTTGTAATGACTATTTCTTCGGCACGGTCTCCCAGATACTCAAATTCCTTCATCATCTCATCTGTTGTCCTCAGATACAGTGAATCGGACGGTGTATCTCTGAAACCGATACCAGCCATTATGATATTACGGTATATAGAAGCCTCCTGAGTCGGATAGTGAGAGTCTGTGGTGGCAACAGTCAGCTTGCCGAGTCTGTCACCGACCTCGATTATCTTCTTGTTGAAAGCAATGAGATCATCAACACTGTTGACTCTGCCTTCATTTACCATAAACTGATTATTGCCAAGAGGCTGTATCTCCAGATAATCGTAGAATGAAGCGATGCGGTCGAGCTCTTCATCTGACGCGCCATGCTCAATAGCCTGGTACACCTCTCCTGCTTCGCAGGCACTTCCTATAATAAGACCTTCTCTGTGCGCCTGCAGAACTGAGCGAGGCAGTCTCGGGCGCTTGTAGAAGTAATCTATATGTGACAGACTTACCAGTTTGTATATGTTCTTAAGGCCTTCCTGGTTTCTTGCCAGGAGGATTATATGATAAGTCCTGTTCTTCTTGATATCCAGGGTGCCGTCTTCAAGCCACGCGTCTTCATCAGGATACAGATAGCCTTCGACACCATATATTATCTTGATATTTTTGCCTGACTTTGCAAGCTTGCCGGCAGTTTTGGCCGCATCAGGAAATCCCTGTACAACACCGTGATCAGTGATAGCTACAGCCGGCTGTCCCCAGTATGCAGCTGTTTTGACTATGTCTTCGACCTCATTGAATCCGTCGTTGTCACTCATCTTGGAGTGGCAGTGAAGTTCTACCCTCCTGCCGTTCGGATAAGTGTCTTCTTTCATCTTCTTCTCGACCTTTTTGAGAGAATTTGCCATCATGAGGTTTTCATGCTCATAAGTGTCGTATTCAATCGGGCCTCTGGCGCGGATCATGTCTCCTGAAGAGAGGTTCTCATCGATTTCCGCGTACTTCTCAGAAGAAATAAAAGCTTTGATGCAGAAGGTTCTGACCTTGGCAGCAATGAGTATAGTTATGAGGATCTTGCCATTGCGGATAGGCATGGATTCTATACTGAATACTTCGCCTTCAATGCAAACTTTATCCTTGGCGCCAACGTAACTGTCGAGGTCTTTGTAGTCAGTAGGAACATCGGTAAAATCTTTGCCGAGAAGAATCAGTTCGCCTCTGCCATTCTCATGCGCAGGCTCTTCCTTGGCTTTGCGCCTGTAACCTCCGCCATTTCCGGAATTGCTGTATCCTCCGCCGTTTCCGTAGCCTCCGCCCTGAGATGATGTTTCTGATGACTGCTCACTTCCCGCGGCAGGCACCTTAATTCCGGAATACATATAGTTGACGCGTATAGTCCGGATCGAGCCCAGAGTAGCGCGTATTCTCTCTTTCATGATGCTCTCGAGATTTCTGGGCATTACAAAGTTGAGCTTGGTGTCTATGTTAAGCACCAGGCTCGACCTATCTACCGATAATCCGGTAATCTCAATATCCAGTTCCTTGGCTTTTCTGCCGGTAGCTTCAACAAGCTCTTCAGCAGTCAGCAGCGCTTCAGGTATCTTGATCATTCTGCATCCTGTTCTACGATTTCGATCAGTCTGTCAACCAGTCTGTCTTCGGATATTTTTTCTATTATTTCCCCGTGCGAGAAAATAAGGCCTTCTCCCTTGCCTCCGGCAATGCCGTAATCAGCTTCCCGGCTCTCTCCGGGGCCGTTAACAGCACAGCCCATTACAGCGATTTTAAGCGGTCTGAGGCCCGCAGTTCTTCTCTTCTGAGCCACAGCCTCAAGACGCTCTTCTGCCTCATTGGCAAGTCCGATAAGGTCGATTTCAGTTCTGCCGCATGTAGGGCAAGAAACTACTTCAATAGCCCTGTCTCTCATGCCGACTGTCTCGAGAATGCGCTTTGCAAGCAGTACTTCTTTGACCGGATCATCGGTGAGAGAAACACGCATAGTATCGCCTATTCCGGCAAGGAGCAGAGACCCGATTCCTACAGCAGATTTAAGTTCGCCGTTTCTCGGTGTTCCTGATTCTGTAATTCCGATATGGATCGGACAGTCTGTGAGTTCTTTCAGTCTGAGATGTGCGTCGTAATTCATTCTGACATTGGATGACTTGATGCTGACAACGAGCTGATCATAATCCATGTCTTCAATTACTCTGAGCATATTTGCTCCGCTTTCAGCAAGTGCGTCAGCGGTAACTCCGCCGTATTTTTCAATCAGACCTTTTTCAAGAGATCCGGAATTTACACCTACACGAATAGGAATATTCCTCTCACGGGCTTTATCAACAACTGCCTTAACACGGTCAAGGCTTCCGATGTTTCCCGGATTGATTCTGATTTTGTCTGCTCCGTTTTCAATAGCGGCAATCGCGAGTCTGTAATCAAAATGAATGTCCGCTACGAGCGGAACTCTTACGAGTTTTCTTGCTCTGCCGAAGGATTCTGCTGCAGTCATGTCAGGAATCGCGCATCTTACGATATCGCAGCCGGCATCAGCAAGCTCTTCTATCTGTCTGACGAGTCTGTCAGTGTCTCTTGTGTCGACATTGGTCATCGACTGTATGGATACGGGAGCGCCTCCACCGATGAGAACGCCTCCGCAGTTAACCTGTCTTGTCATTTTATCTCCTCAAATATGTGAAAAGCATATGTGTTTCAGTTGATAAGCTAACCTACTAAATTCATTATGTCGTTGTAAGTTATGAATACAAAGAGCGCTATAAGAAGTGCCATGCCTACAAGTGTAGCCTTGTATTCCATATCATCATTAATGCGTCCTCCGCTGATGATTTTGAGCAGGATGAAGAAAATCTTGCCTCCGTCAAGGCCCGGAATCGGAATGATGTTGAAGAAAGCCAGGTTCAGGCTTACCAGCGCAAGGAGCATCAGATAAGAAGTAGCTCCGTATGACGCAGTCTGATTAACAGCCTTTACAAGTCCTACAGGACCCGTGACATCATCCTTCCTGACTCCCCGTTTGATCATGGACTGGAATGCTCCAAGCATCATTTTGTTGATTTCCCAGGTAGAGGTCAGACCTCCGGTGATACACATTCCCGGATTTCTCGTGACCCCCGCTACGATTCCAACCATGTAACGCTGCTCTTTCTCGTCAAACGCAGGTGTCAGGAAAGCAGTCTGGGTGTTGCCGTCTCTTCTGTAGACGATTTCCATTTTGTCGCCCTCATGATAACCGTCTATGACCCTGACTACATCACCCCAGACTTTGGTTTCGACTCCGTCTATTGAGATGATTTTATCGCCTGCCTGAATTCCGGCTATTTGTGCAGGCGAATCAGGCGTTACCTGGCTGAGTGTAGTCGAAGGCATTCCGGCAACTGCATAAGAAATGGTGACGGCGAGAATAGCTATAAGCACATTCATCGTAACTCCGGCCAGGAGAATTGCAATTTTCTGAAGCGGAGTCTTGCTGCTGTATGATCTCGGATCATCTACAGCTTCTTCTTCGCCTTCCATAGCGCAATATCCTCCGAGTGGCAGAAGACGCACCGAATACTGGGTCTCGCCTTTCTGTTTTTTGAAAAGAAGCGGCCCCATGCCTACAGAGAACTCATTGACCTTGACGCCGCACAGTTTGGCAACAATAAGATGTCCCCACTCATGCGGAATCACCAGTACAAGAAGCATTACAACGAATAGTATTGCAGTTTTCAATTATTCCCCCTTATTTGCCCAGAAGATCAGCTGCAAGCTGTCTGGACTGCCTGTCTATGTGTAAGATATCCTCAACACTCTCAGGTGCTGCAAAATCTGCAGCATCCATGACTTTGTCAATAGTCTCAGGGATATCCAGAAATCCGATTTTACCTGCCAGGAACATAGCAACCAGTGCTTCATTGGCACCGTTCATTACAACAGGTGCTGCTCCGCCTTCTTTAAGTGCGGTATATGCAAGATCAAGGCATCTGAATACACTGCGGTCAGGTTTTTCAAATGTGAGATGTGCTCCGGTTGTAAAGAAGTCCAGACTTCCGTCTGTTGTTCTGTCCTGATCCATTCCTGTGAAGCCGCTGACCAGATCCATTCTGTCAGGGTAGTTCATCGCAAGGCTTATTGGAATCTTCATATCCGGAAGTCCCATCTGCGCTATGACAGATCCGTCGCAAAATTCTACCATTGAGTGAACAATACTCTGCGGATGAACATGGACATCGATTCTGTCCGCAGGTACATCGAACAGCCATCTGGCTTCTATTACTTCGAGGCCCTTGTTCATCATTGTGGCGGAATCTATTGTGATTTTGGATCCCATGCTCCACTTAGGATGATTAAGTGCCTGCTCGATAGTGACATCCCGCATCTCGTCAAGGGTTCTGCCTCTGAATGGGCCTCCGGACGCAGTCAGAAGAATGCGTCTGACCGTGCGATGCAGTTTATTGTCATTATCCCTGTAAGCTCTTCCGCAGGCGCTTCCTCCGTTGCCTTCGAGGCACTGGAAAATTGCGCTGTGTTCAGAATCCACCGGAAGGAGTCTTACGCCCTTTTTTCTGCAGAGTTCAGTGACAAGACTTCCGCCTGCAACAAGTGTCTCCTTGTTGGCCAGAGCTATGTCTCTGCCGCAGTTTATTGCAGTATATGTCGGAGCAAGTCCGCTGATGCCCATCAGTGAATTCAGTACAATGTCACACTCCATCTGAGCGATCTGAACAAGGCCGTCTTCACCATAGTAAACATCCAGACCCGGGAATTCAGCCTGCACCCTTGCCGCATCAGCAGCATTTCCGACCGAGACTGCCTGAGGGCTGAATTCTCTGATCTGCTCAATAAGACTGTCGACCCTGCTTCTGCATGTCAGGCCGACAGC
>JBGUIG010000106.1:0-3460 GCA_045112795.1 Anaerovoracaceae bacterium | reverse complement strand
GTTAAGCGGACAATTACGGCAGCTTCTTGCTTGATTGCATCGCAAATTAAGTCAGATAATCAATAAAGCAGCAGTTCAATGTTGATAAGTATGTAAATGCCAACAACTGCTGATAATACTTCTGACAATCAAAACACTTTAACAGATTAAGAATTAACACTTTAATAAAATCTTTATAAAAACATAAACACTTTAGCTTCAACCCTATAAACACAGAAAAGAGGTGCACAATGGCAACTGTTCTCAAGGAACCATCAAGAACTTTTAACGAATACCTGCTCATCCCTGGTTACTCCAGTGCAGAGGCAAGACCGGATAACGTATCGCTGAAGACTCCTGTAGTCAAGTTCAGAAAAGGTGAGGAACTTGCTCTCAGCATGAACATTCCTCTGACTTCTGCAGTAATGCAGGCTGTTTCAGACGACGGTATGGCTGTCGCACTTGCCAAGGAAGGCGGAATCTCATTCATTTTCGGATCTCAGTCAATTGAGAGCCAGGCAGCAATGGTCAAGAGAGCCAAGAGCTACAAGGCAGGCTTTGTACCTAGTGACTCCAACCTGAAACCGGACGCAACACTGCAGGATGTACTCAACCTCAAGGCTGAAAAAGGCCATTCAACTATTGCCATCACAGAAGATGGTACAGCAGATGGCAAGCTTTGCGGAATCATCACCAGCAGAGACTACAGACTTTCAAGAATGAGCCTCGACACATCAGTCAGCGAGTTCATGACTCCTTTTGACAAACTGGTCTATGGCAAGGATGGAATTACACTTTCAGAGGCTAACGATATAATCTGGGACAATAAGCTGAATCAGCTTCCGATTGTAGATGAGAATCAGAGACTGACATCATTCGTATTCCGCAAGGACTATGACTCACACAAAGAGCATCCGGATGAACTTCTCGATGCTGACAAGAGATACGTAGTAGGTGCCGGAATCAACACAAGAGACTTCAAAGAAAGAGTTCCTGCTCTGCTCGATGCCGGCGTTGATGTGCTGACAATCGATTCCTCCGAGGGTTACTCCGAGTGGCAGGCAATCACACTCAAGTGGATCAGAGATACTTACGGCGATTCAGTCAAAGTAGGTGCAGGCAACGTAGTTGACGCAGACGGTTTCAACTTCCTCGCTGACTGCGGTGCAGATTTCATCAAAGTCGGTATCGGCGGCGGCTCAATCTGCATCACAAGAGAGCAGAAAGGTATCGGCAGAGGCCAGGCTTCTGCAGTCCTCGAAGTTGCTCAGGCAAGAGACGAGTATTTCAAGAAGACAGGCGTATACATTCCGATCTGCTCAGACGGCGGTATCGTTTACGACTATCACATGACACTCGCACTCGCGATGGGAGCAGACTTTATCATGCTCGGCAGATACTTTGCCCGCTTCGAAGAATCACCTTCAAGAAAGCTCATGCTCAACGGCAGCTATGTCAAAGAGTACTGGGGTGAAGGTTCGGCAAGAGCCCGCAACTGGCAGAGATATGACCTCGGCGGCGATACAAAGCTCAAGTTTGAAGAGGGCGTTGACTCATATGTTCCATACGCAGGTCTTCTGCACGACAACGTACAGCTGTCACTGATGAAGGTCAAGTCAACAATGTGCAACTGCGGTGTCCTGTCGATTCCTGAATTCCACAAGAATGCAAAGCTGACTCTTGTTTCTGCGGTAAGTATCGTAGAAGGCGGAGCTCACGACGTAATCCTTAAGGATGTCTCACTCAGAGGCGCAAGTGACAGATAGAACTGACGGCACAAATTAATTCACATATATTTCGGAGGTAGTTAAAATGGGTAATCTGAGACCGGAAACAATGGAACGTATCACAACCCGCGCACTCGCTGACAAGTTCATCGAGGAGCAGCTTGCTGAGATCAAGGCACAGGTAGGAGATAAGAAAGTTCTTCTCGCTCTTTCGGGCGGCGTTGATTCAAGTGTAGTAGCTGCACTCCTTATCAAAGCAATCGGAGACAATCTGGTATGCGTTCATGTAAACCATGGCCTGCTCAGAAAAGGCGAGCCTGAGATGGTAGTCAAGGTGTTCAAGGAAGAACTCGGCGCCAACCTTATCTATGTTGATGCTGTAGACAGATTTCTCGACAAGCTCGCAGGCGTTGACGACCCTGAGACCAAGCGCAAGATCATTGGCAAGGAATTCATAGAAGTTTTCGCAGAAGAGGCTTCCAAGCTTGAGGGAATCGAATTCCTCGGTCAGGGTACAATCTATCCGGACATCCTCGAATCAGACGGCGTCAAGGCGCACCACAATGTAGGCGGACTTCCTGAAGACCTGCAGTTTGAGCTTGTTGAACCTGTAAAATTCCTCTACAAAGACGAAGTAAGAGTTGTAGGATCCGCACTCGGACTTCCTGACAGCATGGTATACAGACAGCCGTTCCCGGGACCTGGACTCGGCGTAAGATGCACTGGCGCTATCACCAGAGACAGACTTGAGGCTCTCCGCGAGGCAGACGCTATCGTAAGAGAAGAAATCGGCAAGATGGATGAGACACCGTGGCAGTACTTCGCAGTAGTACCTGACATGAAGTCGACAGGCATCAAGGACAACAAGAGATATATGGGCTGGCCTGTAATCATCAGAGCCATCAACACTGTAGATGCAGTCACAGCAGAGTCTGTAGAGATTCCATGGGAAATGCTTAAGACCATGAGAGACCGCATCATCGAGACAGTACCGGGAGTCAACAGAGTCCTGTGGGATATCTCCGACAAGCCGGTCAGCACGATTGAGTGGGAGTAACTCCCGCTCTTATGACAAGTACGCCGGAGTGCTGCATATAGCAAGCACTTCGGCGTTTTTTCGTTGGTGAGATCAAAATGAATTCGCATCACACATTTCAGCATCGTCCATTGTTTCACCTTCACATTCAGGTTGCTGAGTTATGTGGTATAATTTCTTCATCAAGTAACAGGTTGGTAGACATATGACTAGTAACACTGCATATCTTTCAAATAATGGTGACATAATTTGTTTCTACTATGATGGCCGAAGGATCAGATTCAGAGGGCCATATAGTTTGATGCGCTTTGACCACGTGAAAGAATGGGATAATGGCTATATAGAGGTTATGACTAGGTTCAGCCACACTGAAGAACTTATTGAGGAGTATATAGATCTTGTACCAATTCTGAGTAATCTTTATATTGATCCTGAGAAATTCCTGGAGAGTATCGAGAAAGTCGAGGCAAGAAATGCCTGAAAAGGAAATAATCAGCATGCTGTTTCACAGGAGGGAGTATAAACATGATTTCATTTAAAGGACCCGGACTTAAGATTTTTGCAGTGATCTTAGCTGTGATCGCGCTGGCTTTTGGTGTTTATTCGACTTTCATCCAGTCAGCAGGCTATATGAAGACGACGGCGACGATTGTCTCCATTGAAGAGGATCAGGAATCCGGAGACGATGATTCATATATTGTTACAGCTAAGTATACTG
>JBGUIG010000105.1:0-63061 GCA_045112795.1 Anaerovoracaceae bacterium | reverse complement strand
CCTGAGAACGGAGAGATAGCTGTATCAATACAGTCAACACCTGCCTGCGCAGCGCAGAAGTATGTGATAGGTGCTACACCGCTGGTGCAGTGTGTATGCAGGTGAATAGGGATCTCAACGTTCTCTTTGAGCATGGTGATCATCTCTGTTGCCGCTGTCGGCACCATCAGGCCGGCCATGTCCTTGATGCAGATAGAGTCCGCTCCCATGTCCTGAATGCGCAGAGCCAGGTTCTTCCAGTATTCCGGAGTATACGGCTCGCCGATAGTGTATGCCATGGCTACCTGAGCATGAGCTCCGTATGCCTTGGTCGAGTCGACTGCTGTCTTGACGTTGCGCAGGTCATTCAGCGCGTCGAAAATTCTTATAACATCAATACCATTGTCGATGGATTTTTTGACAAAATAGTCGACAACGTCATCTGAATAGTGTCTGTATCCGAGAATGTTCTGTCCTCTGAGCAGCATCTGGAGTCTTGAGTTAGGCATTGCATCGCGGAATTTTCTGAGCCTCTCCCACGGATCTTCATCAAGGAATCTGATGCATGAATCGAAGGTTGCTCCTCCCCAGCACTCTATTGCATCATAGCCTACGCTGTCCATAAGGGCCAGCACCGGCTCCATATCGCTGAAAGGCATTCTGGTCGCTATCAGTGACTGCTGTCCATCTCTGATAGCGGTCTCCATTATTTTAAGTTTCTTTTCCATTTTCAGTCCTTTCCTTCTGTAATTACAATCATCAGATACGGAGCTGCCCTGTATCCGGTACTTAGTGATTGATAATTATAATTACACTCCGAATATCGCCATGAATACTCCGGCTGCTACAGCAGTTCCGATGACACCTGCTACGTTAGGACCCATCGCGTGCATAAGCAGGAAATTGGTTGGGTCTGCCTCAGCTCCGACTTTCTGAGATACTCTGGCTGCCATCGGTACTGCGGAAACTCCTGCAGAACCGATAAGCGGGTTGATCTTGCCGCCTGTAAGCTTGCACATGAGTTTGCCAAAGAGCACTCCTGCCGCAGTTCCGAATGCGAAAGCAATAAGTCCGAGGATAACGATTTTGATTGTTGTCCACTTCAGGAAAGCCTCTGCGCTTGTTGTAGCTCCGACGGATGTTCCGAGCAGGATTACTACAATGTACATAAGTGCGTTCGATGCTGTTTCCTGCAGCTGTCTTACTACTCCGCTCTCTCTGAAGAGATTGCCCAGCATGAGCATTCCGATCAGAGGTGCCGTTGAAGGCAGAAGTGTACAGACGATAATGGTTACGATGATCGGGAAGATGATTCTCTCTCTCTTCGATACATCTCTGAGCTGCTCCATTTTGATTTTGCGCTCTTTTTCAGTTGTCAGAGCCTTCATGATCGGCGGCTGGATAATAGGTACAAGAGACATGTACGAATATGCCGCTACGGCGATAGGTCCCATAAGTTCCCTCTGTCCGAGCTTCATAGCCAGGAAGATGGACGTCGGGCCATCAGCGCCTCCGATGATGCTGACTGCAGCTGCCTGAGCCTCGCTGAATCCCATCAGCATGGCCAGGAAGAACGCACTGAATACTCCGAACTGCGCTGCCGCACCGAGAAGGAAACTCTTCGGATTGGCAATTAGCGGGCCGAAGTCGGTCAATGCTCCAACTCCAAGGAATATCAGGGACGGCAGTATCGTCCACTCGTCCAGCATGAAGAAGTAGTACAGAAGTCCTCCTTCTTCCATGATTGGCGGGTACAGGTTGACAAGAAGCATGCCGAAAGATATCGGAAGGAGAAGGAGCGGCTCATACTGTTTGACGATTGCCAGATACATCAGCCCGATTGCAACTGCTATCATAAGCACGTTGCCCAAAGTCAGGCTGAAGAAGGCCGTCTGATGAGCCAGGTTGGATAACGTTTCTCCCATTGTGTGCCTCCTATGCTACGTATGCTACTGTCTGTCCGGATGTTGTGCTGTCACCTTCGGAAACCACGATTTTACTTATTGTTCCGTCCTTAGGTGAAACTACAGGAATCTCCATCTTCATAGCTTCGAGAATCAGTATTGTGTCCCCTGCCTTGACAGTGTCGCCTTCCTTGACAGCAACCTTGAAGACTTTTCCGGATGTTCCGCAGACAACAGGAGCTCCTCCTGCAGGTGCAGCCGCTTTAGGTGCTGCAGGCTGTGATGATGCAGGTTTTGCCGCAGGCTGTGCCGATGCAGAACCGCTGCCCTTCTTTTCTACTTCTACTTCGTATTCTGTTCCGTTTACTCTTATGATGTATGTCTCCATGTTGCCCTCCGTACATTCCTGACGATGTATTCTTCTTCATTGCCGCTTCCGGCATTCTGATCCTTGATATACTGGTGGATTGCCGCCGTTATTACGGCTATTGTCTCAGGCGAAATTCCTTCGTCCTTTTCAGGTACTGCAGTTTCTGCTGCAGCGGCTGCCACAGGCTTTTCCCTGCACAGCAGACCCATGATCCAGATGCATAAGGAAATAAAGATCAGTATTGCAAAAACCGTCCCCATTCCCAGCACTGTATCGGTCAGCGCAATTCTTGCGATTTCTCCGAAACTCATATGATCACCTACCTGCTGTTAATAAACGTCTGAAGAGCTCCTATGAGGTACTTTCTGGAGTCTTCAGGAGCAATGACTTTGTCTGCAAAACCATGTCTTGCAAGTGCGAGAGCGTTGGTCTGCGAGTCACGGAACTGCTGCTCGAGTTCCGGTGTCCATCTGCCGAAAATGACTTCTGTCGCCTGGCGCGGATCTACCATGCTTATATCTGCGCTATCCCACATGAATACGTAATCTGCGCCGAGACCTTTGGAATTCAGCATAGAGTACGCACTTCCGACGATAGTGCCGGTAATCAGATTGATTTTAGGAACTTTGGCATTAATGAGAGCCTTGATCATTCTTCCGGCAGCACTAGGCATGAATTTCTCACTTTCTGATGTGGTGTCATAGCCTTCTGTGTCCGTGATTGTCAGAATAGGGATATTGAACTTGTTGCAGAAGTTGATGAGCCTTGCAGCTTTGTCACATCCCGCTGCAGTGATTCTCTTTTCACCTTTTACAGCGTTGCAGGCGGCAACTCCGATGATCTGGCCTGCAATTCTTATGAATCCGGTGATCATGTCCTCGCCTCTGTCAATCGCAGTCTCAACTACGCGGTGATTGTCAGAGATATCATCCAGAATAGCTCTTGCATCGCCGAGCTTGTACCTGAGGTCAGGACATACTCTGTTGAGCTCCTCATCGCTGATATCCTTGATATAAGGTGCAAAATCAGTACTTGCAGGAAGGATTCTTATAAGTCTTCTGATTCTCTCTACGATGTCCTCCCATTCGTATGTTCCGTCATCGTTAGCTACGATGTACGGGTTGTTTCCGATAGCATTCGCTACGACACCCTGCGGGTTAACGAAAATACTGCCCTTGCCCTTCTCGAGGAAGACAAAGTCTGCGAGCTCGGCCGAGATCGACATGCCTCCGCCACACTGGCCGATGACTGCCATGATCTGCGGAATCTTTTCAGAGGCTTCTGCCTGTCTCTTGTAAAGCTTGGCAAACTGGTAAAGTCCGTCCATTCCTTCTTCAATACGGAATCCTGCGCAGTCCAGGAGTCCGATAATCGGGGCTTTTGCCTTGATGGCGTGCTCGTACAGATCTACTATCTTTCTGCCGTGCTGCTCACCGAAAGTCCCGCCCATTACTTCATTATCCTGCGCAAAAATAAAAACGAGGTTGCCTTCGACAGTGCCATAACCGGTAACTACGCCATCAGATTCCACAACGGATTCCGGATGGTAGAACTCAGTATATCTTGCCGATACGTGCTCCCCCACTTCCATGAAACTGCCCGGGTCCAGGATTTCAATAATCTTGGAAATAGCAGTTGTTCTTTCATCACTAGGTATTACTTGCATGCTACCCTCCTTGCATTAAAGTATTGTACTGCATTAAAAGGTTGACATAATTGTATCGCATATATAAAGTATAATCAAATATGAATAATATAATAAAACTTATACGATTGCACTTATATGTATACAGTGAGGTGGCATTATGGATTTATTCAGCAAGCGAGAGATAGTATCCGCAATATACAGAGAAGGCGGTTTTTCCAAAGCCGCCAGATCTCTTCATATTGCTCAGCCATCATTGAGTGTTATGGTATCAAATATAGAAAAGGAGATCGGCGCGCGGCTTTTTGACAGGAGCACCAGCCCTGTCCGCCTGACTCAGATTGGCGAGAAGTATCTTGAGTGCTGCGCCAATGTGTCCATGATTGAAGAGGATTTCCTGAATTATGTCAATGACATCAAAGGTATCGAGGTAGGCAAAATATCGCTGGGCGGGACTTCTCTGTACATGTCAAATATCATTCCCGGGATTCTTAACGAGTATTCCGCAATGCATCCGTCAATCCATATTGAACTGTACGATCATGATACCCCGACACTCATTAATATGCTTCTGAGCGGAGAGCTCGACATAGCTATTGACAATCTGCCTCATGAAGAGGATCAGCTGATGAGTCATTATCTGGGTACAGAATTCATGCTTCTGGCTGTTCCGAAACAGTTCTCTGTCAACGACAGACTGAGCAGATATGCATATACCTATGAAGATATTACAGCCAGCCGGCACACCATGCAGGACCGCCCTTATCTGGATGACTTCCGGCGCCTGAAAGATCAGCCGTTCATACTGCTGCAGGATGGTTTTGATACACGTGTACGCTGTGACAAAGTGTTCAAGGATTACGGATTGTCAGTCAAGCCTCTGTATGAACTCAACCAGCTTTCAAGCGCCTTCGGCATGGCAGCTTCCGGGCTCGGGATCACTGTAGTCAGTGACACAATTGTCAGGCATACTCCGGGCTGGAGCAGCCATATGTTCTATTATCAGATCAATCACAGCGACTTCACCCGCGATGTCTGCTACTATACCCGAAAGCACAGGATGCTCTCGATGGCAATCGCTGAATTCATTGAAGTCAGCAGGAATCTTCGCCCTTTTACTTTGAGCAGCAAATGATTCCCTTCCTCTCTTCTTTGTTCGCAGTATTCAGTCACGCCGGCAGCTGATTCCGGACATGACAAAAGGCGGCTTTTCGCCGCCTTGTTTTGTTTGACTACAGCTCATTTCTCATCATGTCTTCGAACGACTCCCTCCTGACAACAAGTCTGGATTTTCCGCCTGATATCATAACCATGGCAGGTCTTGGCACTCTGTTGTAGTTGGATGCCATTGAGTAGTTATATGCTCCTGTGGTCAGGACTGCTATGATGTCACCTCTCTCAGGCTTCGCGATCATGATATATTCGGCTATACGGTCACCGCTTTCACAGCATCTGCCTGCTATTGTGCATTCGTAATCAGCCGGCTGATCCGCCCTGCTTGCATTAAGAACTGTATATTCTGATTTGTAGAGAGCATATCTCGGATTATCTGTCATACCGCCGTCTACTGTCACGTAATTGCGGTAGCCTTTTACCTCTTTGCAGCCTCCGGTCTGATACAGTGTAACTCCGGCGTCAGCAATTATGCTGCGTCCGGGCTCCATATATACAGCCTCAAATGAAACACCGTATTTCTCACAAGCGGCATTAAGATGGTCAGCGACCTCCCTGATTCTTGCAGCTATGTCAATTTCCGGATCTTTTTCAGTATACCTGACACCGAATCCGCCGCCGATATTAAGCACTCTGACATTAAGCCCGTGAGCATATTTCATCTCTGCCGCGAATTCAGTCAGAATCTCGACCTGACGGTTGAATGAATCGCTCTCAAAAATCTGCGATCCGACATGGCTGTGAAAACCGGCAACTTCTATATGATCACAGCTGAGAGCTTCGCGCACGAATTCATCCGCCTGACCGGTGTCAATAGGAACACCGAACTGCGAATCGACTTTGCCCGTATTGATTGCCTCAAGAGTGTGAGGATCAAGCCCGCAGGTAAGTCTCAGGAGCACCTTCTGCTTGATGCCTGCCTCATTCGCAGCCATATCCAGGACTGCAAGTTCATTCAGATTATCAACAACGAAATATCCGATACCTTTACTGACACCGTATTCGATATCAGCGTCTGTCTTGTTCGTCCCGTGGAAGAACATTTTCTCAGCCGGAAAACCTGCAGCCAGCGCTGTGTAAATCTCGCCCGGAGATACAACATCAACGCAAAGGCCTTCTTCCTGAACAACCGGATAAATACCCTTGAAGCACAGGGCTTTGCTCGCAAATAGCGGAGAAGACGCCGGTCCGAAGCATTCATGCATGGCATTGACGTACGTCCTGCAATTATTGCGGATAACATCCTCATCCAGAACATACAGAGGTGTTCCGTACTCAGCGGCCAGCGATACCGCATCGATGCCGCCTATCGTCAGATGACCTTCCTGATTAACTTTGAGATTGCTGTAGAGCATATTTATGTCCTTTTCTGTTTGAGTTCAGCCGGCAAAGTTATGCCGGAAATATTTGTGTTGGCAAGGTTTACAGCATGTGCGCGAGCAGTTCCTCTCTTGTGTGATGTGAGAGGTATGCAGGCGGCACGTCGAAGAGTGTCTTCGCTCCGCTCTGGCCTTCCTGATTCATTCTGAATGCAGCGCGGGCTGCTGCTGCGAGAATGCTGCCTGTGAAGAACGGATTTGAGTCGAGGTTCAGTGTGAATTCAACAGTGTTGTCAAATTCTCTGTCAAGTCCTGTACGGCCGCTTCTGATAACACTTCCGCCATGCGGCAGGCCGCTGTGGTCTCTCTCAAGTTCTTCCTGGCTGATGAATGTAACAGTAGTGTCATAAGGCTCAAAGTAGTCAGGCATTGTCTTGATTGCTTCTTCAATTGCAGCCTTGTCTGCCCCCTCTTCAGCTACTACCCAGCACTCTCTCAGATGCATCTGACGGGCAGTGAACTCAGGGTGCTCATTATTTCTGACACTCTGCAGTGCTGCTTCAACCGGAACGGTGTACTGTCTTGCATCCTTAACACCTTCGATTCTTCTGATGGCATCCGAATGGCCCTGGCTGACACCACGACCCCAGAATGTGTAGCTGTCACCTTCAGGAAGCGCTGAATCTGCCAGAATTCTGGCAAGTGAGAAATATCCCGGATCCCAGCCGCATGAGATGATGCCTACCTTGCCCGAAGCTGAAGCTGCTGCGTCAACCTTGGCAAAGTGCTCAGGAATGTGGTTGTGGTTGTCAAAACTGTCGATAACGTTGAATTTCGATACAAGCTCAGGTGTCATCCACGGCAGGTCTGTAGCGCTTCCGCCGCAGATAACAACTACATCGATATCATCTTTCATACTGTCCATCTGATCATAAGCCAGTACAGGCGCTCCTGTAACAGTCTGAACTGATGAAGGATCTCTTCTTGTAAATACGGCTGCCAGCTCCATATCCTGAGCCTGAGTAACTGCAGCCTCTACTCCTCTTCCTATATTTCCGTATCCTGCTATTCCTACTCTGATCATATTATTTCTCCTTATCCTAATCTCCAGCCCCTATCTTCCTGTTCTGACAGGACAACTGCTGCGGTTCCCCCAAACCATTGTCAGTTGTCTAGTCCGCCAGGAGATCATCCATGTTGTACATCCCTGCAGGCTTTCCTGCGAGGAATCTTGCTGCCGCAACTGCGCCGTCTGCGAACAAAGCTCTGTCGTGTGCCTGGTGCGTTACGGTAATGGTCTGTGTGTTAGTCCCGAACATGACCTCATGTGTGCCGACAATATTCCCCATTCTGACAGCACTGATACCGATTTCATCAGGCTCGCGCTTTGCAATTCCGGCTCTTCCGAGATTGTAGTGAAGTTCAGGCCTTGCTTCGCGGACAGCATCTGCAAGCATTATAGCAGTTCCGCTCGGCGCGTCAACCTTCCTGTTGTGGTGAGTCTCCACGATCTCGATATCGCAGGCGCCGAATTTAGCAGCAACTTCTTTGACAACTTTTGCTACGAGCGCAACTCCTACCGACATGTTGGCAGACTTGAACACAGGAATGCTCTCTGCCGCTTTGCCAATATATTCCATCTCCTCATCGGTCTGACCTGTCGTACAGACAACTACGGGCAGTCCTCTGGATACACAGTAGTCCATAAGTTCTGCAGTTACACTGTGATGCGAAAAATCTATGACCATGTCAGCCGGACCCTGATATGCATCCATTGTCAGATATGCTCCGTCAGCACCGGTAGGTGTGACACCGGCAATCACTTCCATATCGTCGGTCTGCGCAATTGTACGGGCGAGAATTGATCCCATTGCTCCGTCAATACCATTAACAATTACTTTCATATGTGAAACTACCTCCGTTAAGGCTAATAATTATACTTGAGTCTGTAAAATACTAATCTTAAATGCATTTTCATACATTCAGTGAATAGTACCACATTTTCTGAATTCTTTAATCTTCAATAATTCCGAGATCAAGCATTGCCTTGCGGAGTCTCTGAAGGTTAGCTTCCTCCATGCGGTACAGCGGTGATCTGATAATCGGATCGCACCATCCCATCATTGCGAGAGCTTCCTTGACAGGGATAGGGTTGACCTCGCAGAAGAGAGCCTTGACGAGCTCATTGTATTTGCACTGCAGAGCTGCTGCGCCTGCAACATCGCCTTCCCAGAACTTGGTGCAGATTTCTCTTGTCTCCTTAGGAATGACATTGGAGAGTACGGAAATTACGCCTTTGCCGCCCATCGAGAGGAAAGGAACGATCTGATCGTCGTTGCCTGAGTATACGTCGAGCCGGTCTCCTACAAGCGCGAATGTATCGACGATCTTGGAGATGTTTCCGTTTGCTTCTTTGATTGCTGCTACGCCGTCGATTTCAGCAAGTTTGACATATGTCGAAGGCTCTATATTAAGTCCTGTCCTTGAAGGAACATTGTATGCGATGATAGGAACATCACTTACGCTGGCATACTCGCTGAAGAGCTTGACCAGTCCGTTCTGAGTCGCCTTGTTGTAGTATGAAGTTACAATCAGACATGCATCAGCGCCTGCATCGCTTGCGTACTTGGTGAGCTGCTTTCCGTACTCTGTGTGGTTTGATCCGGTTCCTGCGATGATAGGAACTCTTCCGTTTGATCTGTTTACGGCAAAGCTGATGCATGCTTTGTGCTCTTCATCTGTAAGTGTCGAGCCCTCGCCTGTTGTTCCGGCGATTACAAGTGCATCGATACCCTGCTCAATCTGCCAGTCGATAAGTTCGCCGAACTGATCAAAGTTAACTCCGTCCTCTGTCATCGGAGTGATGAGAGCTGTTGCAACTCCTTCAAAGATAGTCTGTGTTCTTGCCATTGTTTGTTACCTCCTCATTTTGAATGGTGAACTCCAAGAATGAGATGAGGCTACCTGTAAGATACGTCAGAGGCCGTTCTGCTTTGAAATTAAAAAAGCAGCTGACACGGATCAGCTGCTCATGACAAATCAAAACAATAAAACTCTGATTATGTATCATGGATAGCGCTCCGCGTAATCGCGACAGTCGGCCGTATCTTATTACGTCCGCCCAGATCAGCCGGTGGTGCAGCCCGCCTTCACTTCGGCGTCAGCCCCTTTCGAGTCACCCTGCACTGCACTGATGAACGGGATCACTACTGATGACTGGACGCGTCCTCTATCTCAATTAGTGGCATTTTATTATTAATAGTAAATATTGTCAACGTTTGTCGGATATTAATTTGGTATTTTTCACAAAACACAACGAAAAAGACCGGAAAACCGGTCTTTAAGTCGTTTATCATTCGGTGTTTTTCATATATCTGATTATATATGAGGGATATTTGTATCAGTTTGATTTGTAAGCTGAGATCTGATCTCTCAGCCATCCTGTCCATGCGTCGAAGCCTTCGCCGGTCTTCGATGAAAGGAAGAATATTTCTGCTTTAGGATTCAGATTGTGAACGCGCTCGATGAATGCTGCGTCATCAAATCTGAAGAACTTGCGTGTATCTGTCTTGTTGACTATGACGGCCTGACATACCGTGAACATAAGAGGGTACTTGAGCGGCTTGTCATCTCCTTCAGGAAGTGACAGTATCTCAACGTTGACAGTAGCTCCTGTATCCTGCTCAGCAGTGCATACGAGATTGCCTACATTCTCCATGAACAGAAGATCCAGGTCTGATGTCTCAAATTCATCAAGCGCCTGCTGTGTCATTGACGCATCCATAGCGCACTCTCCGCCCGTATGGATCTGTATCGAACGCACTCCTGCCTCTGCCATCTTCTCAGCATCTACAGAAGCGTCTATGTCTGCTTCCATAACTCCGATCTTATACTCATCTCTGAGGTCTGCGATAGTACGGAGGAGTGTTGTGGTCTTTCCCGCGCCCGGAGATGCCATCAGATTGACCATGAATGTTCCGTTGGCCTTATTGCGTGCTCTGACTTCATTTGCAATGCGGTCGTTCATCTCGAACACGCCCATGTTTACATCTATTACTCTTACAGGGCTCATTTTGCACCTCCCAGGAATTCATTGGCTGCATTTCTGATCCATGCTGCCGCCTCGTCAAAGCCTTCGCCGGTCTCTGCGGAAACAGCGATGACATCTGCATCAGCATTTCTCAGTCTGACATTCTCTGTGAATCTGTCCATATCGAAGTCGAATGCCTCAAGCGCATCGATCTTGTTCACAAGAACCACATCAGCCTTGGTAAACATCAGAGGATACTTGAGAGGCTTGTCGTCGCCTTCAGGTACTGAGAGGATGACGAGATCCTTGACCGCTCCTGTATCGAACTCCGCAGGACATACAAGATTGCCGACATTCTCAAGGATGACCAGGTCGAGATCCTGGGAGCCGATTTCTTTCAGACTTTGTCTGGACATGTCTGCATCCAGATGGCACATTCCGCCTGTATGGATCTGAACCGAAGCGACACCTGCATTCAGCATCGTCCTGGTATCGACATCACCGTCAATATCTGCTTCGAGTACGCCGATCCTGAATTCATCTCTGAGTCTGCTGATCAGCTGGAGTATACTCGATGTTTTGCCCGATCCGGGTGATGACATGACATTAAGATAAAAGGTCTTCTCATCCAGAAGTTCGCCGCGCAGCTTATCTGCATCAGCGTCGTTATCCTCGAGGATGCTTTCCTTGACCTTGATAATTCTTGGTTCTCTTTCAAGCATTAGATATTTCCCCTTTCACTGGAGCCTCTCAGTTAGCAAAACAGCATAATTGTACGGTCTCCTTTTTATCCAAGCACTATTCTAACATTTTAATGCATTACACTCAATTCACTTATGTTCCTCTTTCCGGATATTTGTTACACAACTGCATCGTTAAGTGTCATTGGCACAATATGAAATGACGGCTCTCTGCAAGTTGAAATGTCAATCGTCTGGAGTTATGATAGTTATGTTATAAAAATCACTAATTGATTCGGAGGATTATATGAGCAGAAAAAAAGTATGCATTCTATATACCGGGGGGACAATAGGTATGGTGCGCACGGAGAACGGCTTTGCTCCTGCACCGGGGACATTTGTCGCGGAACTTGCTGCAATAAGGGATTTGTCTTCACCGAAAATGCCTGAATGGGACCTGGTGGAATTCAATCCTCTTCTTGATTCTTCAAATATCACCTATGAGCAGTGGAACCAGATTGCGGGTGAGATCGAGTCGAGATATGATGACTATGACGGATTTGTCGTACTGCACGGCACAGATACAATGGCTTACAGTGCTTCCGCACTTTCTTTCATGCTCGAAGGTCTTGGCAAGCCTGTAATCTTTACCGGATCTCAGATACCTCTTTGTGAACTCAGAAGTGACGGCAAAGACAATCTGATCACTTCCGTAATGATTGCAGCAGAAGGCAAAGTCCGCGAAGTTTGTCTGTATTTCTGCAATGTGCTTCTGAGAGGCAATCGTGCAATGAAGTTCTCGTCTGATGGGCTTATCGCTTTCACATCGCCTAATTACACAGAACTTGCCAAAGCCGGTATCTCAATTGAATACCGTGAGAAAGCATTTCTGGAAGTTGATCCGGACAGCAGGATGACGGTACGCAGACTTAAGAATACAAGACTGGGAGTCGTCAAAGTGTTCCCGGGAATTCAGTTCGATCTGTTTACACCGATTGTTCATGATGATCTGCAGGGACTGATTCTCGAGACTTTCGGATCAGGCAACATCCCTAACTACGATGAAACGCTGTCGAATCTGATCGAAGAGGCTGCCAAAATCGGTGCTGTCGTAGTGGTCTGCACTCAGTGCCCTCAGGGCTCTGTCAGACTCGGAACGTATGAAGCCGGTTCAGCACTTGTCGATGCCGGTGCTGTAAGCGGTTTCAACATGACAACTGAGGCAGCGGTAGCAAAGCTGCAGTATCTCCTCAGTCAGGATCTTAATCATGATCAGGTACGCGAGCTTATGGAAACTAATCTCCGCGGAGAACTGGACAAATAGCCTCCCCTTCTGTATTCACAGACATAATTAACGGGCAGAGATGATGCTTATCTCTGCCCGTTTGTATTATTGCATGAAATATTATGCTTCGTGTACGAGTTTGCCGTTAATGTCTTCTATCGTAATCGAGAAGCAAAGCGTTCTGCCGGCATCTTTTTCAACTTCGGTCCGGACGTATTCCTCAGTGCAGGGGAATTTGCTGCAAAGCCTGACGCTCCACTTGATTATCTCATCAATATCTTCAATCAGCTCTGCTTTGCCGAACACGATAACGCTCTTGACGTACTTAGCCCAGTCGCCCTCTTTCTGATAATCCTGGCCGAATACACAGTATGATACCTTCGGATCTCTCTTTATGGCATCTACTCTGTGACCAAAATTGGCACCGTGGAAGTAAAGTTTGTCTGTTTCTTCGTCATAATAGTGATTGATCGGAATGCCATATGGATATCCGTCGTCACCCTGCACAGAAAGAACGCCTCTTGTCTCTTTCTTAAGAACCTCAATAATCTCTTCTCTTGATAAAGCCTGCGGGCTTCTTCTCATTTTTCTGAACATTATTGTCTCCGCCCTTCATTTTGGTTTTGTTTTGCGTTATTAACCGCTTTCCTGAAAACAGCTTCCGTTTCAGGCTCTGCCGGTCTGCTCTGCGAGCGCTCTGAACCATGCAGCGCGTTCTGCAGCATCATCGAATGACTCTTCAACTGAATCAGCAGGTGTATGCCAGGACCAGTTTCCCTCAGCAATGCCTGGGACATTGATTCTGGTCTCACTTCCGAGCATAAACATATCCTGAAGCTGAACCATAGCCATTGCCGCCGGGCTTTCATAGATTTTTCTTATGATACTAAGGGCCTCTGTCTCCGCTTCGGTTCTCTTCGCATCCAAAGCTGAATCTGAAGTGTTCTTCTCAGCATCGCCAAGCAGGAATCCCATGAGCGTATTGTTATCATGAGTCCCTGTGTAGAAAGCTCTGTGAGCGGCTTTCTCCGGCTCCATTGCCATCATCTCGTTAGCTGTAAACTGCCAGATATCCATTCCCGGCAGTCCTGTCAGCTTGAGGAGGTTGAGGACTCCGTCATCAAGGAATCCGAGGTCCTCTGCCAGAAGCTTCATGCCGAGGTTTTCTTCAGCAAGCATTTTCCTGACTGCTCTGAAGAAACAGATGCCCGCGCTGTGCTGCCAGGTTCCTGCCTTAGGCTTGCCGCCTTCAGGTATTGCATAGTATTCGGAGAATCCTCTGAAATGGTCAATTCTCAGTATGTCGAACCTCTCAGCACACTGTCTGAGTCTTCTGAGCCACCATTCATAGCCGCCCGCTTTCATTGTCTCCCAGTTGTAGAGAGGATTTCCCCAGTCCTGACCGTCTTCACTGAAAGCATCCGGCGGTACTCCGGCGTGCACTTTCTGCCTGCCGTTCTCGTCAAGGCCAAAGTCATCCTTGGAGCCCCAGACATCAGCGCTGTCAGATGCCATATACATTGGCAGATCACCCATCATACTTATGCCGAGACTGTTTGCATAATCCTTCAGTTCATTCCACTGACAGCTGAAATAATACTGATCCCGTGTAAGTCTCTCTATCTCTTCTGCATGATCTGCGGAGATTTCTTCGAGGAGCTTCTCAGGTTCGCCGAATTTATATTGGTCAGGCCACTCATACCAAGGCTTGCCTTCGTACATTTTGCGCAGTACCGCGAAAGCGACATATTCGCTGAGCCATTTTCTGTTATCATTGCAGAACTGCTCATATCCGCTGAGATCAGGCAGCTCATCTCTGTTTATCATCTCAGGATATCCGGCAAAAGCAGCATAGCTGGAATACGGTGATCCGCCGAGTCCGGTAGGATTGAGCGGGAGCACCTGCCATATCTTCATGCCTGCACTTGCAATATAGTCTGCAAATTTCTTAGCCGGAGCGCCGAGAACGCCCTTTCCGAGGGTGCTGATGTGGCAGATCACACCCGCCTTACGGCCCATGTCTTCCTTCTCAGGAGCCTTGTCCATGAGACATATGACTTTAACTGACAGCGGATCCATTATGATTCTGCCAAGCGAACCGTTCATGTCAGGCTTGAGTTCCCTGGATTTGAGCAGTTCAAGTGCGTAACCGCATTTTGCTTCTTCAAATCCTGTGAGATCTACCTCAGCCTTGCCGTAACTTCTGTTAGCCAGTACCAGTATCTTCTCTCCGTGAATGCCGGCATCCGCATAGTATCTTACAAACGCGAAGATATCATCATTGATGCCGTCCCTTCCGGACAGCATCTCAAATTCACCGTCCTTCAGAACAGGATGCTCATCATATATCAGACCGAGCATTCTGTAATGGTATCCCAGATCAAGATTTTCATATCCCCAAGGGAAACCGCTTCTGTTCTGAGGATCGCGGCCTCCCATCAGGCCTGCTTCATCGCCGTAGTAGATGCATGGCACGCCCGGAACTGTGTACTGAATAGTCGAAAGCACTCTCACTTTGCTTACAGCTGATTTGTAATCCTCCTCTGCTGCCATTGCAGTAATGATTCTCTCTCTGTCATGGCTGCCGATCAGATTAAGTGCTCCGTAGAAGTTTTCTCTTGGGTAGTTCTCGCTGAGACTCATCAGCCTTTCGCCTGCATAGGCTGATCCGACTGTGTAGTTGATATAGTCGAGAAGGATGTCTCTCAGAGGATAATTCATGGTACCGTCAAGTTCGTCTCCCATGAAATATTTTCTGCATTCGCCATAACTTATCTTGTTGCTGGCGTCTTCCCAGACTTCTCCGATCAGAAGTCCGTCAGGATTGCATTCCCTGATTCTCTTCCTGGTCTCTGCGATGAATGAGTCAGGCAGCTCGTCAGCTACATCAAGTCTCCATCCCGATGCTCCCATCTTCATCCAGTGTCCTATTACACCGTCTTCGCCCAGGATGAACTTCTGATAGTCTTCGTTGGTCTCATCTACTTCAGGCAGATCGGTAACTCCCCACCAGGAGCTGTAACCGCACTCTTCATTATCGTCAAACTTGTACCACTGCCTGTATGGTGAGTCCTCATCTTCCCAGGCACCTTTTGCATCGTGCGGAAGAGTCTCTCCCTGAGACTCGTAGTTGCCGTACATATTGAAATAGATGCTGTCTGCACCTGTGTGGCTGAACACACCGTCAAGAATCAGATGAATCCCGCGGCTCTTCGCCTCAGCTGCCAGATGTCTGAAATCCTCGTTGGTTCCGAGTGTAGGATCTATATTCATGTAGTCAGCGGTATCGTAGTGGTGCGTCGATGCTGACTCGAATACAGGATTAAGATAGATTGCAGTAACTCCGAGAGATTTCAGATAGTCGAGTTTCTCTTCTATTCCCTTAAGGCTGCCGCCGTAAACGGGCCATCCCGATACTTTGCCTTCATGATCTCTTATGTAATAGGCTGCTTTGTTCCAGTCTTCCTGGATAATGCGCTTAGTGTCATGACGTCTGCCGTTTACGCGGTTTATCGCCTGCTCACATCTGCTGCGCCAGTCCTCATCTCTTGAGAATCTGCCGGGAAAAATCTGATAGACAATGCCGTTCTTATACCATTCAGGAACAGAGGATTCCTTAAATACGGTGATCTGGAATGCCGGAACGTCATGCTCAGATAAAGCCTGATCATCATACAGGCATCCCTCTCCGCCTGTCATTTCAGGGTTGTTGCCGTACCAGATGATGCTTCGTTCATCATAATCATCGGTCATCTCAAAAGCGAAAATATACCACAGAAGGCACCCTTCATCGGGTGCCGTTATGTCTGCAGAGTATGTACCGCCATGCGTTTCCTCTATACAGGATGTCTGATGCATTGTAATGTATTCCGGAGTCTGTTGTTCGCCCTGCCATACCAGCAGTGTGACATTTTCCGGTGCAAAGTCCACAGCATCAATACTCAAGTGTATACTGCTGCCTGTCTTTGCTGCACCATAAGGCTTGCGGTAGTTTGTATTTCTTGAATTGTGAATTATCGTCATTAAGTATTATAGTCCCCCTTCTGCCGGAATTACCATCCCAGCAGGTTATCGTACAGTTCTCTGTACTTGACTGCAGATTCTTCCCATCCGAAGTTTGTATCAAATGCGTTCTGCTGCAGCTTTTCCCATATATCGTGGTGTTCGAACCACAGATTGAGTGCAAGGTCTACTGTTGTTCTGAGACCGTTGACATCGAAGTCCTTGAATGAGAATCCGTTTGCATTCTCGCCTGCGTCCCAATAGCCTGCAACTGTATCCTTAAGTCCGCCTGTTTCTCTTACCAGCGGAAGTGTTCCGTATCTCATCGAGATCATCTGTGCAAGTCCGCATGGCTCAAATTCAGAAGGCATCAGGAAAACATCTGCGCCGGCATAGAATCTTCTTGAGAGTTTCTCATCGAAAGTAATTCTTGCCGCAAAGTTTTCAGGATTATAATATGCAAATTCTCCGATCGCATTTTCAAATCCGAAGTCACCTGTTCCGAGTACAGCTACCTGCATGTATCTCTCGCGGAATTCAGGAAGGAGTTCTGCGATCAGATTTGCACCTTTCTGCTGTGTCAGTCTGCTGACCATTGCGAAGAGTGGCACATCAGGATCTTCTCTGAGTCCGAGTTCTCTCTGGAGAGCAAGCTTTGCTTCTGTCTTCTGATCGAGGTGATCTCTGTCAAAGTGAACAGGGATTGCCGGGTCACTTGCAGGGTCATAGTTCTTCTTGTCGATGCCGTTGATGATTCCGGACAGTTTGTATTTTCTGGATGTAAAGAGTCCTTCAAGTCCTTCGCCATACTTTACTGTGCAGATCTCATCAGCATAAGTCGGGCTGACTGTTGTAACTGCGTCTGAATAGATTACAGCACCCTGCAGGAAATTAACAGCATCATCGTGGATCATCTGTCCGTCAGCAGGTGTGCCTGTAAGACCGAGAACGTCTCCTGTCATCGTTCTGCTGTACTGTCCCTGGAATTTGAGGTTGTGAATTGTAAATACTGTCTTGATGCGGTCATACAGTTCCTCGCCTCTGTAAAGCTCTCTGAGATAAACCGGTATGAGAGCTGTATGCCAGTCATTTGTGTGAAGAATATCCGGTGCAAAGTTTTTGGCAATGTGTCTGATTGTTTCAAGAACTGCGACTGAGAAGAATGCAACTCTCTCTCCGTCGTCGAACTCACCGTACACACTTGATCTGCCGAAGTAATACTCATTGTCGAGGAAATAGTATGTAACCCCGCCTTTTCTTAGGGTGAAGAGTCCGCAGTACAGACTTCTCCAGCCGAGTCTTACTTCATAGTTTTCAACAAATTTCATTTTCTCTTTGTACTCCCATGGAATGGAGCTGAGAAGCGGGAGAATTACCCTTGCGTCATAGTCGTCGTTTTTGATATATGCTGGAAGCGATCCGGCTACATCACCAAGTCCCCCGGTCTTGATAAACGGAGTAGCTTCAAATGCTGCGAATAATACTTTTTTCTTCTCTCCCATGATTAGTTCTCCTTCTGTTGTTTGCGCGGATTGTATTAATTTCTGTAAATATATACTCACATTATATATTATTTTATAATCAGACGTTGGCTGGTGACAGCTGAATCACGTTTTCTCATTCTGACCATGTGGTCGGGAATGAGCGTCTGAAATACGCTAATATTAAATCAAAAAAAGCGGCTTCCTGCAACTGCAGGAAGCCGTATTTTGTACTAAGTTCTCGTTTAGTATAATAATTATTAAATCTCAGCGCCCTTGCCTATAATAATCGGCTTGTCGCCTGATCCGAAGATCTTGACGCCAGGGTTGATTTTGACGTATTTATCGCAGATTACGTTGTCAAGAACTGCACCTTCGCCGATCTCACAGTGCATCATGATAACACTGTTTCTGATGACTGCATCCTTGCCGATGTTAACACTTCTGAAGATAATGCTGTTCTCTACTTTACCTTCGATAGTGCATCCTGCAGAGATGGTTGAATTGCGTACTTCTGACTCAGGCATATAGAATACAGGCGCCTCATCCTGGGTCTTTGTGTAGATTGTTCTTTCCGGATTACAGAAAACTTCATTTCTGATTACGTAATCAGCCATATCCTGGTTGACCTTGAGCAGATCAGAAGTGCTTCTTACTCTTCCGAAATATCCTCTGAATTCGAAGGAGCCAACATCGAACACGTCGAGATGTTCTCTGACTACATCAAACAGGTCTCTATACTCCAGCGCTCCGAACCATTTAAAGAACTCCAGCATAAATGATCTGTCTACAATGCAGCAGTCAATGAAATAGTTAGCCCAGCCCTGTGTTTCAGTCTTGAATTCAGTAACTTTGCCGCTCTCATCCAGTTCAAGGAAGAATCCCTGATAGTCTTCGCCTCTTGGAATCTTCTTGTATACAACTGTCATAGGCTTTTCTGACTCACTGTGGTACTTGATCAGTGGTGCATAGTCCATGTTGTATACGTCTGTACTGCTTGAAAGGATTACATAGTCTGCATCATCTCTCTCGAAGAAATTGATGTTCTTGATGAGATCTCTGATAAGGAATCTGCTGCCCTTAGCCTGAACGCCGTAAACGGAACCAGGCATGAGGAACATGCCGCCGTTCTTACGTCCGAGTGACCATGGATTTCCGATACCGATGTGGTCGATCAGTGATCCGGATGTATACGGAGCAATGATGCCGACGGTTGTAATACCGGAGTTGGCCATGTTGGAAAGGGCAAAGTCTATAAGTCTGTATCTGCCGCCATATGGAAGTGATGCGAGAGTTCTCTCTTCTGTGAGTTCTCCGAATCCCTCACCCTGATAGTTAGCGGAAATAAGTCCAATTGTCTTCATTTTAAGTGCCTCCCTTTCCTATACTGACAGCTTTGATGTGCCGTATACAACGATCTTGCCGTCAGGATCACCGATTTCTGTTCTGTCGTCGACAACAACACCCTCATTTACGATAGCCTTGTTGACAGTGCAGTTTCTGCCGATGATGGCATTAGGAAGAATGATGGAATCCTTGATAACAGATCCCTCTCCGATAACTACTCCGCTTCCCAGAATTGAGTGGTCTACAGCACCGTATACTGTACAGCCGTTGCTGATAAGCGCTTTGCCAATGCTGGCATCAGGTCCTATGTATTGAGGCGGATATATGTTGGAGTTCGAGAACACTCTTGCATCCTTAGTGAATACATTGATGCTCTCTACATCGTCCATGAGGTCCATCTGGCTTTCATAATAGCTGTCTACTGTTCCTACATCTCTCCAGTATCCTTCGAATCTGTAGACGATGAGCTTTTTCTGTTCTGCAAGCATCTTAGGAATGATATTCTTGCCGAAGTCGTGCTCTGATTCAGCATCTGCGTGATCCTCGAGAAGAGCCTTTCTCAGTGATGCCCATGAGAAGATGTAAATACCCATTGAAGCAAGATTGCTGTCCGGTTCTTTTGGCTTCTCAGTAAACTTTACAATGTTGCCCTCTTCATCAGCAGTCATGATTCCGAATCTGCTGGCCTCTTCAATAGGTACCTCGATTACGGAAACTGTCAGGTCTGCTTTTCTCTCCTCATGCTCTTTAAGCATCTTGGTGTAGTCAGTTTTGTAAATGTGGTCTCCGGAGAGAATCAGCACATTGTCAGGACTGTACAGGTCGATAAAGTCTATGTTGTGGTAGATAGCATCTGCTGTACCTTCATACCATTCTCCACCGGTCTCTCCTGCATAAGGCGGCAGGATATGAACTCCACCGTCAGAGACGGCAAGATCCCATGATTCGCCGGTTCCGACGTATTTGTTGAGGATGAGCGGCTTATACTGGACCAGAATTCCTACAGTGTCAATGCCTGAATTGACACAATTGGAAAGGCTGAAGTCGATGATACGGTACTTTCCTCCGAAAGAAACCGCAGGCTTTGCAATGCTCGAAGTCAGGCTTCCGAGTCTGCTGCCCTGTCCACCGGCTAGCAGCATAGCAATGCATTTTTTCTTTTTCATGTTCAGATGCCTCCTGTGTTCTATTAAAGAGTAATAAGTTAACTATTTCTATCTAATATTAACCCTTCAGAGTGTCTTTTGGGGAAATATTTGCAGTTTGTATGCAAAAAGTACAAAACGTCATACAAAACGTCATATTATCTGGTGAAAACGCTGATTAAAGAGCTTTCCAGATGTCTTCTGCGTACTCGCGGATTGTTCTGTCGCTGGAGAAGAATGAGGAGTTGGCGATATTAGCCAGTGACATTGCCTGCCATTTCTCTTTGTCTGAATAGATTTTATCCAGTTTCTCCCATGTTCTGACATATGAGTCAAAGTCTCCGAGCACGAAATACTCATCGTTAGCTCCGATGAGAGCATCACGGATACCCCAGAAATTGTAGTCGGACTTGCTGAAGAATCCATTGACAAGCTGCTCTGTCATGCGGCCAAGTCTCGGATCACTGTTGATGCAGTTCTGTGCGGAATAGCCGCCGTGCCTGTAGAAATTCTCAACTTCATCTGAAGAGAAGCCGAAGATTCCCATGTTATCATCCCCGACGAGCTGATTGATCTCAACATTGGCTCCATCCATAGTGCCGAGTGTTACAGCACCATTCATCATGAACTTCATGTTGCCTGTACCGCTGGCCTCTTTGCCTGCAGTAGAAATCTGCTCACTGATGTCAGCTGCAGGATATATGAGCTGAGCGTTGCTGACGCAGAAGTTCTCAATGAATACGACTTTGATTTTCTTGCTTACTTCAGGATCGGAGTTTACAAGATCTGCAATGCTGTTGATGAACTTGATTACTTCCTTGGCAAATACATAGCCCTGAGCCGCTTTGCCCGCAAATACAAATGTGTAATTGTTGATTGGCAGATTCGGGTCTTCCTTGAGTCTGTTATACAGATCGAGGATCTTGAAGCAGTTGAGCAGCTGTCTCTTGTATGCGTGGAGTCTCTTGACCTGTACATCGAATACTGAATCCGGATCCAGTTCAATTTCCATGTTCTTTCTGACGTAATCAGCAAGTCTCAGCTTGTTCTCTCTCTTGGCTGCGGCAAGCTTGTCAAGGAATGCGCTGTCATTTGCGTATGCGTTAAGCTTGCTGATCTGCTCAAGGTCACTCTGCCATTTTGTTCCGATTGTTTCGTTAATCAGTCTGGTCAGAGCCGGGTTAGCCTGAATCAGGAATCTGCGGTGGCTGATTCCGTTTGTCTTGTTGTTGAATTTTTCAGGATTCAGTTTGTAGAACTCGCTGAATACAGTCTTGGTCAGAATATCTGAATGCAGAGCAGATACGCCGTTGACTGAGTGGCTTCCGATTACGGAAAGGTTAGCCATCTTGACCTGACCGTCCCACAGAGCTGAAGTCTCTCTGGACATTACATGATGATTGTCGTCTTCAGCCGGAAGGAATGCCTGCCATCTTCTGTTGATCTCATCGATGATCATATAAATTCTCGGCAGCAGTTGCTGGAACTCAGAAATGTTCCATTTTTCGAGCGCTTCAGGCAGAACTGTGTGGTTGGTAAATGAAATTGTTTCCTTGGTGATCTTCCATGCGTCATCCCACTCAATACCCTCTTCATCCATCAGAACTCTCATGAGTTCAGGGATGCACATTGTAGGGTGAGTATCGTTGATGTGAATCTGAACTCTTTCAGGCAGCTTATCCCACTCATTCTTGCCGTATTTGGTCTTATACTCTCTGATGATCATGCCGATTCCGGCAGCAACCAGGAAGTACTCCTGTCTGAGTCTGAGCTTCTTGCCGATACCCTGTCTGTCATCAGGATAGAGGATACTTGTGATAGCCTCGATCTCACTTCTTTCTTTCATTGCCTTGCTGTAATTTCCGGCATTGAAAGCATCCATATCAATGGTGTCGTGTACAGGCTGCGCATCCCACAGATGGAGAGTGTTTACAGTGGTTCCGCCAAAACCAAGTACAGGTACATCGTAAGGTACCGCTCTGACTGTGGAGTAATCAACATGCTTGTACTCCATCTCGCCGTTATTATAAGTTCTCTCAACTCTGCCTCCGAATCTTACGATGACAGACTCAAAAGATCTTTCTCTTTCCCATGAATACCCTTCGTCAAGCCATGCGTCCGGGAGCTCAATCTGATAGCCGCTCTCGATTTTCTGCTTGAACAGACCGAACTTATATCTGAGTCCCATGCCGTCTCCTCTGATTCCGAGGGCAGCCATAGAATCGATAAAGCATGCAGCAAGTCTTCCGAGACCGCCGTTTCCGAGACCCGGATCAGGTTCAACCGCACATACGTTATCAAGATCGGAACCGAGCTCCTTGAGACCTTCAGCTGCGTAGTCCCTGATTCCGAGGTTGATGAGATAGTTCTCCATCAGCTTGCCGATCAGGAACTCCATCGAGAAGTAGTAGACCTTCTTGCCGGCAGGAGCTGAAGGATCTGTGAATGCTTCTCTTCTGAGCGCTGTCTCGTGCTGGATAAGTCTTACGAGTACTTCGAACTGATCCTTTTCACTCAGCTTCTCAGCATGGATTCCGTACAGATCTTCTGCAATACGTGTAAATTCTCTTTTGAAACCTTCTTTTGATTTGATCATAAAATGTTCTCTATCCCTTCATTTTTATTTTTTTCTTTTTAACTGAAGTATACAGCCTCCGATGACAGGCAGTTTGATTGTAATCGAGTAAGGCATACCGTGCATTGGTTTTTTCTTAGCTCTTACCTGCCTTGTGTTGACACGGTTGCTTCCTGCGTATTTGGCCGCATCGGAACTGAATATCTCTTTGTAGAAGCCTTTCTCAGGTACACCGAGTGTGAACTCATCGAAGGCCTGGACTCCGGTGTTCAGTACTACTACAAGCAGTTCGTCCTCACCGGTTCTTATATAGCTGTAGATGTTCTGTTCTCTGTTGTCAGCATCTATCCATTTGAATCCGTCCCAGCTTGTATCCTGTGACCACAGTGCAGGGTGCTCAAGATAAACCTGGTTCAGCTCTTTGACAAATCTCTTGTGCTTCTCGTGGTTCTCGTATTCGAGGAGGAACCACTCCAGCTGTTCGTATTCACGCCATTCGATAAACTGAGCGATCTCATGGCCCATGAATCTTAATTTCTTGCCCGGATGTGTCATCTGATACATCATCAGAAGACGGCTTCCGGCAAACTGTCTCCATGTGTCTCCCGGCATTCTTCCGATAAGCGAAGCTTTGCCGTGAACTACCTCATCATGTGAGAGAGGCAGGATAAAGTTCTCACTGTATGCGTATGTAAGTGAGAATGTCAGTTTGTTGTGATGATAGCTTCTGTACGGGAAATCCTGCTTCATGTACTCGAGCGTATCATTCATCCAGCCCATGTTCCACTTGTAGTGGAAGCCAAGGCCTCCGTTTTCAGGCGGCCATGTAACCATAGGCCATGCAGTGCTTTCTTCGGCAACAGTGAATACACCTCTGAAAGCAGTGCCTATCATATAGTTGAATTCCCTGAGGAATGACATAGCTTCAAGGTCTCCGTCTCCGCCTTCTCTGTTCTTCTTGAATTTGGAGCGGTCGGAAATTCCGAAGTTGAGATAAAGCATGCTGCTGACACCGTCTACACGGATTCCGTCAGCATGATACTCATCAACCCAGAACATAGCATTGGACAGAAGGAAGCTTCTTACCTGATTTCTGCTGAAATCAAACTTGTATGTTCCCCAGTCTGGATGGATTTCTGTTTCGTAGAGTTTCCCGCCGTTGAAGTTAGCAAGCCCCTGCTCATCAGGACAGAAATGTCCCGGTACCCAGTCAAGTATGACTCCGATCCCTTCCGCGTGACAGCGGTCTACAAAATATTTGAAGTCAGCAGGCTTACCGTATCTTGCTGTCGGTGAATAGTAACCTGTTACCTGATATCCCCATGATGCGTCCAGCGGATGCTCCATTACAGGCATCAGCTCGATATGGGTGTATCCCATATCCTTGACGTAAGGAATCATCTTGTCTGCTATTTCGCGGTAGCTGTAAAACTCTTCGCTTCCCGGTTCCCTGACCCATGCTCCGAGGTGTGCCTCGTAGATGTTCATCGGGCTTTTGAAGGTGTTTTTCTTTTCTCTTTCTGCGATCCAGTCTGCATCAGTCCACTCATACGAGATATCGCTGACAACGGAGGCTGTTCCCGGTCTGAGTTCTGAGCCGAATGCAAACGGGTCTGCTTTAAGGATGTGCTGTCCGGTTGCCAGCTCAATATCGAATTTATACTTGTTGCCCTCATATACGTTAGGTATGAATCCGGTGTATACTCCGGTCTTGCCGATTTCTTCCAGCACAGCATCATCTCCCGGAGTCCATCCGTTGAAATCTCCGGTCACTCTGACGCTTCTGACTCCAGGGACCCAGACAGTGAATTCTGCGCCATCATCAACAAGATGTGCTCCGAAGGATCTGTATGCATGATACAGTTTTCCGGTATTGTACAGGTAAAGAAGTTCGTCGCTGAGTTTTTCTCTAATTATGTTGTTCTTCATTTTTCTGTCCTCAGTCTGTCAGTGTAGTATCGTATTCAATAAAGCGGGCTTCAGGGTAAAACCCTGCATTCCGGTCAGCCGCTGACATCTTTCTGATGGTAGTGATTGCCGCGATGTACAGCAGCACTACGAATATCAGCAGCAGGGTTGTATAAAATTCTGTTCCCATGAATGCAAAGGTGTCATAGATACCGTGAATGATCATAGGAACGATCAGAGACAGAATGGTAAAAGTTGTCTGTTTGCTCTTCTGTCCGAGAATTGCAGCTTTTTTGGTATATGAGTAAAACACACCCATGAATACTCCGCAGAACGCATGCAGCGGTACTGCCAGAAATGCTCTTGAAATAGCAGTAGCGATGCCGTATGTCGCAACGTACTGGATATTCTCAAATACAGCGAAGCCTATAGCGGATGAGGCACCATATACAATACCGTCAAAACGGTAATTGAAATGGCTGCTCTTCCATGTGCCGATTCTCATTGCCAGATATTTTACAGTCTCCTCACAGAGCGCCGCAAGACAGAATGAAGTCTGAAGTGCAAACTGAATCGTTCCCTTCGGATACTGAGGAAGCACCTGTGAGAGAATAGCCTCGGCTGTTCCTGCTATGATGCAGGATGCTCCGCCAAAAAGGACCAGTCTGGCGATAAGATGCAGCGGCTCTTTTTCTACTTTGTCCTTGCCGTATACATATATCAGTATAAGCAGTCCCGGAATTATAGCCAGAGCCATAAGTCTGTTATCCATGTAATACATGTTGTCCACCCTTTTGCAAATATAAGCTGTGAAAAATTACAGTCTGTTTCTGTTGTTCTTGTACAGAAGGAGAATATACCAGATGCAAAGCGCAACCAGTACTGCTCCCAGTAATTTAGCTAACATGATTAATACCGCCTTTCTCTGTCTGTGCAGATTATATTAGAACTGTTCCTTGATAAGACCGCTGCTGAACGCGTCAAAGAGCGCTTCAAGATTGTCGATCTGCTGACGGAGCTCGGCTCCTGTATCAGTATCTCTGATCATGATTCTTTCAGGCACTGTATCAACAAGATGCATAATCGGTCTGTGGAATACCTGAGTGCCGTCTTCACGAAGCGGTTCATAAGGCTGATGCTCAGCCAGATACATATGCTTTGATGTCAGGATCGCAGTGTAGCCTGCAATTCCCGTCGTCTTGTGATATGCCTTGGAAATACCGCCGTCGATAATGAAGATTTTTCCTCCGGCCTTGATTGGCGACTCGCCTTTGCTCTGTTTGACCGGAACGTGTCCGTTGAGAATTCTGCCGATTCTCGGATTGACACCGAAGTCTTTCATTATCTTGTCAGCCATTTCCTCACTGTCAAGGTGCCTGTAATAAGGAACTTTGTTCTCTTTGTGTGTAGACTTGTCGGCGATAAAATACCTCTCGAAGGTGGTCATCTTATCCTTGCCGAACAGAGGAGAATCTTCTGAGAGCCACAGGAACCACATTATTGAAGCAGCTTCTGCTCTCTTTCTCTCAGGGCTGAATCTCGCAGCTCTGATCATCTCGTCCAGTTTCTGAATATAAGCCGCGCCTCTGTATTTTCTGCCGTCGATTTCAACGGTTTTGAAAGTTCCGTTCTCATTCAGCTGCATGCACCCGTGGTAGAACAGATTTCCGTTCAGTACCTTATACAGAGCGCCGACTTCGAACATGTAGTTTATATGTCTCTGCAGCTTTTCAGAATTAATGATCGAGGATTCAAGCGCGACCATTACTTCTTCTTCTTCTTCGGTCAGTTTCAGAGGATCGGCAGGGTCAACTGTCGGCAGGTTCATATCTCTCATAGGATATTCCTTACCTTCAACGCAGACTGTTCCTTTCTCGAAATCTATATTCATCAGAAGATTTCTCTTGTCGAGTTTGTATTCAGGATGTTTGAGTATCTCCTGTCCTTCAACCTTAAACTGGATGATGGAGATCATCTTGTGCATTTTGGCAGCCAGTTCAGGCGGGATAGGATCGTACTTATTAACTTCAAGCAGATTTGGCTTGAAGAATTCGCACGGATCATCACCGTAAATCTTCTCTGCGAGAGAAGCAAGCGGTCTCAGATTGAATCCGTAGCCTACCTCGAGCATATCGAAGTTATTGTATCTGACATTGATACGGATAATGGTCGCAATGCACGGTCTGTTGCCGCACGCCGCGCCCATCCACAGAACATCGTGATTACCCCACTGGATATCAACGCCTTTGTTTGCCATGAGGTAGTCCATGATCATATGTGACTTTGCGCCTCTGTCGAAGATATCTCCGATGATATGGAGTCTGTCTACGGTCAGATTGGCGATTGTCATAGTCAGGTCGCTTATGAACTCCTCTGCAGCACCGTATTCGATGAGAGTGTCAATGATCTCATCATAGTATTTGTGTCTGTCAAGAACTTCATCTGCAAAGAGAAGTTCATCCATGATATATGATGATCCCTTAGGCAGACGTTTTTTGACCTTGGATCTTGTGTATTTGTTTGAAACTACACGGCAGATAGCAACGAGCCTTCTGATAGCAATCTTGCACCACGCGTCGAAGTCAGGTTCGTTTTTCTTACGCCTCTTCATCTCAGCCTTCGGATTGTATATCAGAGCTGCAAGCTCATCGCATTCAGCCTCTGTAAGCAGATTTCCGAAAACCTCTGAGATTCTCATTCTGATCATTCCGGATCCGGATCTGACGAAATACTGGAATGCATCGAATTCTCCGTGGATATCACTGAGAAAAAATTCTGTTGCTTTGGGCAGAGCCAGTATGGCTCTGAGATTGATTATTTCAGTACGTGCCGCTCTGCGGTTCGGGTACTTTTCTGCAAGTAGTTTCAGAAATTGAATATCAGGCATAATCCGACCTCCCTGGTTGTGCTAATTACTAATGAGCATACTGACCGTATCAGTCATGCTCAATCTTCATAATGTCAGCGCCGAGACCTTTGAACTTTCCGACGAAGTCCTCATAACCCCTCTCAATATGATAAATCTCACTTACCTCAGTTGTACCCTTTGCGACGAGTCCGGCCAGAACCATTGCTGCTCCGGCTCTCAGGTCAGTTGCTCTGACTCTGGCGCCTCTGAGCTGCTTTCCTCCCGGTACTATCGCTTCTCTGTTCTCAGTTGAAATGTCCGCACCCATACGGTTAAGCTCGACAACATGCATGAATCTGTTCTCGAAAACTGTTTCTCTGACCACACTCTGTCCCTTGACCGTAGTCAGGAATGCCATAAACGGCGACTGAATGTCAGTCGGAAATCCCGGATAAGGAAGTGTCTTGATGTCAGTTGCTACAAGCTCTCTGTCTCTGGCATCCACATAGATGCCCTCAGGCAGAAGCTGTACATCAACATTGCACTCTTTGAGCTTAGCTATAATAGGTCTTACGTGCCCAGGCAGGGCATTCTTGATAAGAATGTCCCCTCTTGTGATAGCTGCAGCCAGCATAAAAGTACCGGTTTCGATTCTGTCAGGAATGACAGCGTGGATACATCCGGAGAGCTTGTTGACTCCCTCGATTCTGATCATATCCGTGCCGGCATACTTGATCCTTGCGCCCATCTTGTTGAGAAGGTTGGCAAGATCGATGATTTCCGGTTCTTTGGCAGCATTTTCGATTATTGTTGTTCCCTTTGCAAGGGTAGCCGCCATCATGATGTTTTCAGTTGCGCCTACACTTGGAAAGTCGAGGTAGATAGCATCTCCGGCAAGACCGTTTTCTCCGACAGTTACAACTACTCTGTCGTTTTCGTTGTCTTCAAAAACATCTGCTCCGAGAGCCCTGAATCCCTTGAGATGCAGATCGATAGGTCTCTTGCCTATCGTGCAGCCGCCAGGCATTGGCATAATAACTTTGCCGTGGCGCGCCAGCATCGGCCCCATCGTAAATACTGAAGCCCTCATCTCCTGAACGAGTTCTGCTTTGCCTTCGCAGCAGGTAACTTCTTTCATTGCTGCCCTGATAACGCCCTTCTCGCTGTCATCGATAGTAGAGCCGTAGTTGGTCAGCATTTCCTTCATCACATTAACGTCAACAAGATCAGGCACGCCTTCGATAACGCATGTCTGATCCGTGAGAATAGTAGCAGCAAGCAGCGGAAGAACTGAATTCTTGGCGCCGCTGATCTCGACCTCTCCATGAAGAGGGCCGCTGCTGTTGACAAGTATTTTTGCCATTTATTATCTCCCTGTAGTTATATTCTGATTTGTCATCTCAATAAGATGCTCTCAGAGGATCAAGCTGTTTTTCTGCCTTTTCTGGCAGCTCTCTTTGCAGCCTTTCTTTCAGCTTTGATTTCTGCCTTTGCAGCTTTTCTGCTGATTTTCTTGGACTTTTTGAGCGCTTTTCTCTCTTTTTTGGTCTGCTTGTTGACCTTCTTGATCATCTTCTTGGACTTCTTGAGTTCCTTGCGTGTTTTTTTGCGGGCCCTTCTGTCAGCCATTGCAGCAAAGAGACCTCCGCGTCTTACGAGACCTCTTCCGACCATACTGACAAGATTGATAGTTGTAAGTCCGCCTGCTGTAGCACCAAGCGCTTTGACTGCCGGTGAAGTATCTTCTGCCACTCTGGTTGCTGCACCGATAATCTTGTTTTCAGCCTCACCTACCTTGGATTTGGTGTCTTCAAGCATTTGCTGCCCGTCGCCTACAAGGCCTTTGGTTTTTTTGATAAGCTCGATAGCGTGCTTGGCCATTACAGCCATTACTGCAACAAATCCGATGAGCACGAGGATCAGGCAGATCACAAGTATCTGATTAACTGATAATGCAAATATCATTTTGACTCTCCTTTTCCTCTGTAGCTATTTAAGTACTTTCTCCAGCAGTTTCCCTGCCATCTGGACGCCTGTATTCGCAAGGCCTACTGCCTGCGAAGCTCTCTCCTTGACCATGGCATTGACATCATCAACTTTGTCCTTAGCTCCCTTGGCTGCGTTTGTGCCGCCATCGATAATAGCATTTGCTTTCTTGATGGTGTCGGTAACATTTGCGATCATTACGATCAGGAATACCACCAGGACAATCAGCGCGATCAGAAGAATGCCGATCAGTACGCCCTTCACATCTACAGTAATCATATGAATTCTCTCCTTTTGCTCAATACATCCCCACCTGTCAGGCGGCAAACTGCATGTAACTGTTATCTAACATTATAATATAATATGCGGCTGATATGTTGTACATTTTCAGTGCCTCTCATATATTCTGAGTATTTCCTCCGTATATCCGCCATCCCGGCCATGGACTGCTATCTCCGGAAGAAGCCTGAGTTCGGGTCCTGCCCCTTTGACCGCATGTATCAGAACAATGTTTGCTGCCTCACCCGGTGCCGGAACTACAAGCTGAAGCTCCTTCGGCTCAAGCCCTGCGTCTCTGAGTGCAGTAAATATATCCGCAAGTCTGTCAGGCCTGTGGACCAGATATAAACTGCAGCCTGTGCCGAGCATGTATGACGCGGCACGTGCAAAGTCACCGATATCTGCTGTGGTTTCATGTCTGGCTGTGTAGCGGTCTTCCGATGAACTCGGAATGGCTGCGTTTTTGCGGAAATACGGCGGATTGGACACAACCGCGTCGAAGGCCTGACGGAGATCCTCATACTCTGTATTATCATCTCTAATCTCAAGGACATCTGCTGTAATTATACGCACCCTGTCCTCAAGACCGTTCATCACTGCTGCCTGTGCAGCGCGGGATGCCGCTTCCTCTCGTTTCTCGATGCCGGTCAGCACAGAGCCGCGTACTTTGTGTGTAAGGATAAAGGCAACTATGCCGCAGTCAGTGCCCAGATCAGCGATCTTTGCGCCGGATCTGATCCCCCGTGCGCCTGTCTCTCCAGCTGCAAATGCCGCAAGAAGCACAGCATCCACGCCGTATCCGTAGCCTGGGTTCTGAATGACCCTGATATTCCCGAAGCCGGTGTCGTCTATCCTCTGCATCAGAATTCACGCATCAGTTCTTCAAGTTCGCGAAGATCGACATCATCGGTGATGTCATCAGAATCGATGATCAGGTCGGCTTCCTGTGAGACTTCGCCCTTTTTGTTTCTGGCTTTGCGCCTTTTGATCTCATCTTTGCCGAATGACTTGATTTCCTGCGCGAAGATTTCCTCACCTGTCTCAGGATCTATCTCAATTCCGCGGGTATTGATTCTGCCATTGAAATAGTCAACGCTGATTACCTTGGCAAGTCCGTCAGGTGTCTCGACTCTCTCGTTATCCTTAGGCATGCCTTTGCGGAGTTCTTTGTATGTCTTGTCCTCGAAATTGAGGCAGCACATGAGTCTGCCGCAGGTTCCGGAAATCTTGGTAGGATTCAGAGACAGATTCTGCTGCTTGGCCATTTTGATGGATACAGGCTGGAAGTCGTGAAGCCATTTACTGCAGCAGAGCGGTCTTCCGCAGATTCCGATGCCTCCGAGCATTTTAGCTTCATCTCTGACTCCTATCTGTCTGAGTTCAATTCTGTTGTGGAAGTATCCTGCAAGGTCCTTGGCGAGTTCTCTGAAATCTACTCTGCCGTCAGCAGAGAAGTAGAAAACGATTTTGGAGCCGTCGATCATGAATTCAACATCGATCAGCTTCATCTCAAGCCCGTGTTTTGCGATTTTCTCTGCGCAGACCTTCATCGCGCTGTCCCTCTTAGCGAGGTTCTCGTGATATTTCCTGAGGTCATCTTCTGTTGCCATTCGCTCAACAGGTTTGAGCGCTGCAACGAGTTTCTCCTCTTCAATCATTCTGTTGGCGATCAGGACATGTCCAAGTTCGAGACCTCTGGCAGTCTCGACAATTACCATATCGCCTAATTCATATTTTGCTCCTGCAGGATCAAAATAATATGTCTTGCCGGTCTTCATGAAACCGATTCCGACTATTTCTACCATTTATTTAAAACCTCCGTTATGCTGCCGCTTTGGGGTCGCTGTCTGAAGCGGCCGGACGGCATCTGGGTGAAATTACTGATTTGTAATTGTATGTATCTAATGCAGATCCAGGAATAATCTCTTGAGTGCGCGCGTATGCTGCATTTCTCTCCGTATGTCCATACGTGTAGTGTTGATCTGCTCGATCGCGTATGCGCAGGCTGCCGGATCTGCCGATATTTCTCTGCGGCCTGCAGCGATCATGCGGTTTCTGAATTCATCTTCGAGAGCTTCGAGCAGTACCAGTGCGTCTTCTCTGGTTCTGATGTTCTTCTCAAGCGCGCTCCTGACTTCGTGAAAAGCGGCCGACCGGTCTGCGTACATAGCTGTGATCGATGCTGCAGCGGCAGCGAGCTTCTCGTCTTCGTCTGCTGCGGTCTGTCCGGTTTCTGTCTCTGCTGTATTGTATCCCTCGTAGTCTGATATGCGGACAAAGCTGAGCCTTGACTGCACAGTGCTCAGAAGGTTGTCTCTGTTGGAAACGCCGAGGATTATCAGTGTGTCCGGGGACGGTTCTTCGAGAGTCTTGAGAAGCTTGTTCTGGATTGTCTCGCTGAGTGTATCTGCTTCGTCGATAATGCCGATGAGATATCTTCCATAGGATCCCATGCTGAGGCGTTCGATAAAGGCAGCAGCGTCTTCTACTTTGTATGTCTCTCGGCCTGTCTTGGACGAGCCTGTGCTCCGGGTCATGTGGACAATATCCATGCTGGTTCCGGCTGCTGCCTGGAGGCAGGAAGGACAGCGTCTGCAAGGGCGCACCTCAGCCGCAGGCGAGGTGCAGAGAAGCCCCGCGGCGAGATCCCTGATGAAAGAGCTGCGGGCTTCTCCAGCTCTGCCTTCGACCGCGAAGGCATGAGCCGCCCTTGCTCCGTCACTTATATTCCCGACCAGTTCATTTAAGGTCCTCATTCAGTATCAGATACCCTTCTCTCTGCACAGCTCTTCGAGACATGCATAAATATTACTACAAATAGTTTCAACAGTATCAGAAGCATCGATTCTTCTGACTCTGTCAGGCTCCTGCTCCGCGATTTTCCTGTAGCCTTCGTAAACCCTGTAATGGAAATCCATTTGTTCAAGCTCGAGTCTGTCAAGATCACCGGCCTTGGCAGCTCTGGCTCTGCCGGCAGCAGGATCTATGTCAAGCCAGAAAGTAACATCAGGTCTTAGTCCGCCGGTTGCATACCTGTTGACCTCAGCAACCATATCGCCGAGCTCTCTTCCGTAAGCCTGATACGCAACAGAGGAATCGACGAACCTGTCACAGATCACTATCTCTCCTCTTTCGAGAGCCGGCAGCACCAGCTCTCTTACATGCTGCGCCCTCGCGGCTGCGTAAATCAGCATTTCAGTTTCGGCATACATTTCAGAATTGTGGTTGTCGAGCAGTATATCTCTCAGCTTCTCACTGATCGCGGTGCCGCCCGGTTCCCTTGTATGCATGACAACGAGGCCCTTCTCACTGAAGAACCTCTCTATGTTTCTTATCTGTGTGGATTTGCCTGCGCCGTCTCCGCCCTCAAGCGTAATGAAAAGTCCCTTCATTTCTTCCTCCTCTTACCCTTGGTAGTAACCTGAGTATCCTGACGGTTCTTTTTCCTTACGTATTCTTCAATCTGGAACCACAGGTAGAAGGCAAGCAGAAGTACCGGCGCTGCCACTAATAATATGAGTGCTGCCTGAAAAAATATCATAGTAGTTTATTGTATCACATCAGCCGCTGTCAATCCACGAATCGCTTCTGGAAATTGCCTGCGACTCTCGCCTGATCAGTAATAATCATAAATGCATTCGGGTCAATCCGCGCAATGATTTCACGCAGATGAGCCTCTTCATATTTTGAAATTGCGGTTACGAGTACATGAGAGCCTTCACCTGTATAGGCACCCTCGCCTTCCCATGTCGTAACGCCTCTGTTCAGCTCTGTTATTATTGCTTTGGCAAGACCTTCCTTCTTGGTGAAGATCATGCACTGTATCTTGATGTTCTGTGTGTGTACTTTATCGATAAAAATACCGGTCATTACAGCAAAAATAATCGAGTACAGCACAGTCTGAATATCATACATAAACAGACAGATAGTGTAAATGCATACACTGATGACTATTCCGATTGCCCCGACTTTGAAGTCAGGATGTGTTTTGGCCAGGCAGACTCCGATCAGATCCTGTCCTCCCTGAGAGCTTCCCGCCCTCAGAACAAGGCCTGCGCCGAATCCTGAACCCAGTCCTCCGACCAGCGACGCCAGTATCCTGTCATCGACAATCGGTGTTTCCGGAACCGGTATGATTGCCAGAAATGCCGAAGCCATTGCAATTGAAATAAGTGTTGTTACGCAGAACTTCCGGCCCATGACCCTGTAAGCCATGATGAAGAACGGAACATTGATCAGAAAATAAATGATTCCCATATAGTCCACGCCTGCAATCTGCGGAAAATGCAGAAAGTTAAGCAGGAAAGTTCTGATAAGCTGAGCAATTCCGGTAAAACCGCCGCTGTAGAGATGTATCGGGTTGATCATCAGATTGACACCTGCTGCATATGACAAGTTGCCCAGTATGGTGATCCCTGCGCGATAAGCTGTCTTCCTGTTGATCTCCATTCTCTACTCCCCAAGGTCCGATCTGATGGCCTTGCCCATATTCCAGATAGCCGCTGCTTTTCTTGCAGCTGTCTCTCTGTCCTCAGCTCTCTTGTATTCAAATGATGCTGTCTGTGAGCCGCAGTCCATGCATGTAACGTACCAGCACCATCCGTTTTCCTCTTCAAGGAGACCTGCGCCGCCGCAGTACGGGCAGTCTTCAAGTGTGATATCTCTGGTTATATCCACAAATATAATCCTCCTGTCTAAAGTGTAATATTATTCATTGCCGCGTAAACGCCGTTTTTCTTCATCAGTTCTTCGTGAGTTCCCTCTTCCTCGATGCCCTTTTCTGTCAGCACAATTATGCGGTCCGCGTTTCTTATTGTTGACAATCTGTGCGCGATAGTGATTGTAGTCCTTCCTTTCGACAGCTCAGCAAGGGACTTCTGAACGAAGTATTCGCTCTCGTTATCCAAAGCTGATGTCGCTTCGTCCAGGATCAGTATCGGAGGATTCTTGAGGAATACTCTCGCTATGCTGATCCTCTGCTTCTGTCCTCCTGACAGTCTCGCGCCTCTCTCTCCGACAAAAGTATCATAACCGTCCGGAAGCTCTCGTATGAAGTCATCCGCGCCTGCCATTTTTGCAGCCTCAATAACTTCTTCCCGGCTTGCCCCCGGTCTTCCGTATGCTATGTTGTTGGCAACGGTATCCGAGAACAGATAGACCTCCTGCTGGACCATGCCGATCCTGGTTCTCAGAGATCTTACAAGCACGTCTCTTATGTCGATTCCGTCGATACGTATCGCACCTGCCGTAACATCGTAGAACCTCGGGATGAGATTGCAGAATGTCGTTTTGCCCGCACCGCTCGGTCCGACAAGAGCCACATTCTCGCCTTCTCTGATCCTGAGATTGAGTCCGGAGAGCACACAGCTTTCCGCAGGAATTTCCGCGTCTCCGCCTTCACCTTCCTCAGTGGCCGGCATGTCATATGTAAACGAGACATTATCGAATTCAATCTCACCTCTGACATCCGGCATCGGTCCGGCACCCGGCGCGTCATCCACATCGATATGAGCGTCCATAACCTCAATAAACCGCTCGATTCCCGTGATTCCTTTCTGGAACTGTTCGGTGAACTCGACGATCCTTCGGATTGCTTCGAGCAGTACACTGACATACATCAGATATGCTATGAAGTCTCCGGCCTCTATATACCCCTTGATAAGAGACAGGGATCCGAGCAAAACGATTGTAATGTACATGAGACCGTCAAATAATCTCGTGACGCTCCTAAACCCCGCCATGTTGCGGTAGCTGACCTTCTTGGTAGTCAGGAATCTCTCGTTTCCTTCGTCAAATCTCTGCTGCTCAACATCTTCATTGGCAAAAGATTTGGATACTCTGATTCCCAGCAGACTGTCTTCAACATGCGAATTGATCTCGCCCAGTTCGCGCCTCTGCCACTTGAATGCTTTGCGCAGCCTTACTCTGAATTTCAGAGCAAAGTAGAGCATCAGCGGTATCATTGCAAAAACAACTATCGTAAGGACGACGTTGATCCTGATGAGAATAACGAACGCAACTACGATTTTGACAGCCGCGATAAAGTACTCCTCAGGGCAATGATGCGCAAATTCTGCAATGTCAAAGAGATCCGTCGTGATTCTGGAAATCAGCTGACCGGTCTTGTTTTCGGTATAGTACGCGTATGAAAGCTGCTGGAACTTCTCGAACAGGTCCCGCCTCATGTCACTTTCGATCAGAGCACCCATTACATGCCCTGTGTTCTGCATGTAGTAGTTTGCCAGGACATCTATGACTCTGAGTATCACATATACCGCTGTAATTCTGAGTACTATCTCAACGGACAGTGCTGCCGGATCGCTGACGACTGTGTTTGTGATGAATCTGACCATCAGCGGCAGCACCAGGTCGCAAGCACTGGTGAATGCGGCACATATCAGATCAAATACAAGGATATGCAGATACGGCCGGAAATACGGATAAAACCGTTTTAACAGATATTTGGTTGAAATAGGCGATTCGTTCATAACTGTTTGATATAGCAGCGGCGTCTCTTATGAGGCTCGATGTTGAACATCTTCCACTGGCTGTGGACCTTGGTGTTGGTCTCAAGCTGCGGACCGGTCTCTGCCTGATGAATACCGTGCTTGACGCACCCTGTGTACAGATGCTCCATGATGATACCGTTGACCCCGGTCTTCTGCAGTTCAGGTCTGACCGCAATAAGGAAGAGGTCCAGCGTATCATTGACTTTCAGGGATCTCAGCACGCCTGCCCATCCTGTCGGGAAGAGATGGCCGTGACATTTTTTCATTGCCTCTGCCATGGAAGGCGCTCCTACGCCGAATCCTTTAAGTTCATCATTGTCATCTACTATGAGGCAGCAGAAATCCGGATCAATCAGAGGCAGGAATTTGTTTGTATACTTATCAATCTGCCTGTCCGTCAGTTCTACCACTCCATACAGAGGTGCATATGCTATATTGATCAGCTCAAAAGCTTTTCTTACATATGGCTTCACGTCTTTTCTCTTCCTGACATCGACCTTGTGGAAGCCTGTGCGTCTCAGCATAGCATCGGATATTCTTTTAAGTCTGTGATATATCTTGTCATCTTCGCCGCCGTCACCGATAGGAATCATGTGCTCGATCCAGTCAGTGTCCTTGACATAGCCAAGCGCATCAAGATGATCAAGATAATACGGATGATTGTAGTATGTGATGAACATGCTGCGCTTTTCAAACCCCTCTGTCAGCAAGCCTTCACGGTCAAGGTCACAGAAACCAAGCGGTCCGTGCACCTCATTCATGCCCTTTTCACGAGCCCAGTTTTCAACGGTTTCAAACAGGGCAGCAGATACTTCGCGGTCATCAATAAAGTCTACCTGCGAAAACCTCATTCGCTTTGTTCCCCATTTGTCGTTGGCTCTGTGGCTCAGAATGGCTCCAATTCTGCCTACGACCTCGTTATCGCGGTAAGCCAGAAAAGCTCTGGCCTCGCAGTATTCGAATGCCGGGTTCTTTTTCTTATCCCAGTCATCCATATCGTCGCCGAAGAAAGCCGGCACGAAATTAACTGCATCACGATACAGGCGGTTAGGATAATCCACGAATATCTTCCTGTCCGCCCGGGTAAGCACTTCTTTGATTTTTACATTTCCCACAATACTCTTTCCTTCCTTAACGCATAATAACTCACTGTGCAGTATACCACACATCCCACTTTTTTAGGCATACAATGTAGATTCCATCCTGTTTTTTCTACGAAAATAGGCTGCGGATAATCCGCAGCCTCTAAGTTAATTCGTAATTCTAGGCTATTACAGTGCAGCAGTGATGATTGCCATTCTGTAAACTTCCTCAGCATCGCATCCGCGGGAGAGGTCGTTGATAGGAGCATTCAGTCCGAGAAGAATAGGACCATATGCAGCATATCCGCCGAGTCTCTGAGCGATCTTGTATCCGATGTTGCCTGCCTCAATCAGAGGGAATACGAATGTGTTTGCATATCCTGCTACCTTGGAGCCAGGGAACTTAAGCTGTCCTACTGTCGGGGAAACAGCTGCGTCGAACTGCATCTCGCCGTCGATAGCCATGTCAGGATTGAGTTCCTTAGCGATCTTAGTTGCCTCTGCGGAGAGTGCAACAGTGCCGCCCTTGCCGGATCCCTTGGTGGAGAAGCTGAGCATTGCAACCTTAGGGTCGATTCCGAATACTCTTGCGCACTTTTCAATCTCTACTGCTACTTCAGCAAGCTTCTGAGCACCTGTGAAAGTAACGTTGCCTTCCTTGTCTACACTGTCAGTATAGTCGAGGTTTACAGCGCAGTCGCCCATAGCGATGGTTCTGAGGTTCTCATCACCGCAGTCTCTGTTGAGGATAAAGCATGAGCTTACGAGGTGAGCACCCGGCTTGGTCTTGACAAGCTGAAGAGCCGGACGGATGGTGTCAGCAGTTGAATATGTTGCACCTCCGAGCAGGCAGTCAGCCTTACCCATCTTTACGAGCATAGTTCCGAAGTAGTTACCCTTGAGGAGGTTAGCTCTGCACTCATCCGGAGTCATCTTACCCTTACGGAGCTCTACCATCTTCTCGACCATTTCTTCCATGCCTTCATATGCAGCAGGATCGATGATCTCAGCACCCTCAATATTGAATCCGCCTGCAGCTGCTGCAGCCTTAACTTCATCTACTCCGCCTACGAGAACGACCTTCATGAGTCCTTCTGCAAGGAGTCTTGCTGTAGCTTCCTGAATACGGGCATCTGTACCCTCTGTGAATACGATTGTCTTAGGCTGAGCCTTAACTTTTTCAATCAGCTTATCAAACATTTTCTGTCTCCTGTTTCTCTCAGTTGTGAAATATGAAATGCTGTAAAATACATATGGCCTGAATGAGGCCCATACCACAGAAATTATATCCTACTGCAGTAATGATTTCAATATAATGAGTTCAATGGGATTAATCCCATTCGCCGAGTCCCTTGCACAGATTAACAATGAAGTCCTGTACATTTGTAATGATACCCTTGGCGCTCAGGCTTCCTCTGTCAGCAAGCTTGTTGACAGTGAATTCAGAGATATCTACACAGTAGAAGTATACCTGTCTTACTGTTCCGTCTTCGAGTACTCTGAAGGAAGGTGTCATGTTGCCTACAGCGATTGAGTGCAGCATTGTTGCCATGCAGATTACTGTAGTAGCGTTCCTTATCTCTGCTCTCATCGCATCCTGCGCAGCATATACATCAGCGTAAACAGGAGGCAGCGGACCGTCGTCTCTTATTGATCCGCCGAGAACATAAGGGATTCCCTTTTCTTCACATGCAGCTATGATGCCGTCATCAAGACCTTCCTCCTGGAGGAATTTACCAACGCTGCCGTAATATCTGACTCTGTTGATTGTCTCAAGGTGGTTGTAATGTCCGTTGTGAACGCTTTCCTGAGTATAGATGTTCTGTCCGAGACCGGTATGGAGATAAGCGCCCTCAAGGTCATGTGTCGCAAGAGCGTTTCCTGCAAGCAGCGCATGTACATATCCGCCCTTGATTATCCTTGAAAATGCCTTTCTTGCATCGTGGTCAAATGCGAAAGCCGGTCCCATTACCCATACGATTTTGCCGTGGTCTTTCTCATACTGCAGCAGCTTATACAGTTCATCATAGTCAACAGAGAAAGCGGTCTCTCTTGATCTGGATGTTCTGAAAGCAAACACATCCTTTTCTGCAGGCTTTCCTTCGCTGAATCCGTACGGATAAACATATATGCCATCCTCGCAGTTCTCTGTTCTGCCCACACATACAAGGTCACCCTTGCTGAGGTTGCGGAATTCTACAACATAGATCTTTCCGTCTTTCAGAACAGGTACACAGTCCATTCTGCTCTCTTCCGCAAGCAGCCACTCGCCATTTACTTTAAAGTATTCAGGGAAGATGCTCAAAGCGTGGAAGTTCTCAGGTGCTACACCGTCTTTAGGTGCAGGCTCGAATACTGCGTCAGGGCAGGTGACAAATCTCTCTTCACTGAAATCAGGATGTGTGTACTTTCTTAGTTCCATATTTTTACTCTCCGTTTCCATACAAAAAGGGGCGCCCCCCTTTCTGCGTCATTATCTTGAACCCATTATTTCTCTGAGCTCATCAATACCGAATGTGTATGCGGAATTGCAGAAATAGCATTTTACTTCTATTTCCTCTCCGTCATTGATTATTTCCTGCAGATCACTGGTGCTGATTGTTGCCAGCGCGCGTCCGACCTTCTCCTTGGAGCAGTCGCAATAGAATCTTACAGGTAACTTCCCATTGATATGAAGTCCCAGTCCACCAAGATAATACTCCAGAATGTCTTCAGGAACAAGTCCATCCTCCATCATGGAAGTTACAGATGGCGCGCCGTTGACCTTCTCTTCGATTGCTGAAATGGTTTCTTCAGATGCGTCAGGCATGATCTGTATGATAAAGCCTCCGGAGTGCCTGACTGAACTGTCTGTATCGACCATTACACCGAGTCCTACAGCCGAAGGAGTCTGCTCAGATACAGTAAAGTAGTATGCAAGGTCATCCCCGATCTCTCCTGTCTGAATCTCGACCTGGCCATTGTACGGCTCTTTGAGTCCGAGGTCCATGATGACGGTCAGTACACCTTTGCCTATTGCTCCGCCTACGTCCAGCTTGCCGGCATACTTTCTCGGAATATCTACTGCAGGATTTGCAGGGAATCCCTTGATATTGCCGTGGCTGTCGGCAGTTACCGTCAGCATTCCTATCGGTCCGTCGCCCTTCATCTGAAGAGTCAGTTTGTCATTTTCGCCCTTCATCATGGAGCCCATCATGGCTCCCGCAGAAAGCAGTCTGCCGAGAGCTGCTGTAACTACGGGCAAAGTCCTGTGAGTTTCTCTGGCAACAGCTGCCATCTCAGTCGATCTTATCGCGAAAGCGCGGACAGTTTCGCCTGCAGCGGTCGCTCTAATAAGATAATCTCCATTCATCACGATCATCTCCTCATTTCATAATTTAGCAAAAGAGCTGCATCTTGCCTCATGCAGCTCCGACTTTACTATTGTACCCTTTTATTTTTATTTCTCAAGTATTCTCTCATATATATGCAGATCCCGGTCTGAGAAAACATTGAATATGACTTTCTCGATTCCTCTGTATCCGTCATCTGTATTCTTACCGATGTAAGATCCAATCTCGCCGTATCTTCCGTCCTGTTCATCCAGGTATTCTTTAACTGTCCTGACAGCAATCCCGGCAGCTTTGTCTGCAGGGAACATGAAGACTCCGGTCGAGATGCAGCAGAACGCAATGCTTCTGAGCCGGTTCTTCTCCGCAAGTTCCAGGCAGGATCTGTAGCAGGACCTCAGCAGGTCTCTGTGAACATCATTCAGTTCTCCATGCACAATCGGTCCGACTGTGTGTATGACATGTTTTGCAGGAAGGCAATAGCCGGAAGTGATTTTGGCCTGACCGGCCGGCTCTTCATATCCCTGCCGCTCCATGATGCGGGCACATTCCTGTCTGAGTTCGAGGCCAGCAGCAGAATGGATAGCATTGTCTATGCAGTTGTGCAGCGGCGTATAGCAGCCGGTCATCCCGCCGTTCGCAGCGTTGGTGATCGCATCGACTTTGAGTCTGGTAATATCGCCCTGCCAGATGTACAGTCTCGGGTCAGTGCTGCAAGGTTTAAGCATCTTCTCGTCAATGATGCCTTTGAGCATAGCTTCCTTCCTGAGATATGCGTTCTGGATCTCAACGAATTCTGCACTGAGAGGTGCAGGCATTCTCACATTCATGAGAATACGCAGCATGTCCTTTTGCGCATCCTCCGGTTTCGGGACAGGGATCTTTCTGTATCCCGGATTTTCGGCTTTGAGTTTCTCAATCAGCCATACGCGCTCTTCTTCATGTGTCATGGTTTACTGCCTCGGCCTTTCTGTATCTGTCTGATTTTAACCCTGTGAATCGCGGCAATAGAATACCGCCTGTCTATTCTATCATATCAGGCGGCATTTATAATCAGCTATTTCTGTCTCAGCACGGCGACTGACGGAACCCGTATTATCACCGGCAATTATATATATCTGTTGATCAGTGAATCAGCATGTCAGCTGCCATAAGCATCACAGGAAGTGTCACGATTGAAAGAAGCGTCGTGAGAACAACTGCCTGGCATGCGTACGGGTAATCGCGGTCATAAAGCTGTGCGTATACGGCCATATTTGCTCCGATCGGAGTTCCCATTGTAATGTATACCGCCAGCAGCATATCTGTTCTGACAGGTATGAATCTGTATATGATCAGTGTGACAACAGGTATCAGGATGAGTCTGACCGCAGACAGCCAGTACAGATGCAGTGTTGTAACCGTTTTCTTAAGATCTGCCTGTGCCATGTAAGATCCGAGCACTATCATAGCGAGCGGTGCGTTCAGGCTGCTGACTCCGGCAAGTGCTGTTTTGCAGACCTCAGGAAGATGAACTCCTATATTAGTCAGGAAAAGGAACAGACCTATTGCAATACTGACCAGAATCGGATTTACCAGAAGATGTCTCAGTCCTGTTGCTGATTTCTCCCCTGTTATTACTCTGACTCCATATGACCACTGCAGCATATTGATGAGTGCCACCGTTCCGACGATCCAGAATACTGCCTGATCACCGAAAGCCGCCTGTACCAGCGGAATTCCGATAAAACCTGCATTTGAGAATGCTCCTCCGAAATTTGCAATCGGATCTTTTTTGAATATGGCGGCAGAGATTATCATAGCAATTACTATACCTGCTGCCGCAATCGCAGTGCTCTGTACAAGCTCCGCAACTTTTGCTCCGGACCTCTCAACGCAGAAACTGTTGACAATGACTGTAGGTATTACAAGGTAAACAAGCAGGGACGCGATATCCTTGCTGCCTTTAATTGTAATTTTGCCGGATCTGAAAAGAACATATCCTGCAAACATATACAGGAACATTACAACCGTCTGTCTGAATACAATCAGCGCCGTTTCCATTAGTCTCTTTTCCCCTCTGTCCCCTTTTCACCGCTGCGCAGAAAAGCAGTCTTTTTGTCAAAAAGGACCACTGCCTAAAGCAATAGTCCTTTTGTTCCCGAATCAGTATTCCGCTGCAGAAGCCGGGCCTCTGCGGAATATTACTTGCGTTTTTTCTTCATCGTGAGGTGTGTCGGAAGTCCGCCTGCTGTGTAAGGCTGGAGTGATCCGATGATGAACGGTCTTGCATAGTCAAGGAATGCTTCACTTACATAAGTACCGTCGTTGATGATCCAGTTCTTAGGTACTTTACGCTCGACATTAGCGATCTCATGAATATCGAACATGTCGTACTGCTCTACGTACGGCTCTCTTGACTTGACCTTGATGGTGATCATCTTGCCTGTTTCTCCGTTGAATGCGGCCTCTGCTGCGAGGTATCCTACATTGTATGCCTCATCAGCATCAATACGGGAAGCAAGGTGGGATGCGCATCTCTGGAGTGAGGAGAATTCGATGTATCTTGACTTCAGTCCTGTCTCAGCTGTAACGATGCTTGCGAGATATGCTGCAGTTCCTGCCAGCTGCTTGTGACCGAAAGCGTCAACGTGGTCATTACTTGATCCGAGTTCGCAGACGAACTTGCCGTCAGCTGTCTTGAGTCCCTCAGAAACAGCTACTACAATTGACTTCTTGGTCTCAGCGAGTTTCTTGATTCTTGCAACAAAGTCCTGTACGTCGAATGTTACCTCAGGAAGATAGATCAGATCCGGTCCGTTGCAGTCGATGTCCTTGGAAAGTGCTGCTGTAGCTGTGAGCCATCCTGCATGACGTCCCATGATCTCTACGATGCAGATAGTCGGCTTGGAAACTCCATAGCTCTCATTATCTCTGATGATTTCCTTCATCGATGTAGCAATGTACTTAGCAGATGAACCATATCCAGGGCAGTGGTCTGTCATCGGCAGATCGTTATCGATAGTCTTAGGGATGCCCATGAACTTCTGCTTCTTGCCATGTGTTGCAGCGTAATCTGAGAGCTGCTTGATAGTATCCATGGAGTCGTTGCCGCCGTTGTACAGGAAGAACTCGATGTTCTTCTTGTCAAGGATGTCGAAGATCTTCTCATATACATCCTCGTGTCCCTCTACTGCAGGCAGCTTGTATCTGCATGTTCCGAGGAAAGCGGATGGTGTTCTCTTGAGAAGCGACAGGTCCTGTCCGCTTGTGATGTAATCCTCAATATCAACGATGTCTTCCTGGAGAAGGCCCTCGATGCCATAGTGCATTCCATATATTCTTCTTACTCCTGCTTTCCATGATGCCTTGATAACACCTGCAAGGCTGGAGTTGATTACTGCTGTCGGCCCCCCTGACTGTCCTACGATAAGATTTCCCTTCATTGTTATAATTTCCTCCTTCTGATCTCTGGCACTGCGAATCTCCATTTCTGCAGTTACTGATCATTGTTAGATTGAGTTGTTTCTGTCAAAATCCGAATTATTTGACTCCCGGTATCCCTTTGGATAACAGCCCAAAAAATTCATCAATTCTTGATAGAAAAATACATTTTTTCGTAAACCGAAACTTTGATAATTATATTCATCAGAGAATACTCAGTCAATCTTGTGAACGAACTTTTTTGCGTTCACTAAGCGTTTTTTTGCGTTTTTCGCAAACAATAGAACAAATCGCTATTTTTGCGTAGTTTTGTTCGAATATCATCAGCGTCATGATGCAATCCGAGTCATCATATTCGTCTGATCCGGGCATCCTCAAATTGCAAAAGACCGCTTCTTAAGATATAATGGAACAGCTAATGCGCCTGCCGCCTGTATGGCAGTCAAAGGCAGGTGACAATATGAGAAAATCACTTTAGAAAAGCAGTTGGCTGATCAGCATCATGACTTTCAGTTCAGCCTCCTGCGGGGAGCTATACACTATGAACAACACAGAATTAGCCAATCTTATATATCCTTCACTTCCTCATTCTCCTGAGGATTACGAAGCAATGTATCCGGCAAGAAATCTGCCTGAAGGCGCCAAAGTAACGAGGCTCGGACCAAGCCCTACCGGTTTCATTCATCTCGGAAACCTCTATGGCGCATTTGTCGACGAAAGACTTGCTCACCAGAGCGGAGGCACCTTCTTCCTCAGAATCGAAGATACTGACGACAAGAGATTTGTGGAGAATGCGGTTGAGACGATCATAAGCTCACTTGCTTTCTTCGATATCAAATTTGATGAAGGTGTTACCCAAGACGGAGACATCGGAAATTATGGAGACTATACACAGAGCCACCGAGGTGAGATTTACCGCACCTTCGCCAGGAAACTCCTTGAGCAGGGCGATGCATATCCATGCTTCCTGTCCGAAGAGGAGATTTCCGAAATCAGAGAACAGCAGGAGGCTGCGAAGCTTTCCCCGGGAATCTACGCAGGCTGGTCAAAGTACAGAGACTGGGATAAGGACGAAGCAGTTGCCGCTGAAGTCGAGCAGCGTGTCAAAGCAGGCGAGCCATTCGTTATCAGACTGAAATCGGGCGGCGTACCGAATGCAAGCGCTGAGGAGACTGCGAGACACACAGTTATTGATGCAATCAGGGGCGAACTTTCAGTTCCTGATAACTTCCTTGATATCGTAATCATCAAGCAGACAGGAATTCCTACTTATCATTTTGCGCACGTAGTCGATGACCACCTGATGAGAACGACTCATGTAGTCAGAGGCGAGGAATGGCTTCCTTCTCTGCCGATTCATGTCGAGCTGTTCGAAAAGCTCGGATGGGAACTCCCGGTATACTGCCACACTGCTCAGCTGATGAAGATCGGCGAAGACGGAAACAAGCGCAAGCTTTCCAAGAGAAAAGACCCTGAGCTTTCACTCGATTACTACAGGAGCCAGGGATATCATCCTGCAGCAGTCAGAGAGTATCTTCTCACGATTCTCAACTCCAACTATGAGGAGTGGAGAGCGGCAAACCCTGACGCTTCCTCAGATGAATTCGAATTCACCACAGAGAAGATGTCCAGCAGCGGCGCCCTCTTCGACCTCGACAAGCTGAATGATGTCAGCAAGAGCACACTTCTGAGAATCGATGCTGCTGAGCTCGCTGCATGGCTCAGGTCCTGGTCAGACGAATTCGCTCCTGAATTCGGATATGTATTCAAAGACATGGATCACCTTGCTGAAATACTCGATCTTGGCAGACATGATGCGCGTCCGAGAGCAGACCTCATTTACGCAAAGCAGATCATGGAGTATATCGGCTACTTCTTCGATGAGTCATTCAGAATTGAAGATGAATATCCGGCCGAAGCAGCAGACGATGCAGGCGCAATTCTCAAAGCATATCTTGACTCATATGATCACAGTGATGACAATGAGGCATGGTTCGGCAAAATCAGACAGATTGCAACAGACATGGGATACGCTGCAAAGCCTAAGGACTTCAAGAAACATCCTGAAGAATACAAGGGACACGTTGGTCACGTAAGCACAGTAATTCGTATCGCTCTTATGGGCAGATCCACTTCACCTGATGTCTGGGCAATCCAGCAGATCATGGGAGAAGACAAGGTTCGCGAAAGAATCAGCGCATGCCTGTAGATCATCTGCCTGAACTGATTCATTAACAGCTTTTCACAGAAGTCATCAATAATAATCGGAGGAAATATGGAACCTATTCTGGTAATCATGGCTGCCGGCATGGGCAGCAGATACGGCGGAAACAAGCAGCTTGACAAGATCACCGAGCAGGGTGACATCATCATGGACTTCAGCCTGTATGATGCATACGAGGCAGGATTCAGAAGAGTATGTTTTATCATAAAGCATGACTTTGAAGAAGTATTCAAGGATCATATTGAGAACGGCGCAGGCAGAAAATATACTACATATTATGCTTTCCAGGAAGGCACCGATCTTCCTGATGGCTATGAGCTTCCTGAAGGCAGAACCAAGCCTTGGGGAACAGGCCAGGCAGTTCTGTCCGCAAGAGACATTATTGACGCTCCTTTTGCAGTTATCAACGCTGATGACTACTACGGCAAAGAAGGTTTTGTCAAGATTTATGATTTCCTGACAACCAAAGCAGATGCTTCTCACAACTGCATGGTCGGATTCGAAATTGAGAAGACTCTCTCAGAGAACGGTACCGTATCCCGCGGTATCTGCAAGGCGGCAGACGGAAAGCTCACAGATATCGTAGAGCATCTCAAGGTTGCCAAAGAGCCTGAGCTGAACGAAGACGGAACTCCTAATCCGCTCGCAGGCAAAGTAACAGATACTCTTGCTGACGGAACCAAGGAAGTCATCCCAAGTGACTCCCCTGTTTCAATGAATCTGTGGGGATTCGGCGCTGAATACATCGGAGTTCTCAAAGATGGATTCGTAACAGCACTTGACAGAATCCTGCAGGAAAACCCGATGAAGGGCGAATATTATATTCAGAGCCCTATCAACCGCCAGATAGCAGAAGGAACTGCTACATATGATGTGCTGACATCTTCAGACAAGTGGTTCGGTGTTACATACAAGGAAGATAAGCCTGATGTTGTAGCTAAGTTTGCTTCACTCAAGGCAGAAGGCATCTATCCTATGAACCTCTGGGACTGATCTGACCGGTTACCTTACAGCTCAGCATCAGCAATACAGACAAGCGAAAAGCCTGACATCGATGATGTCAGGCTTATTTGTATGTTTCGACAAGTTGTATCAGTCTGTCAGATAATTACTGACTGCCGTTACTGGTCTCCTTCTTCTTCTGAAGGCTTCTCAGTTACCTTCACTTTCATGATCAGTTCGCCGGTCTCGTTTGACAGATAAATTCCGTCCGGAAGATCACACTCTAAAGTGATCTCATCATCCTGATACATGCCGGAAATATCCACCGGTACGGTTGATACTTCACTGGTGGCAGCGACGATATCCTCAGACCCCTTAATAACTACCGTCTGCGGTGCAGTATATGTTCTTACGTATCCGTCATCCTTACGGCCAGTCTCTGACTGAACAATCTTGAGCGGTACCTCTTTGGTAACACCTGTGTAAGCATAGAAGTTCACTTCTCCCGGATAAATCACGACATGTTCAATGACATCTCCGTCCTCATCCATCGCTGAAAGCGGAACGGTGAAGTTCTTCAGTCTGTCAGTTGTTTCATCATATCCGATCAGTGCCGCAACCCTGTCAACACGTGCAATTTCTGATTTTGCTCCGATGACTGTAGCTTTGTGCGAAGTGATTTCAGCAGTTACAGGTTCATAACCCGTGAGGGTGCCCGAGTAATCGACATCAATGTCTCTCTGAACGGAGTCAGCCTCTTCGACCTCAACCGAAATCGAGCGTCTTTCAGCTTCAGCAACCTGAGTACCCTCCGGTCCGCTGATCTTAAGGCTTATACCGTTTTCACCCTCTTCGGCATCACTTACATCAGCAATTATTGTGATATTTTCTGCAGAAATTTCGCTGGTGTCTATCCTTCGCTGTTTTAAAGTGACATCAACCACTTCCGTGCTGACCTGCGATACTCCGAGGCCCTTGTTCGCAAGAGCGTCCTCTCCTTTGAAAGTGATAGGAATCTCTTTGTATTTAACTTCTGTCATCGGGTCATTGTTGTAAACAACGAATGTCCATGCTCCTATCGAGACAACAATTGCAATGATTATATTGATGACCTTGCGCATGCTATCACTCATCTTTTTTACCTCCCTTCAGAAGCCTGGAGATAAATGTCTCATTTGCATCTCCTGACGGCAGGTAAATGTCGAGCAGCATCTTCTCAAGAGTCTTGAGATCAAGGAATCTCCTGAGAGTTCCGTTGCGCGCGACAGAGATAGCGCCTGTTTCTTCGGACACTATGATTACGAAAGCATCGGATACCTCACTGAGGCCTACTCCGGCTCTGTGTCTGGTTCCGAGATTTTTGCCTATGCTTGTTCTGTTTGTCAGAGGCAAAACGCAGCTGGCAGCATGGATTCTGACACCTCTTATAATGACCGCGCCATCGTGAAGAGGCGAACCTTCGTAGAACAGGTTTCCGAGAAGTCTTACTGAAATTTCTGCATCCACGATTACTCCGGTCTCGATGATATCATTGAGCATTGTCTCACGCTCGATAGCAATCAGAGCTCCGGTTCTGGTTGCGGAAAAATCGTCTACAGCGTCTACAATTTTGTGAACGGTTGCGTAGAGTTCTTCCTTGCCTACATCACGGAACTGGCTTGTAAGCACGCCTCTCCGGCCGATCTGTTCGAGCGCACGCCGTATCTCAGGCTGGAACAGAATCATTACACCGATAAGACCTACTGTGATAAGTCTGGTCAAAAGCCAGTTCAGCAAGCTCAGATCAAACAGTTCAGAAGCAAGGAAAACGCCGACAATCAAAAGGATTCCCCTGAACAGCTGCTGGGCTCTGGTCTCTTTGATCATACCGAGCACTCTGTACAGGATATATGCCACGATAAGAATATCGATTACATCCGTTATTTTGATGCTTAGCAATAAACCCGTAAGATCGTTTATCATTCTCCGCCTTGTTCTCCGTTCTCACCGGTCTCATCTTCACCGGTCTCTACATAAACATTGTTGTCATCGTCCTTGCTCAGTGTGTTTCCTGCAAGAACTGCATTAATAAGTGTCTTCGCATTTTCAATGCTTGTTTCGTCCTGTGTCATAACATACGCATAAGCATTGCCTGTCGAATATGTAGGCATGGATCCATTGCCGCCTACTATAGTATTCTTGTAAATCTTCCATTCAGGATTCTTAGCCAGCTGCAGCTTGAGAAGTGATCTTAATTCCGCAGAGCTGAAACTCATCTGGAAGTAGTCTCTGAGATTCGAGAGGATCTTGTTGTAGCTCAGCAGCATAGTCTTGCTGCTTGTAGCTTTCTTGATGATTGCCTCGAATACTGCCTGCTGGTTCTTGATTCTCTGATTATCACCGTCAATGAAAGCTTTTCTCTCGCGGGCAAAAGCAAGCGCCTGCTTACCGTTCATGTGGTTCCAGCCCTCCTGAACAGTCCAGTCTTTCTTCTTGACCGGTGTGAATTCATACTCTGAATAAACGTCAACTCCGCCGATCGCGTCAATGAACTTCTTGACAGTAGTGAAGTTTACTTTGACATAGTAATTTATCTTGGTATCAAGAAGATTCTCTTCCGCACCCATAGTAGTATCTACACTGTAGAAGCCGGTATGAGTGAGCTTATCCATCGCATTGTCCTTATCAGGCATGTAAATCTGATAGTCACGCGGAATGGATGTCATCAGGATCTGCTGCGTCTGCGGATTGACCGTTACGATCATATTTACATCAGATCTGCCTTGTTCATCGATTTTGCCGTTTACGTCAATTCCTGTGATACATACGTTGAACGGCTCCTTGGTGATGGCGCCGACTTTGTTGTTGTTAGCGACAGAAGTAAAATCAAGGAATGACAGTGTTCCCATTGCATACGCTGTTCCGACGCCAAATCCCGCGATAAGGATTATAGCTGTCATTGAAGCTAAAACCCGGATGCCCGTCTTGACGTTCTCCCTTCTCAGCTGCATTACAATAATCAGGCTCAGAAGGCCAAGTGCAACATAGAATGCAATAAGCATTCCAAGAGGAAGGACATCCATTGTTGTCATGATCACTGCAAAAGCAATAAGAGCAACGACATAAATTCTTGAAAGCCATTTCGGGAAGAAGCCGACTTTGCCGGCAGCCTGTTTCTTCTTGATTTTCTTGTTGTAGTTGCCTCTGTATCTGTCATACGCATCCTGCTGCGCCTGCCTGAGAGCATCGTTCTCTTCAGATGAGAGCGGCTGTGCACCGGTCTCTCCAAGCTCTGCAAAAAGCTCGGAAAGCTCGTCTTTGTTCTGTGCAGGTTTAGCTGAAGACTTGCTGAATGGCTGAGGCGCCGGCTCACGGGAAGAACTGATGCCCGCCATTCCCGCTGCCGCAGCTGCAGGAACCTCTTCCGGAGGCATATCTTCGTCTGTTGAAACGAGCTTCTTGGCGACATCAATTGCTTCAGATGCAAGTTCAGATGCGCGGCCCGACTTGAGCCAAGGTTTTGATTTTGATTTAGTTTTTGTTTTAGTTATTGTTTTCGGAGCTTCTGATGCAGTTCCTGTCTGCTGTTCGCTTACTGCGTTTGCATTCAGTACCTGATTAGCAGGTTTTTCAGCAGCAGCTGCAGATTTCTGTGTCATTGCAGCGCGTCTTGCTGACAGAGGTTCCATAATTTCTTCCTGCAGGGCAACCGAAGAACGCAGGGCCTGCGGTTGTTCTCCCGGAGCCGCACTCTGTCCCGCGTTCTGGCTATCACCGTGTCTCAATGACTCATACGCTTTGTACTCGTCACCGAGTCCAAAACTCTTTTTTTCTTGTTTTGACAGTTCTGATTGTTCTGCAGGTAACCCTCTGTGTTTGTTCTTCTGATCCGGTACAGGATTTTTGTAGTCGAAATCCAGGAATTCATCAAGAAACTCATCAGGTTCCCACTCTTTATGGGCCATAGGCTTTCATCCCTTTCAGTCCGTTACGTTATAACTTATTATGTGAAGGATCTTATCTGTCTGTTTCGATAAGTCCGTATTCGCCGCCTTTACGCTTGTATACTACGCTGACTGCATTTGTGTCCATATCCAGGAATACGAAGAAATCGTGTCCGAGCATCTCCATCTGAAGAACTGCTTCCTCTGCTACCATAGGGTCAAGCTCAACCTGCTTTCTCCTTACGATTGTCATTTCATCTTCGAATTCTTCACTCTCAGGTTCAGGTACGAACTCCAGCTTGAGAGCTTTGTTTTCTTTGTATCTTGCTTCGAGCTTACCTTTGAGTTTGGACATCTGATTAGCAAGTTTCTCAGTAGCCATGTCAACAGCATGATAGATACTGTCATTGGCCATCTCAGCTCTGAATACAGCCTGCTTAGCATTGATAGTAGCTTCGAACTTCGGAGTCTCCCTGAGCTTGGAGACAACAACATTTGCTGTTACATCCTCGTTGAAATACTTATCAAGCTTGCCAAGTTCCTTTTCAATATAGCTGCCGAGTTTGTCACTCATTGGATAATTCTTAGCTGAAATCTGAATCTTCATAATCGGATCCTCCTTATATATAATAATCATGATACAAAGCAACAAATCGCGTTCATATCATGCATAAAGTATATCATACATTTTGTGTTATTTGTGTATCATTAGTGCAAAATATATGAAGTGAAAAGCGAGAATAAAAACGCCCGCAGCGAGAATCCCGCAGGCGGCATAGCCGCCGAGGACTCGAGCCGCCCCCCTTTGCGAAGAGCTTCCCGTCTTTTGATTAATGTATTGTAAATAGCGAAAATAAAAACGCCCGGAGCGAGAATCCCGCAGGCGGCATAGCCGCCGAGGACTCGAGCGAAGCTCCCTGTTTGTGAAGAGCTTCCCGTCTTTTGATTAGTGTATCGGATAAAAGCGAAAATAAAAACGCCCGCAGCGAGAATCCCGCAGGCGGCATAGCCGCCGAGGACTCGAGCGAAGGGCGTGTTTTATTTTCGCTTATTAATGATCTTCTAATTCTCAAAAGCCCTAGAAGCTCTGAGCGGTTCTATTGATAATCTCATCCTGCAGTTCTTTGTCCAGATTTCTGAAGTAATCAGAGTATCCTGCTACACGGACGATCAGATCTTTGTAATCGTCAGGGTTCTTCTGTGCCTTGAGAAGAGTTGACTTATCGAATACGTTGAACTGGATGTGATGTCCATCCATAGCAAAGTATGATCTGATAAGGCTTGCAAGGTTGTCAAGTCCGGTCTCACCGGCAATAGCGCTCGGTGTGAACTTCTGGTTAAGAAGAGTACCGCCTGTTGAGCAGTGGTCCATCTTAGCGCATGACTTGATAACAGCTGTAGGTCCGTGAGTATCAGCGAACTTCTCAGGTGAAATTCCCTCAGATACAGGCTTGTTAGCTCTTCTGCCGTTTGCAGTCGCTCCGATAACCTCTCCGAAATAGATATGGCAGGTTGTCGGCAGCATATCTACATGGTACTGTCCGCCGCTCATTGTAGGACGTCCTGTTACCTCGTCTCTGTACAGCTTGAATACATCCTGCATGATGTCATCTGCATAATCATCATCGTTGCCGTACTTAGGTGTCTTGTTCTGGACGATGTTGAGGAGTTCTTCATGTCCTACAAAGTCATCGTTCATTGCTTCGATGAGTTCTTCCATAGTGAAGAGCTTCTTATCAAAGACATTGTACTTGATAGCAGCAAGGCAGTCAGTGATTGTTCCGATTCCAACACCCTGGATATATCTTGTGTTGTATCTGGAGCCGCCATTGTTGTAGTCCTTGCCCTTCTTGATGCAGTCGTTTGTTACGATTGACAGGCATGGTGCAGGCATGTAGTTTGCGTAAAGTTTCTCGATTACATTGTTGCCGCGGACCTTGATATCTACCATGTGATGGAGCTGCTTTTTGAATGCCTCCCACAGTTCTTCATAAGTCTTGAAGTCCTTAGCGTAACCTGTCTCGAGTCCGAGCTGCATGCCGGACTGGTTGTCGAAGCCATTGTAAAGTGTGAGCTGGAAGATCTTAGGAATATTGAGGTATCCTGTCAGGATGTATGCCTCATTACCCCATGAACCTGTCTCTACGCAGCCGGATGAACCGCCCTGTCTGGCGTCGTCAAGGCTCTTTCCTGCATTGAGAAGTTCCTGAACGATTTCATCTGTATTGTAGAATGCCGGCTGGCCCCAGCCTTTTCTTGAGATCTCGCAGGCTCTCTTGAGGAATTTCTGAGGAGTCTTCTTGCTGATCTGTACATTTGAGTTAGGCTGAACAAGCTTCATCTCATCCATGCAGTCGAGGATCAGATAGCTTACTGCGTTGACGCCGTTTGTACCGTCTTCCTTGATTCCGCCTGTGTTGATGTTGGCAAAGTCAGTGTATGTGCCGCTCTCTTTGAGAGTAACGCCGACCTTGACAGGTGCCGGCTGGTTGTTGAACTTGACCCAGAGGCACTCAAGAAGTTCAAGTGCTCTCTCATCATCCAGAATACCGTCTTCGATATCCTTCTCATAATAAGGGAACAGATGCTGGTCGAGTCTGCCCGGGCTGAATGCATCCCAAGGATTGAGTTCTGTTGTAACTGCGAGATGTGTGAACCAGTACAGCTGGATCGCCTGCCAGTATGTATGAGGCTTGTGAGCAGGAACTACCTCAAGGTTTGCTGCCATCTGCTCAAGCTCTGCCTTACGGACAGGATCTTTGCATTTCAAGGATTTTTCTCTGAGAAGCTTGCGGTATCTGTCTCCGAGAATCATGACTGCATCGCAGTCGATCATCATTGCTTCAAGCTCATCCTTCTTATCAAGAGCTTCAGGGTCATTCATGAAATCGAGGGCATCGATTGCAGCCTTGATTTCTTCCTTGTACTCAGCATAGCCCTTGATGAAGACGTTTTTGCCACCGCATGTGTGGCCAGGACCTCTCTGCTCCATGAACTCTGTGAACATTCCTGCTGCATAGCAGTCTTTCCACTCCTGTGTCATGCTTGCGAGGAGCTTGTCTCTCATGGACTTGCCCTTCCAGAATGGGATGATAGTCTCTTCCTGATCCTTGAGGTCGCGCTTTGTTACTGTATAGTTAACGACCTTTCTGTCGTTCATGATATGCATGTCCTCAATTGTATGGCATGTGAGTTCAGGGAATGTAGGTGATGACTGAGGGTCTTTACCTTTCTCTCCTACGATCAGTTCGCCTTCTCCGAGATAGAGAGTCTTTCTGCTGAAATACTCTTTGAGAACAAGCGCTCTGAGTACAGGAAGAGATACCTTGTCTTCCCACTCCTTGTAAACTTCAGTCTCAATAAGAGCTCTCTCAAGATCGATGTGAGGCTGAGTCTCCATGCTGACTTTGCGCAGAGCCTTGATTCTTGCATTCATTCCGCGTTCTTCCATTTTGAACCTCCGGTTGGTTGTGTTGATGTATAGTTATGGATTTTTCTTCTTGTATATTATGCAAGCGGTACACCCGCTGCTTTTTACCTTGTTAGCCGCCTATCCTGACGTTTGCAAAGCCGGCATCATTCCACTGCTTTACAAATGACTGCATTTCCTCATCTGTCGGTACAGTCAGTTCTTCCGCCGGGTATTTTCGTCCGAGCTTACCGTATTTGTGCGATCCTGTGCTGTGATACGGAAGCAGGTTGACCTGCACAGGCCTGATGTTGTTCTCTTTGAGGAAATCAATTATCGCCTGCATTGATTCATGATCTCCATTGACCTCTCTGACTGTCGGGATGCGAATGTATATACGCGCTCCGGATTTGGCAATGCCTTTCAGATTGTCGAGAATGACCTTGTTGCTCATTCCCATGTATTTCTTATGCTTCTCATCATCCATTACCTTGATGTCATACAGCCATGTATGTACATATGGCAGGATTGCTTCGTAATTTGAGTAAGGAGCCTGTCCGCAGGTGTCTATATCCACATCGACGCCTTCGCGGTAAAGGGCTTTGACAACAGCCTTGATGTAGTCAGGATCCATTGCCATTACCTCACCGCCGGAAAGTGTAACCCCGCCGCCGGACTCTTCATAAAACATCTGGTCCTGCATGCAGATTTTTACAAGTTCTCTGACTGAATACTCTCTGCCAACCAGTGTTCTGAAATTGCCGATGCACACATCCTCGCACTTACCGCATACAGTACATTTTGCCCTGTCGATAACGGCTTTGCCCTCAGGAGAAATTGTTATAGCGTCATGAGGACATACAGCAGCGCATCTGCCGCAGCCTGTGCATTTCTGAGCATCCACCTGGAGCTCAGGCTCAAATTTCTGCGTTTCAGGATTGTGACACCACCAGCATCTCAGGTGACATCCCTTGAAAAAAACAGTGGTGCGGATTCCGTCACCATCGTGGATTGAGTACTTCTGAATATTGGTAACTGCGTGCATTAGATGTGCTCCGATATCTTTAAACTGGATTTTAGACCGCAGTCTAAATTTTATATAGAAATTATATATTTTGTGTTATTTCTTTGTCAATAAGATATCCCAAACTTTCCCTATGTTTTCAATAATCTGCACAAAAAAACAGCTGCTGACACAGCTGCCTGAATTCTGATGAATTAGCGGATCACTCGACCTGGTCTTTGACCCCACACTTGCCTTAACCCGGTTTCCGGAGGACTTACTTCTAAGATACGCCATGATCACAGCCGCTTCCTGCCTGCTGCTTACGTGGATCCCTTTGCCCGTATCTGGCCTGGACTTTCAACCACGAACATGACCCGCTGCATTCCCGGTTATTGTACCACATCCATTATGCGCTTTGCCATCGATTTAATACTTTCAGTCAACGATCCCAGATGATCCTTCAAAGAATCGAACCAGTAATCATCTTCCGAAACCTTGTAGGCTTCAGTAAATGCTTCAGTAAGGTACTCGTCACTCCTGACATGATCATCATCGAAAGATGCAGATCCTTTGAGAAAATAATGGCTTAATTCACTTTCGGAATCTCCGGTGACATCAGTGTTGTAGTACTCATCTCCGACTTTGACAATGTTCCAGGTATGATTTCCCTGCTCTCCCCCTGTTCCGGTTCCGGTTCCGAATATTACTCTGTTATCCACGCCTGCCTCAAGCAGCAGCCTGTACAGAGCCATCGAATAACCCTGACAGACCGCTTTACCGTCTATCAAAGCTCCGTAGGCAGTATGTTTGAGATAATATTCATCGTCCTCGAGATTATCATAGTCATACTCAACATTGCCGCAGACATAATTGTAAATCGATACAATCTTGTTGTAGTCTGTCTTGTCTTCAAGGTCCAGTGATTCTATTATCTCAGCAACTTTGTCATCAACAGCTGCTTCCTGCTCGGCGGTATCGTAATATGTAACAGCATATGTAAACAGTATCGCATCAGCGCCGTCTGCTGAAACCGGCTTAGCGGATGCCGAGCATGTATTGTACTGGAATCTCAGATAGTCGCCCTCTGAAGGATTCCCTGTATGTTCAATCGCTCCATCGAAAATCTCAGATATGAGCGCCTCTGATTCTGAAGCCGGAGTATCCGTAATCAGGCAGACCGCTTTCATTTCTTCTCTGTTTTTCAAAGCCGGCCTCAGCGCGTCAGAAGCTTCTTCAACAGTGCGGCAGACAGGAACAGTATCTGCTGCGCAGTAAAATACGCTTATGCTGATAAGCATAACCGCCAGTACCGCGATATTTATCATTCGTCGCATACAGTTCCGTCTGTCCATACAATTTCTTACGATTAATTTGCTGCTCATGATTTGCCGGATGTGATTTGGCATCTGAAGCTGTCATCACAGCAGTATTATAGCACGCCGCATACTGTAAACGTGTAGTTCTTATGTGTTCGGCCGGCCCGCCGGGCTATCTGTCACGCCTTGATCATATCTGCTCCGGAGGCAAAAGTCAGGAAGTCTACCTCTGCAGCTCCGTTGCTTTTGAGAAGATGCGCAAGCTCATCTACAGTCGCGCCGGTAGTGTATATGTCATCCAGCAGGAGAATCCTGCGGCCGGCAACTGCACTTCCTCTGCCTGCGCGAATCAGAAACGCGCCGCGTATATTTTCACGTCTCTGATCAGGACCAAGATATTTCATTACGTGTGTCTCCTTGACGCGAGCGAGCACTGTATCATCGGATCTCAGACCTGTTCTGCGGGCAAATTCATCTGCAATCAGTGCCGCCTGGTTGTATCCCCGCCTGTTTCTCTTGTGCGGATGAACAGGAACAGGAAGAATCACGTCAAACATCGTCTGCAGCTCGCATGGTGTGAATTCCGCCAGCATCCTGTCAGCCATTATCTCCCCTATGACTGATGCTATATCCGACCTGCCGTCATATTTAAGCGCAAAAACCATGGCTCTCTCATGTGTGCCGTATTCAGTGCACGTATATCCGCGGTCATAGTTGTGCGGGTGTTCTCTGCAGTTGAAACAAGTATCCGTAGGGTTTGACTCGTTGAGTCTCCTACCGCACTTGACGCATACTCTGCTTCCGATCCACTTGATTCCGTCCATGCATTCATTGCAAAGCCTGTAGCATCTGGTCTCATCAATTATCTTGCCGCAGCAGACGCAGTAAAGCGCCGGAGGATATATCAGATCCAGTGCTGCACCGGCTATTCTGTTAAGCCTGTCTATTCCCATTCAGTTCACCATCCTTCCGCTGATTGTTTTGCTCCGGTTCGTTATCCGGCGCACTCCCTCATTCATATTCCCTGTGTACCGCCAAAAGCAAAAGCACCGGGTCTGTGCCCGGTGCCTGTCATTCTCGCGGGGATCCCGGCTCAGGATCCCGGCCTGCCTCATGTTATGCGACATACTCCCGCCACCTGTATCGGTTGCGGGGCTTCTTGCTAAATTATGTTAAAAATCGAATATCGAAAACCCGGTATCCTGCTGAAGTCTGTATCTGAGTCCGGTATATCTGCCGTCTGCGTGGTTATTGTCTATCATGTATTTGATGCATCTCGGATCACCAATCAGCAGTACGAGCTTCTTTCCTCTCGTTACAGCTGTGTAGAGAAGATTTCTTGCCATCAGCATCGGCGGGAATCTCCATGCGGGTATGATGACTGCAGGAAACTCAGTTCCCTGACTTTTGTGAACAGTCACAGCATAAGCCAGATCTATCTCTTCGAACATATCGCCGGAATAGGTTATCAGCCTGTCGTCTGAGCGGACTATCATAGTTTTGTCCGGAATGCTTACGCTTTCAACGGTACCCATGTCGCCATTGAATATTCCTTCACCCTCAAACCAGCTGTCTGCGCTTCTCCACTCTGCACCATAGTTGTTGCGGAGCTGCATGACCTTGTCTCCCGCGCGGAAGACTTTGCCGTTTATCTTCAGTTCAGGTTCATCATCATCTCCGGGATTGATGACCTCCTGCAGCACCGTATTCAGGCTCGGAGCACCGAGAACACCCCTCTTGGTTGGAGTCAGAACCTGTATATCGTCCGCGGATTCAATGAAATCAAATCCTTTTTCGAGTCTTCCTCCGACCATTTCCTTGATAGTGTCGAGTATTTCCGTCTCAGAGTTGCTCTGGAGTATGAAAAAGTCGCTGTCTTTGCCGCCGTGTTCAGGATATTCGCCGTTGTTGATCAGGTGGGAGTTTGTGACAATGCGGCTGTCTTCCGCCTGTCTGAAAATCTCTCTGAGCCTTGTGGTGTGTATTATCTCGCTGGCGATCATGTCTCTTAAGACATTTCCGGCTCCGACCGACGGCAGCTGATCCGCATCTCCGGTGAAAACAAGTCTCGTCCCGGTTTTGACCGCATCGAGAAGTCCGTCCATCAGCATTATGTCTATCATTGACGCCTCATCGACAATGATCACTTCCTGCTCCAGAGGATTTTCTTCATTTCTTCCGAAATTCAGCATCTCGTCATCTTCAGAATAAACGTATTCCAGCAGCCTGTGGATAGTCATAGCTGGCTCGCCGGTTGCCTCTTCCATTCTTTTGGCGGCTCTTCCGGTAGGTGCGGCGAGAGCAACGCTCATCCCAAGACGTTTGAAAATTTTTACAAGAATATTGAGAATTGTCGTTTTGCCTGTACCGGGTCCTCCGGTAATGATCGACACGTTGTTTTCCAGCGCTGCGTATACTGCATCCATCTGGTCGCCTGAAAGCGAGATGCTGTAGCCGTCAGCAGCCATCCCCGATTCCGCATCACTTATCAGATTATCCGGTGTACCGGCAAGCGGAGCGGCTTCTCCGCAGCGGATTCGCGACAGGTTGTAGGCTACTTTCTGCTCTGCCTGGAAATAGCCATACAGATATATAACAGGAACATCATCTATTGTGTCCTCTTCAAGTTCGCCGTTGAAGACCAGGTCGCTGAGCGAATCTCTTACGTTCTCCCTCGGAATATCCAGCAGCTCAGAGACTTTTTCAATCAGGAGTTCTTCAGGCATCAGTGTGCTGCCGTTAACCGCCCAGGTTCTGAGAGCATACCGTATGCCGCTCTCTATTCTGTATTCACTGTCAGGTTCCATTCCGAGCTTTCCCGCGATCTGATCAGCCTTGGGAAAAGTAATTCCGCGGATGTCCTCTACCAGGATGTACGGATTATCACGGACAACTTCAACTGAATCCGAGCCATAGCATTTGTAGATCCGGACCGCGTCCTTCATCTCAATGCCAAGTTCCCTGAGTTCAATTGATACATTGGCAAACTCTCTTGACTCTGCGAAAGATTCGGATATTTTGGCGAGTGATTTCGGGCCGATGCCGCTGATGCTGAGAAGCCTTTCCGGAGTTTCTTCTATGACATGCAAAGATTCTTCACCGAAGGTGTCCACGATGGTCCTGGCCATTTTCGGTCCTATTCCGCGGATATTACCCGCTGCAAGAAACTCAAAAATAGCGTCCTCACCTTCAGGCATCAGTTCTTCATAACCTGTGAAACTGAACTGCTCTCCATACTTGGGATGTATAGTGAACTTGCCTTCAAGCCTGTATCTGGCGCTTTCTTTGGGCTCAGCAACAGAACCGGCTATCCTGATCGCTCCCTCATCAGTATCGAGAACTGCGACAGTATAGCCGTTGCTTTCATTATGGAATATTATTTTGCCCAGCTGTCCTTCTTTCTGCATCTCTGTCACATCTAGAATGTGCTCTTGTAAATCTTCCTGTTGTCAAGTGTAAATACTTTATCACTGAATCCGCCCGGTTCGACATTTCTGATGGCATCTTCCATGTCAAACATTTTGGCATCTGTCATGTCCAGATAATGAAGCATCTCAGCCTCAGGGAAAAGCGGTTTTTTCGGGCTTCCGTATTCAGGCTCATAGTGATGCGAAATAGCCATATGCTGCATCATAACAGTCTTCTCTTCGCCTATTCCCAGGTCTCTGCAGCGTTCGCCGATTGACGCAGCGCCCATAACCAGGTGTCCGAGCATTTTGCCCTCAAATGTATATTCAGGGACAACGCCGTTCGAGTCAGAATTTAGCTCGTTGAGTTTCTCTATATCGTGCAGAGCTACTCCTGCAAGAAGCAGATCTCTGTTCAGGTTGGTATATACCTCGCAGGCACGTTCGCCCATCATCATCATTCTCTTGACATGGTACAGGAGACCCGCGTATTCAGCGTGATGGTTGCTCATGGCTGCCGGCCAGAACATAAGTCTGTCTTTCTCATTTTCATAGAAGCTGAGGCAGAGCTCTTTGAGTTCTTCGTCTTTGAACTCATTAATTCTGCTCAGAATATATTCGTACATCGCTTCAGGTGACTCAGGCGCGGCTTTGAAGAAATCCGACCTGTCGATAGATTCATCTCTCGCGCGTCCTCTGATTGTATCCAGTACGAGCTGATTTTTGCCCTGATATTCCTTGCATCTGGCAACAACAGAAATAACCATGCCGGTCTTAATGCGGCTGTATGCTTCCAGTTCATCAGGAGTCAGCGACCATTTTACCGCCTGTATCTCACCTGTTGCATCTGCCAGTGTCATGTATAGATGTCTCTTGCCGTTGTTGCCGTCTCTGATGTCAGCATTTTTGACAAGATATCTGTCTTCGAGCCTGCCGGCTTCGTCAGGCTTTAAGTCTTTAATATAATAAGGTTTCATAAACTATTCTCCTTTAAGCATTACAGAAAAGATTATAACACACTGCTCTGCCTGTGTTATAATCCTCTTGTGAAATATTGACCCGCCCGTATGGATGTGAAAGGGGGAATCTAATGGAATTTGATGCTGTAAAAGCTACCAAAGCTACAGTTGAATGGATACGCGAATGGTTCGAAAAGAACGGCCCCGGATGTAATGCTATTGTTGGCATCAGCGGAGGCAAAGACAGCTCAATAGCTGCTGCTCTCTGTGTTGAAGCCCTTGGCCGCGACCGTGTTATCGGAGTTCTCATGCCTAACGACAAACAGTCAGACATAGACATGGCTCAGCTGCTGGTCAGTCACCTCGGTATCAGAAATTATACAGTAAATATCGGTACAACTTTCAACGCACTGACCGCAGAGCTTAACGCAGCAGGCATTGAACTCAGCAATGATTCAATCATTAATCTGCCGCCAAGACTCAGAATGTCTACGCTTTATGCAGTAGGTCAGAGCTGCAACGGAAGAGTCGCCAACACATGCAACCTCTCCGAGGACTGGGTAGGCTATTCGACAAGATATGGTGATTCAGTCGGCGACTTCAGCCCGATGTCATTCTTTACAACAGCAGAGATCAGGGCAATCGGCCGTGTTCTCGGACTGCCTTCAGTTCTGATTGAGAAAGTTCCTACCGACGGCCTCTCGGGAATGAGCGATGAAGACAAGCTCGGATTCACATACGAGGTTCTTGACAGATACATCCGTACAGGTGAGATAGATGACCCTGAGACCAAGAAGCGCATCGACTATCTGCATGAGAAGAATCTGTTCAAGCTCAGATTCATGGACTGCTTCAAGTATGAAGGATAGTCTTCGCTGATTCAGTACAGTTTTTGGAATCAGAAAAAGACCGTAAATCATTTGATTTACGGTCTTTCTGTTATCTATCGGAAATGCGGCGCGATAAGGTGCTCTCCGAAGCCTGTCCGGGAACTACTTGATCCGGTCAAGCACGGTTTTGTATCCACCCTCGCCATACGTAAGACACTTGTTGACCCTGCTGATTGTGGCAGAACTTGCACCTGTCGCTTTGCTTATCTCACTGAATACAGTACCCTCGTTCAGAAGTCTCGCAACTTCAAGCCGGGCCGACAGATCCAGCGCCTCTTTGATCGTTGCAACATCATCGAAAAACTTCCTGCACTCCTCTTCATCTTCAAGTGCGAGTATTGCCTTATAAAACTGCTGCAGATTCTTCTTTTCTTTTTCAGTAATCATTCTCAGTTGCTCCTGTGTAAGCTGTTATTCACTTCTGATTGCGCGCAAAGCTATTTTATCATTATTCGATCGCGCTTTAAAGTGCTAAAGTGTATTATTTTTTGTAATCAGCTCTGCAACGCTCTGTCACCACTTCTTCTGTGCCTCACAACTTGACCGGCAAAATAAGCTTGCTCTATAATTGTGCAGAAATCAATCATGAGGACAGAGATGTCAACTGCCCCTACTTAGGCTGACGCCTTGAAGAAGGGGCTTGTGACTGCCCTGCAGTGGTCGGCTGACGCCTCCTGCATTTGTTA
>JBGUIG010000104.1:0-25646 GCA_045112795.1 Anaerovoracaceae bacterium | reverse complement strand
TCCATGTTGCACATTTCCTTGAGATCTTCATAATCCCATACAGCGATCTTCTGAATTTCGTGGGATGTTCTGAATCCATCGAAGAAGTTCAGGAAAGGAACTCTGCCCTCGATAGCAGCGAGGTGAGCTACTGGAGCAAGGTCCATAACTTCCTGTACGTTGCTTTCTGCGAGCATTGCGAAACCAGTCTGACGGCATGCATATACGTCGGAGTGGTCGCCGAAGATGTTCAGTGCATGAGTGGAAACAGTACGTGCCGAAACATGGAATACTGCAGGAAGCAGCTCACCGGCGATCTTGTACATATTCGGGATCATCAGAAGAAGTCCCTGGGAAGCAGTGTAAGTAGTGGTGAGAGCACCAGCTCCGAGTGAGCCGTGTACAGCACCAGCAGCACCAGCTTCAGACTCCATCTCGACAACCTGAACAGTTGAGCCGAAGATGTTCTTTCTTCCGGCAGCAGCCCACTGGTCTACATAGTCAGCCATTGGCGAAGACGGAGTGATCGGATAAATTCCGGATACCTCAGTGAACGCGTAGGAGACATGAGCAGCAGCCTGGTTGCCATCCATAGTCTTGAAATTTCTCTTCATTTTTTCATCTCCCTTTACATTAAGATTTAAATAAAGCGTTGGGTTAAAAAGTACTTTTTAGAATAAATATATGGTGAAATAATTATTCCCTTAAATACTGCCGAAGGAACTCAGCCCTTCGAAAAAAGTGTTTCCGGTCTTACAGCAGCGCCGCAAAACCTCAGATAATTAGAGCGCCTCTACGAGAGCCTGTGTATCCTTTGCGATCATGAGCTCTTCGTTGGTCGGAATGATGAAGACACGAACCTTGGAGCCTTCGCCTGTGATTTCAACTTCCTTGCCTCTGCAGTCGTTCTTTTCCTTGTCAATGCAGATGCCCATGAATCCGAAGTTGTCCATAACCTTCTCTCTCAGCTCGATGTCGTTCTCGCCGATACCTGCTGTGAATACGATAGCGTCTACATGTCCGAGCTCAGCAATGTAAGCACCGATGAAACGCTTAACTGATCTGAGGAGCATCTCTCTTGCTACATGAGCCTTGTGATTGCCCTGAGCTTCAGCAACACATACGTCTCTGACGTCGCCGGAAACTTCTGAAACAGCGAGGAGTCCGGACTTCTTGGTCATCATGTCTGTGATCTCCTTGACCGGCATGCCTGTCTGCTCATAGATGAAGCTGACAACTGTAGGGTCGAGTGATCCGCAGCGTGTTCCCATTACAAGACCTTCAAGCGGGGTGAGGCCCATTGAAGTATCATAGCACTTGCCGCCCTTTACAGCAGTGATTGAAGAACCATTGCCGAGGTGGCATGTGATGATGTTGAGGTCAGCAGGGTCTTTGCCCATGAGTTCAGCGCATCTCTCAGATACATAACGGTGGCTTGTTCCGTGAGCGCCATATCTCTGTACATGATACTTTTCAGCATATTCCCAAGGAATTGCATAGTATTTGCATTCATCAGGCATTGTTCTGTGGAAAGTTGTATCAAATACAACTGCTCCAGGTGTGTTAGGCAGAACTTTCTTGCAGGCTCTGATACCGACAAGTGCAGGTGGGTTGTGGAGAGGTCCGAGAGTGCAAAGCTCTTCGATGCCTGCTTCAACTTCGTCAGTGATGATTTCGGATTTGTCGAAGAGATATCCGCCCTGTACTATTCTGTGGCCTACAGCACCGATCTCGTTCATGTCAGCAATAACGCCGTGCTCTTTGTCAGTAAGAGCATCAATTACGAGCTGCATTGCTACTCCGTGATCCGGAAGAGCGATGTCTTTATCAAAAACAGTACCTGCATCAGTCTTATAATTCATATGGCCGTCTTCGCCGATTCTCTCGCAGAGACCCTTGGCAAGAACCTTGTTGCCATCCATGTTGATAAGCTGATATTTGAGTGATGAACTTCCTGTGTTAACTACCAGAATTATCATTGTGTTATTTCCTTTCGTGATTGGCTGAAACAATAGCTAACGCCGCAATTATGCGCATAGATTATATCACAATAGGGGTATTATTTTCTGCCGAATCTGTGAATTCTCTGCCAAAAAAACAATAAAAAAGGCAGTATGCCCGTTTTATTCATCGGGCATACTGTTGTTATATAAAATACGACAATTAATTGTTATTTTTCTTGTCAGAAACATACAATTATTCTTCTGTCTGCTGGTCCAGTCTTTCTCTGATTTCAGCGGTTCGGATGACTTTAGTTGTCCCCTTTCTGAAGTCTTCAGTGTCTTCGATCATAGGGAAATTAATCCTGAACTCTGTGCCGACACCCGGCTCCGAATCAACATACACTTTGCCCCCATGTGTATCGCAGATCTGGTGAACGATAGCAAGACCGAGTCCTGTACCCTTTCCGGATTCCTTGGTGGTGTAGAACGGATCAAATATCCTCGAGAGTGTCTCTGCGTCCATTCCGGTTCCCGTGTCTGCGAATCTCATTGAAACCCAGCCGTCGTCTATTCCGGTATACACAGTCAGTGTTCCGCCGTTTTCTCTCATGGCATCATATGCATTCAGAACTATATTGATGACAAGCTGTGATATCTGAGTCTGATCGCCTCTGATTCTTGCGTAGCCTGAACTGAACCGGCCTCTTACCTCTACGTTCTTAGGCTTTGCCGGAAGCGTGACCTTCAGAGAACTCCGTATTATTTCAATCGGGTCGAGTTCTTTGAAGCTTTCTTCTTTGCCCTTCTTGGAGAGGTCTGCAAGTCTCTGAACAATGTCCTTGGCTTTGACGCTGGCATTATACACTTCCATCATGTAATCCTGGATCTCAGCCTGGTCATCCGGAAGCATCTCAGCCGCCATCATGCTGTATCCCATTATAGGCGTCAGGAGATTGTTAAAGTCATGAGCTATGCTTGCAGTCATCGTTCCGATGGTTTCGAGTCTCTGGTGATGAGCAAGCGCCTGCATGTTCTGATTGAGCTCCGTCATGGCGACGTTTTTCTTCTTGAGAATCTCAAGCTCGTTTGCGTTGGCATTGTTGATTCGTCTCATGAGTATGATCATGAAAATCAGCACCACAACGCCTGCTATCGCCATTCCTCCGTAAATGAGGATTTTCTCCGCCGCGTCTCTGGAAGGTTTCAGCGCCTCATCGAAGTCTGAAGTGATTCCGATAGCAAACTCGCCGTTAGTTGTTTTGCCGCTTGGCAGCACAACCATTCTTGCAGTAAATGTTCCCCCGTCAGTGCTGTCAAATTCGAAGGATTTTCCGCCTGAAACCTGCCCGCCCTGGCACTCTGTAAGGAATTCTATCAGTTTTTCAGTATTCTCGTCATGAAGGTCCGCAGGTGAAGTAATCTCAATGCCTTTTCCGGACTGGTTTATGACAATCGCTGATGTGCTGTCCATCAGCATGACACCTCTGGCGGGGCTGCCTCCGAGGGCATTGATATACAGCTGTTCAAGGCTCACAAGCGCTTCATACTTAACGCCTCCGGATGCCTCAGTCTCATAAGCCATGTAGTAATTGCCCTGGTCATCATTACATATCCTGAGCCCTCTGCTGTCCGGTTCTGTCCGGAAAAAGTAAGCAGTGCTTCCCGATGCAGACATGACGACATGGTCGTCGTCCATCATCAGCATGTCAGCGTAAACAGGGTTTGAGAGCATGGTATTTGACTCAAGGTACTGTTTGAGTCCTGCATTATACTTCCTGCCGGAGTCGATCCATTCTCTGAGTCTCTGCTCAAGCACCTGCCTTGCAAAAAATGTGTCGGCTTCTCTGCAGAATGCATTCAGAGCGTTATCAATATTGATATCCTCCGAACTGATAAGGCTGTAGAACTGGCGGTCCTTTTCTTCCATGATCGTATTGTCAAATTCCTTGAAAGCTGACCATGCTTTGAATATACCGACAGTAAAGCAGATGATTGCAAGAGCCAGAACAGCAATGAAAATGCCCCTTTTGATCGGTTTTTTCTCGGATTCGTTTTCTCCGCCCTCTCCGATACCGAAGATCTTGATTTCCTTGATGGAATCACTATCCTTTTCGGATTTCAGGATGCTTGCTGTATCTGTGGTTATTTTCGTATTTTCTGTTTTGTTAGCGTTCTGTTCTTCCATAAGTCACTTTCTCTTCATTGAAAGAGCTATCTTGCCGCGCTTTTCATCAACTGAGAGCACTCTGACATCAACTATATCACCTACTTTGACTATATCAAGCGGATGTTTGACAAACCTGTCAGACATTTCCGAAATGTGAACCAGACCGTCCTGATGCACACCTATGTCCACAAAAGCTCCGAAGTCCACTATGTTGCGGACGGTTCCCTTAAGTTCCATTCCCGGAGTCAGATCGGAAAGCTCCATAACATCACTTCTCAGAACCGGCGCAGCAGCTTCACTTCTCGGGTCTCTTCCCGGCTTTTCGAGTTCTGCGGCAATATCTTCAAAAGTGTATTTGCCTATGCCCAGCTTTCCGGCAAGATCTTTTCTCTTACTGACACCTTTGATTCTTCCCGCAGCCACATCTTCATCTGTAAAGCCGCATTCCCTGAGTATAGCTCTGGCGGAGTCATAACTTTCAGGATGGACCGCCGTGGCATCCAGCACTTCGCTGCCTCCTGTAATTCTCAGAAAGCCAGCGCACTGTTCAAATGCCTTCGGCCCGAGTTTAGGAACTTTCAGAAGTTCCTTTCTGTTTGTAAACCTGCCGTTTTCATTTCTGTAGGAAACGATATTCGACGCCAGGGTTTTGCTGATTCCGGATACATATCCAAGAAGTGACGGCGATGCAGTATTGACATCTACTCCGACTTTGTTGACACAGTCCTCAACAACAGCACCGAGAACCTCGCCAAGTCTCTTCTGATTCATGTCATGCTGATACTGTCCTACCCCTATAGCCTTGGGATCTATCTTGACCAGCTCTGCAAGCGGATCCTGAAGTCTCCTTGCGATGGAAGCAGAACTCCTCTCTCCCACATCCAGATCAGGGTACTCTTCAGTTGCAAGCTTGCTTGCTGAGTATACCGAAGCTCCTGCCTCATTTACTATCACGTACTGAAGTTTTCTTCCCGAATGTCTGCCGTACTCTTTGATAAAATCCGCGATAATCTTCTCAGACTCCCTTGACGCAGTTCCGTTGCCGACAGATATTATGTCTATGTTGTACCGGTCGCACAGTCTGGTCAGTACGCGCCTGGCATCATCGACTCTGTTCTGGGGAGCTGTCGGATAAATGACAGTCGTATCCAGGATTTTGCCTGTAGGATCGCAGACAGCAAGCTTGCAGCCGGTTCTGAATGCCGGGTCCCAGCCAAGCACTGTCTTGCCCTGTACAGGAGGCTGCATCAGAAGCTGCTCAAGGTTGGACGCGAATATCTTCATGGCACCGTCTTCTGCCTTCTCAGTCAGCTCACCTCGCACATCAGTAGCGATAGATGGCGCAATAAGGCGCTTGTACCCGTCTTCGACTGCATCGCAAACATACGGCATACATTCATCTGTTGCTTTGCGCGCAGTACGTCTCTCAAGATAGTCAATTATATCTTCAGACGGAGCTTCCAGTGAAACCGACAGGATCTTTTCCTTCTCACCTCTGTTGATGGCAAGGACTCTGTGTCCCGGTATCTTCGAAGCAGGCTCTGAGTAATCGTAATAGTTCTCATAGACGGTTCTCTCACCGCTCTCTGCCGCCTTTTTGCCCGCACTGCCCAGGCTGCTTACAACAGCTCCGCGCTGCATGGTCTTGTTCCGTATCCAGGCTCTGTAATCAGCGTTATCCGAAACATCGCCTGCGATTATATCCTGCGCCAGTGACATAGCGGTCTCTGCATCAGGTATTTCCTTATCCACATCAATGTATCCCGCGGCTTCTTTCATCGGATCGCCTGAGGATTTTGGCGAAAGCAGCCAGTCAGCAAGGGGCTGCAGGCCCTTTTCACGCGCAATGTCAGCGCGCGTTTTTCGTTTAGGCTTGTACGGACGGTACAGATCCTCAAGTGAAGCGGACGTCTCAGCCGCCATAATCCTGGCTTGGAGTTCCTCCGTCAGCTTGCCCTGTTCTTCTATTGAAGAGAGGACAGTCTGCTTCCTGTCTTCCAGGTTTCTGAGATATTTAAGCCTGTCATCCAGTGCTCTGAGAGTTTCATCGTCCAGCGCACCTGTTGCTTCTTTGCGGTATCTGGCGATAAACGGAATAGTGCAGCCGCTGTCAATCAGTTCAACTGTCGCGCTGACCTGCCATACTTTTACCCCAAGATCCTGTGCAATCTTTGAAATAATCAGTTCGTTCTGTGTATCGGATGTTATAATTTCGTTCACTTTTTCTTCTTTCCTCTGCTGATATTTTACCTTATGAGTCTACCATCGCCTGCATCGCATGGCAAACTTTTATTGCTGATTATACCCTGTCTCCTCTTGATTTTCAGGCATACATTGCGTACCATTCTCAGGGAGAGACATCCGGATACTATACCGGTTTCTCAAGCGGATTACACAATTGGAGGGCCTGAGATGCTTGACAGCAATTATTACATTCTGAACAGACATCCACAGAAGTTTGCCGAAATGCGTATCGCGGGCAAAGCGGCAGTTTTCACCGATGCGTCAGGCAAGGTACTTGACTACGGTGTGCTTGCTCTCGGAAGTTCTGTATACGCTGCCCTGTACTGTGATGAGGTTCAGAACATCACATTCGTTATCGACCGCGGCGGACAGCAGGATGTAGTGACACTGCTCTGGCTTAAGGAGGATGACTACAAAGCCAGTCTTGAGAAACTGAGAAGTATACTCAGCCTGCACTTCTCTCCTCAGAACAAGAAGCTGAACAGATATGCAGAAGCGGTTGCGGAAAAGCTGTCTCTGGGTGTAAAATTGCGGATAACTGATGCGGTCAGGGCCTCGGATATGGTAGAATGTCCGGAGTGCGGCATGCTCAATCCGGCAGGCAGTGAGTACTGTCTCGACTGCGGCGCAGAAATCCTGTGACAATTGTCCAGCGCCCGCACATCAGCAAATACTATATATTAATCAAGGAGTTATTGATGGATACAGAGAACAGAACACCTGAAGAATCCGTTAAGGTCAGCAGCAAGAGAGTCAAGAAAGCAGAACGCAGAGAAGCCAAGGCAGCACGCAAGGCTGCTAACAAGATAGAAGAAAAGAACTCAAGACCTAACAACGCGCTCATCGCAGTACTCATCTTCGGAGTGCTGATAGCAATGTTTGCTTTCGTTCTGGGATACAATTATTTCAGCAAGCCTGCAACAATAGCTAAGTACATCGAAGATAACGGCGGCGAAGAAGCTTTCAGCAATACTACTATCGACGGAGTCACAACAGCCAACATCACAGCTGAAGGCAACTCCATGAAGATCGAAATGACCTCGCCTGAAGACAATAAAGAAGTTGCAGATATGGTTCGCGAATACTACAGCGGAGATGATGGCAAAGAGCAGCTTGAGCACATGGCAGCATATTATCTGACAACTTTTAAGCCTCAGACACGGGCTTTCTCAGCAGATATCACTGCGTCAGTCAAGATAGGCGATGAAGAAGTCAATTCTGTTTCGATGACATTCAAAGAAGCCAAGAAGCATCTGGAAGAAGAACAGGAGGAAGCTGAAGAGGCAGCCGACGATTCCGAAGATGCCGAAGATGCAGATGCTGATGCCGCAGACACTGAAGAAAGCGGCGACTGATCGGCACATCAGATAGCACAATAAAACTCAGGAGTTCAGCTCCTGAGTTTTTTGTTTAGGTATTATTGGATTTCAGTCATCTGTATTCTGCTGCTGCCCTGCAGTAATAGTGTTCTACTGCTGGCCTACAGTAAATCTGTAGCCGAGGCCTCTGACTGTAATCAGGTATTTCGGTGTAGACGGGTCGTCTTCGATTTTCTGTCTGAGTCTGTTTACATATACCATTATTGCATTCTCATCGATGATGGTCTCGCCCCAGATTACGGAATAGATCATGTCTTTGGAGAAGATGTGGTCAACGTTGTCTATGAACAGTTTGATCATTGAATTCTCTTTGGATGAGAGCGGGATCTCGACATCATTCTTGTAAAATCTCAGTGTTGATGTGTTGTATGTAAACGGTCCGGCTTTGATTATATTGCTGCTGTTCTGAGAATTGATGCCGCTGCGTCTTATAAGGGCTTTGGCTTTGGCTACCAGAGTCACAGGGTTGAATGGCTTTGTGATGTAGTCATCGGCACCAATCTCCAGCCCATATAGTGCATCCTGATCCTCTTTGCGTCCGCTGACAACCATTACAGGTGTTGTCAGGCCGTTGCCTCTCAGCTGCTGAATAACCTCAAATCCGTTGATTCCTCTCATGTTTATATCAAGAAGAATCAGATCGTACTGATTCTGTTTGACAAGCTCAAGCGCAGCCTCTCCGCTGATAGCCAGATCTGCCTCGATTCCGTTATTCTTGAGTGCCTTGAACAGCATCGTCAGTATTGTTTTGTCATCATCGACGACAAGTACTTTATCAGACATAATTGCCTCCTGATCCCATACCGGTGATTCCTGATTCTTAATTCTTATTGTATTTTAGCACAGCAAAATGGTTGTGGCAAAACGTTAAGTTGCACACCGGCGTTACTGTATTTTTTCTGTTATTGTTTCGAGTATTGTTTCGAGAGTTCCGGAGAATGCCTCAAGTCCCGCACGGTCTTCTTCTGTAAAACGGCCGGTAACAGGACTGTCAATATCCAGTACTCCGATTATTTCATTGTTTCTGTGAAGAGGAATGACTATCTCTGAATTACTTGCAGAATCACAGGCAATATGGCCCGGGAACTGATGTACATCAGGCACCAGCTGAGTTTTGTCCTCACTTACTGCGGTCCCGCAGACTCCTTTCCCGATTTCGATAACTGTACAGGCGGTCTTGCCCTGAAACGGTCCCAGTTCGAGCCTGCCGTTTCTCATGAGATAGAACCCTGCCCAGTTGATTTCTCCCATGCTCTCCCAGATCAGAGCTGAAGCATTCGAGAGGACTGTAATATCCCACTCTACTCCGTCAGACAGTGATTCAAGCTGCATCACCATCAGTTTATAGTCCGGGTGTTTTTCAGAAAAAAATAAATTGGTCATGTCTGCTGCCTCCCCATCCCAATGGTCTGATTAATTATATCATGGGCCTCTTATATCTGCTACTGAAACGCTGAACCCGTTGAAAACACCGACTTTTGGGGCATTTTTATTTGTTGCGCTTTTAATGCGGAGATAATTCCCCTCTTAGGAATCCTTTGATGGAAAAATATCAAATTGACCAGATAACTCATCAATCATTTTATTATCCATGTGGTATATTTAATTTGACCTAATTCAAGGAGGTTCCCCTAACAATGAATGATAACAGGCGAAAGCTGACCGGTATTCTCAACCTGCTGTATGAGAATTCGGATGCTGAGCACAGCATGGATACCTATCAGATTATGGATGCTCTTGAAAGCATTGGTCACGGAAGACCTGACCGCAAGACGATAGATGCCAATATTAAATTTATAATTGAAGACCTTGGCTTCGGAATTATCAAAGAGAAAGGCAAGCCTAACAGATACCGCTGGATTGACAGAGAATTTGACATCGGTGAACTTGAAGTTCTTGCAGATGCAGTACAGACATCCAAATTTATCCCTAAGAAAAAAAGCCGCGAGATAATTGCCAAGCTCAAGGATCTTACAAGCGTTCATCAGGCAGCGCTTCTCAACAGAGAGCTCCACACCGGACGCGCTTTCAAGAGTGAGGACAGCTCTGTATTCAAAACCGGTGACCTGGTTAATGACTGCATCAAGAGCTGTCACAGAATTTCGTTCCAGATATCAGGTTATGATGTCTACAAGAATGAAATCCTGACAGATAACGGCAAAGTCTATGAAGTCAGTCCTTATGCCATAATGTTCAATAATGGTTTCTATTACGTGTTAGGAAAGGCTTCGGATTCCACGGAAGTCACTGCATACAGATTAGACACTATGAAGAATGTGGTTCACAGCCGTGTTCCTGCAGAGCCTAAGCCATCAGATTTCAATATCAAAACCTACTCTGAGCATATATTCGACATGTTTACCGGCAGCATGACTGACGTCGAACTTCTCTGTAAGAATCACGCAATGAGTACACTCATCGACAAGTTCGGCAGAGAGTTCTACACCGAGAAGGCCGGATCAGACTCATTTACCGCAAGAGTAACAGTAGATACTAATCCTTCGTTCTATGCCTGGGTATTCCAGTCAGCAGGTGATATATCCATTCTGGGCCCTGCTGATGTCAAGGCTGAGTTCAACAAAATGCTTATCAGCCAGCTCAAATAACACACGGCACCAAAAGGGAGCAGCTCATCGCTGCTCCCTTTTTTCATGCGTTTTATGTCTGTAAATATATAACGCTCGCCGCACGCTCCCGGCTGAAATTCTAGATGTTTTCACCGTTCTGCTTTATTACATCTGCATAGAAGTATGCTGAATCCTTAGGTGTTCTCTCCTGTGTGCGGTAATCCACATACACAAGGCCGAATCTCTTCTCATATCCTAAAGCCCATTCAAAATTATCGAGAATCGACCAGGCCATATATCCAAGTACAGGATATCCTTCCTCTGCGGCTCTTTTCAGTCCGCGCAGATACCATTTCATGAACTGGATGCGCTGCGGGTCATGCACACAGCCATCGTCCATAACGAAATCGACATTGGCCATTCCGTTCTCGGTGATCATTACAGGTATGTTGTATCTGTCTGTGATGAATCTGGTTCCCCAATACAGAGCATCCGGAGTAATCGGCCATCCCATATTGGTTCTCGGTATTCCCTGCCATGGTTTCTGCATCCTGCCGTCCGGGCCGTCATTATAGTCTGCTGAGAGATAGCAGTTCCACCCAACGAAGTCAAGAGGCTGCCGGATGATTTCCATCTCCTCATCACTGATCAGCGCCTTCAGGCGAGGATGTGCAGTTCCGTTCATTATCGGATCAAGCCACCAGTTCAGATTATAGAAGCTGATTCCGTCCCCGAATGTTTTCTTCTCGGCAGCGGAAATATCCTCTTCACTTTCCGATTCCGGCATGAACAGAGTACAGTCAGTTGCTATACTTACCGAAGGTTTCAGAACTGCATTTCTGCGGATCACAGCAGCAGCTTTTCCATGGCAAAGCAGCAGGTTTCTGGATAGCCGGCAGGTTCTGTCGAATTCCTCTTCTGATCCGGCAGCAGCAACTTCATAAGGCGGGTGTTCACCGCGGAGGTATCCCGCGCCCAGGAAAGAAGTGCCCTCATTGAATGTCATCCAGTGCGCGACCTTGTCAGAAAGGGCATCTACCACAACCTTAGTATAGAACTCAAAATGTTCACTGATATCTTCAGCAAACCAGCCACCCTTCTCATGCATCCACATAGGCAGATCCCAGTGGTACAGAGTGCAGAGCGGGATTATATCGGCATCCAGCAGTTCCTGAACCAGGTCACGATAGAACTGCAGGCCTTTTTCATTTATCCTGCCCTCTTCAGGAATTATGCGAGGCCAGCTCAATGAAAATCTGTATGCCTGCAGACCCAGTTTCTTCATCAGCGCTATGTCTTCTTTGTATCTGTGATAGTGATCGCACGAAACGTGACATGTATCGCCGTGAGCTACATGTCCTTCAGACAGTACATCCCACACACTGAGTCCTTTGCCGTCCTCATCATATGCGCCCTCTACCTGAGGGGCAGCGCTTGCGGCACCCCAGAGAAAATCTTTCGGGAATCCCATTTCTTAATCTCCTTTTTCTGTTTTATTGTTATCAGTTCCTTTTGAAACTGTTAGTATGGCAATACCGGTCAGTATTGATATTATACCTATGACTTCTGATATGTGAAAGCTCTGGCTCAGAAAAACAGCCGATGCTATACATGCCACAACCGGCTCGAAAAGATTATATACACCACCTCTGACAGGACCGACAATGCTGGTGCCGTACAGAAAGAAAGCGAAAGCCAGTGCCGCGCCGGGAATAATAATGAACGCCAGCCCGGCGACGGTAATCATATCCCACTTATCAGGAAATGCCCACAGTTTACAGAACGGTGCCAGGAAGATTCCTCCGATGAACAGCCCCCATCCCACAGTCGGAAGTGTTCCATATCGTCTGATCAGCGGTGAAGGCAGTGTTATGTAAAGCGCGCTGCACAGCGCTGAAATCAGGCCTGCGGTAAGCGCCAGCGGGTGTATAGCCAAAGCATGCGGGTCTCCATGTGTTGCTATCAGAAAGGAGCCTGCAATTACCAGCGGAAGAGTAACAGCCTCTGCCGGATAAGGTTTTCTCCTTTCCCTGATAACTACATAGACAAGGACAAAAGCCGGAGCTGTCTGCTGCAGAGCAGCCGCGATTCCCGCATTGCTGTAATCTATTGACAGATAATAAGTCAGCTGGCAGACTCCGAATGCAAGCAGAGCAATCGTCAGCAGACGGATGACAGATCTGCGGTCTTTCCAGATTTCGAGCATCCCCATCGGATCCTTAAACGCACCGAAAAGGAGCAGCACAAATCCTGATGAGATCATGCGGAAGTTCACCATCCACATCGTGTCTATGCCACGGGCCATCAGAAATTTGCTGACAACGGCATTAAGCCCCCACAGCGCCGCTCCCGCAAGAGTGATGACCGCTCCGCCGATCATAATGTATGAACTTTTGCCTGCTTTTCTCTCCTGCATATGTCCTGATCGAATTCACATTGCACGAATTATACTTATTTGTGCGCCTGTCCTGCCGGAATAGGTCTTAGGTTCTTATAGTGATACCTGCCGTCATCACCCTTTTCCACTTCAAGATTGCAAAGCACATTCTGAGAATGGTCAGGATGGTCTTTCCACAGATCATACAGTGCAGGCAGGAATACCGGCCACTGACTTGCCTCGTAGTTTTCGTGATCTGTAGCAAAGTTCGGAACCAGCTTTGCATCCGGATCATCTCTGAGAATATCCAGCACGAATCGCGGCGGCATGGATGCCTTAGAGTTCTGAACAGTTGCGGTTATGTGAACAATTCCGCCGGGAACATCTTCCCACTCATGTACAGTAGAGTCTACAAGTTCCCCCGCATCATTAAACACGCCTTCGCAGATAACATGCTTCAGAGCAGTAGTAAAAGGGTAAAAGTCTGTAAGATGCAGCCTGTGAATCTCAACGCCTTCTCCTCCGAACACCGGCAGTGCAGGATCAGTCGTCTCTGCAATAATGTGTACCGAGTCCTCAAAGCCATACTCATATGGAGTGCGAAGCCAGTTGAACCGCTTGTGTGAGCCCGGAGCCCAAAGATAGTAGCCCTTCTCCATATTTGCCCAGAACCAGTCAAGCATCTCAGATGTCAGTCCCGGAAGGAAGTGATGCCGCTGAGACGGAAGAGTGTATCCTTTGGCTTTGGCTTCTTCTGTCAGTTCAAGAGGCGGCAGCGGAGGATCAGGCAAAGCAGGTTTGTCATACTTCACAAATGGTACCCCGCTGTTTTCCTGAAACGGTATGTGTGTCTGACCTGCGCTGGCAACATATATATTACTGTCTGTCATCTTATATCCCCTCTTTGCATTTTTCAGATTTTATAATTCTTCCGTCGGACGGAACGCATTAAGTATAGCATATTACTCCATAGAAAAACGCCCCTGCCGGGGCGTTTTCATCAATTCATGCATAATTCGCAGGCACTGAATCAGTTTGTCTGATTTGATTCTAGTGTAATCCTTTCATATCTCTGAGGAATGTTTTATATGCTTTTACTGCTTCGTGTATGTCTGCCTTGCTGGAAATTTCCATAGGTGCGTGCATGCAGAGAATAGGCAGTCCGCAGTCAATTACTTCCATTCCGTAGTTGGCCATGATGTAAGCAATTGTTCCGCCGCCGCCGACATCAACTTTGCCCAGCTCTGCAGTATGGAATGAAACATTGTTATTGTCCAGAACATTACGGATTGCAGCGATATATTCAGGATTAGCATCACTTGATCCTGCCTTCCCTGCTGCTCCTGTATATTTGTTAAATACAACACCCTTGCCAAGGTATGCAGAGTTCTTTGCCTCAAATACATCTGCGTACAGAGGGTCAAAACCTGCGCTGACGTCAGATGACAGCATAGTGGAGTTCGCAAGTGTCCTGCGCAGTGAAATAGCCTGAGGATATCCGAGGAGTGACAGTACTTCAGCTGTCATATTCTCGAAGAATCTTGACTGCATTCCGCTTGCGCCCATGCTTCCGATTTCTTCCTTGTCAACAAGGAGGCAGCATGCTGTTCTCTCAGGAGCTTCTGTGTCAAGCATTGCAAAGAGTGAAGTGAAAGCACAGATTCTGTCGTCCTGGCCATATCCGATGATCATGCTGCGGTCAAAGCCAAGGTCTCTTGCTTTGCCTGCAGGAACAACTTCAAGTTCAGCCGAGAGTAAGTCCTCTTCTTCAATTCCGTACTTGTCATTAAGAAGATTGAGGATATTAGTGCGGATAGCTTCCTTCTCTTCGCTGTCTTCTTTCTTCTCACAAGGTTCAGAGCCGATCAGCAGATCGAGGTTCTCTCCTTCGATAATCTTCGGAGCCGGCTTTTCCATCTGAGGCTTTCCAAGATGCGGAAGAATATCTGTAATTGCAAATACAGGGTCGCTTTCGTTCTCACCAATGCATACGTTAACTTTGGTTCCGTCCTTCTTAACAACTACACCGTGAATTGCAAGCGGAATTGTTACCCACTGATATTTCTTGATACCGCCATAATAGTGAGTGTCGAAGTAAGCATAACCGGTGTTCTCATATACAGGGTTCTGCTTGACATCCAGACGCGGTGAATCCACATGAGCACCGAGTATGTTCATACCGTTCTCTATAGGATCTGTACCGATATGGTAGAGAGCCATTGTCTTTTCATTGTATACTGCATAGACTTTATCATCTGCCTTCAGGCTGCCGCCTTCAGCGATAACGTCTTTGAGGTTTCTGTATCCTACAGCTTCAGCCATGGATACAGCACGTCTAATGCATTCACGCTCTGTCTTGCAGCTGCTGATACAATCCATGTATCTTACAGCTGTCTTCTCCATTTCAGTTTTATCTTCTGATGAGATCTTTTCCCATATGTACTTCTTTTCCATATTATCAGTCCTTTCTGAAATGATGCTGATGACAATTAATTATTATCAGCAGCTGTTACTGTTGTGTTTTTTACCCCTGCTACCTTTTTCTCATATCTCGAGTGAAGAACTATTGCAATTACGGAGAAGAGGACAGGTCCTACGATACTCCAGACTGTTGTCTGAATATCACCGTGGATTGCCGGTTCGATGATTGTAAAGATATTAGCAAATGCAACTGTTGCTGTTACAAGAACAGTAAAGATAATTGTGACTGTGCTGTTCTTAAAGATTACGAATGACTTCTTGATGTCCTTGTTTTTCTTGAATGCGATGAATGCTCCAGCGATAAATACATACGGCAGAGTCATAGCAACGTTTGTCATGGAAACGAGGACGTTGAAGAACTGTGCCATAGCATCGCCGCCCATTCCGATGAGGAGGTCCATTACAACAACTATTGCACACTGAATTCTCATAGCGTTTTTAGGCATTCCATCGTCCATCTTGCAGAAGAAGTCAGGAAGAAGTCCCTTCGGGCTTCCTTCGATCAGCTGCTTAAGAGGCGCATAAATAAGTGTAAATACAGCGCCGGCAAGTGAGCAGAGAATTGAGATACCCATGAAACGTGCGATACCATTACCGAATGCAACGCATCCTGCTTCGCCCATTCCGAATACTTTTCCGAGTTGGAAACCAAGGTTGTTCATAATGACATATGAAGCATTTCCCTTGTGTACTAATTCTGAAGAAAGAGTAGAATCCCAGTTTGTGAAGATACCTACTGCGAAAATTCCGAGTGCGTATCCTACTGCAATGATGAAAGCAGCAATTGTGAGTCCTTTACCGAAGTTTTTCTCCGGATTTTCAGTCTGGTCTACGAGTCCGCCGACTGCCTCAGTTCCGCCAAATGCGAACAGAGCATATACGAGGAATCCGAGTACGGAAATCGGTGCAAGGAATTCAGGGTTTGGTGAAACCAGAATGTTGGACATGCTTGGTACTTCCTGTAACAGCTTGCCGCCATTGCCGATCCATACAATCAGTGCTCCGCCGAGCAGCAGTACGTTCAGTGCCATGCATGCGATACCGCCTACTGTAGAAACGACTTTGATCTTGTCGAGACCCTTGCTGCTGAAGAATGTTACAATCAGAATAAATGCAACGCCAAGGATACCGAGTGTCTGCGGTCCGTTTAATCCAAACAGTGACCATTCAGCAGTTGTGTCCTGACCGAATATTGCGTTTGATACCGGTACCATGATTCCGGAAGAGATGTTTACAAGCCAGATTACATATGATGTATACCACATGAAAGTAGCTACAAATGCATACTTGGTGTTTACACTCTTCTCCATCCATGAGAAGATTCCGCCCTTCTCATCCTTGAAAGCTGAACCATACTCAGCGATCATGAATGCGAAAGGAACGAAGAAGATAATAGCTGATATTACATAAAACGGAATTGCTCCGTATCCCATTAAATAGAATGATCTCGGCATGTTATTAAATCCGTAAACGGAAGTAAAGATCATCAGGATCAATGCCATTAATGATAGTTTTTTCTTTTCGTTAGACATGATATTTGTTCTCCTTTTAAGCATGTGCGTTCTATATTTGAACCTCATATACTATAATTAAAAAATATTTTTTTCACAAAGAGCGCAAAGTGTCTTGACACGAAACTTTTTTCGGATTATAACCTTGAGAGGGAACAATAGGATTGAGAATTCGGGGGTATGTCCGTCGTTAGAGGCGGTTAACGCCCCTTTTTTAATTTTCTGTTGATTTTAAGGAAACAATTCATGAATAGCACACCAAGCATTCAGCAGTACGTTGGAAAAAACATAAAAAAATTCCGCTCAGCACGCGGTCTTACTCTGGAAGATCTTGCTACTAAGATATACAAAAGCAAATCTACTGTTTCAAAATACGAAAAAGGAACAATAGCATTAGACATTGCGACACTTGAAGATATTGCCATCGCCCTTGAAGTTCATCCTTCGCAGCTTCTGATGACATCCGCATCTGAGCAGTCCACTCCTCAGTCCCAGGGGCTGCTGGATCAAACATACATGTTTTCATATGACGGAAGAGAAAAACGCATAATAACCAGCGTAATTGAGCGGTACAGTACAGAAGAAAGCAACCGTTTTTCCATACGCCTTTTCTATGACGTCCCTTCAAGAAATCAGCTTGGTGACTGTGTAGCACTGTATCAGGGATACAGCACCAAATACGAAGTACTGGAGAATTACACCTTAGTGAACTCGTATCATGAAATCGAGCAGATCTGGCTCAGCTGCATCAGCGGTCTTTCACTTAATATGCTGCAGAAGGGTTTCCTGGCCGGACTACTGAATTCCACGCTCCTTCCTGCAGTTCGTAAGGTAATCCTCAGTCCTTACATGATTCCAGAGGAAGAGCTGCTGGAACAATTAATATTTACAAAAAAAGACCTGCAGACAATCCGCAAGTTAAATCTGTTCATTATAGATGAATTTATCGCCTGACAGATTTCTGCTGTCATTTGCTGACATATCACAGACGTAACAGAAAAAGACCTTCGGCGCCATTTGTCCGAAGGTCTTTTTCTATTGGTTATTTCTATAGTGAAATTTATTATTAGAGTCTTGCAACGCCTGTATCTCTTGCAGCCTGTGCAACAGCTGCAGCAACAGCATCCTTTACTCTAGGATCAAATGCCTTAGGGATGATGTAATCCGGTCTCAGTTCGTCGTCACTGATTACTCCTGCGATAGCCTTAGCAGCTGCAATCTTCATCTCTTCATTGATGTCCTTAGCACGTACATCGAATGTTCCGCGGAAGATTCCAGGGAATGCAAGTACGTTATTGATCTGGTTAGGGAAGTCAGAGCGGCCTGTAGCAACAACAACTGCTCCGCCTGCCTTTGCTTCGTCAGGATAGATCTCAGGAGTCGGGTTAGCGCAAGCGAATACGATTGGATCCGGATTCATGCTTTCAACCATTTCCTTGGTTACAAGTCCAGGAGCGCTTACTCCGAGGAAGATGTCTGCGCCCTTCATAGCGTCAGCAAGAGTTCCCTGAACTTTCTTCTTGTTGGTCATCTTAGCAATCTCTTCCTTGAACGGATTCATTCCTGCTGTACGTCCTTCATAGATGCAGCCCTTGCTGTCGCAGAGGATAGCATCGCCGAGTCCATAGCTCAGGAGAAGCTTAGTAATGGTGATAGCTGCAGCGCCTGCTCCGCTTACTGCGAGTGTGCAGTCTTCCCACTTCTTGCCGGTGACTTTCATAGCATTGATCAGACCTGCAAGTGTGATAACTGCGGTACCATGCTGGTCATCGTGGAAGATAGGAATGTCGCACTTTTCTTTGAGCTTCTTCTCGATCTCAAAACATCTTGGAGCTGAGATATCCTCGAGGTTAACTCCGCCGAAGCTGCCTGAGATGAGATATACAGTGTTAACTATTTCATCGACATCCTTGCTCTTGATGCAAAGCGGGAATGCGTCTACATCACCGAATGCCTTAAAGAGAACGCACTTACCTTCCATAACAGGCATTCCTGCCTCAGGGCCGATATCTCCGAGTCCGAGAACAGCAGAACCATCTGTTACTACAAGGCACATGTTCCAGCGGCGTGTCAGCTCGTATGAAAGATCAATGTTATCTTTGATCTCAAGACACGGCTGGGCAACACCCGGTGTATAAGCAAGGGAGAGATCCACTTCGTTCTCAACCGGAACAGTTGTGATTACCTCGATTTTACCTTTCTTCTCATAGTGCAGTTTCAGACTTTCTTCTGCGTAATTGTGATTAGCCATTTTGATCTCCTCTCGTTGTTCAGATTAAACACATATAATTATAACTGATTATCTAGAAAAATATCGGTACTAATACTGATGCACGCAGAATTATGAATGCTCCGCCAAGTCTCGATGAAATCTGTGCGAAAGGCATAAGCTCCATTCTCTTGGATGCCATGAGTACTGCTGCGATGACGATAAACATCTTGAGATCAAATCCCATTACTTTGATGTCTTTCATTTCATCTCCTTTCTGATGATTACAATCATGTGATGTTAAATCTAACTGTTAGAACAAAGCTATCATCAGAAAAGAATGTTTGATATTATAAGGAATTAAAAAAAGGCTTTAGTAAGTAAAAAAAGTCTTTTCTGCATAAACTTATAATTTATGTTGTTAAGAACTGAATATTTCAGAAATCAGTATATTCCCAGCGTTTTGAATATCAGAAGCCATGTGAATAAAGTCAGGCACGATAATGGAGTTGATATCATTACTGCACTTCCGGCTATCTCTCCATCACTGTCCATGGCCACTGCCATTGGGTACGAAGACACTGCAGTAGGTGATGCCATCATTATCAGCAGCGTAACGAATGCCGGACCTCTGAAGCCTGCAAGTGCAGCCAGAGGAAGCCCGACAAGCGGAACTGCAATCAGCCTGCCAATAATGCACACCAGAATGTTTTTCCGCTTTGCAGTAATAACAGAAGGATCAAAGGATACGCCCAGCATAATCAGGGCCATAGGCATAGTAGCAGACGACATTCCGTCCAGAACGTCAGCACAGATTCCCGGCAATCCTATTCCCAACAGTGAAAAAACAGCGCCTGCAATTGCTCCTACAATAAGCGGATTTTTCAGTATCTTGATAATTACAGTCCCCAGATCTGCTTTTCCGCCGCGAAAATGCTCGAGAAGGATTACAGCAATAAAGTTAAAGAAAGGTACGACGATGGTTACCATCATTGCCGCAACAGGCATACCGGCGTCACCGAAGATGCTTTGCACTACCATAATGCCCATCAGAACAAAATTGCTCCTGTATATGGCCTGGATCATTGCGCCGCGGGCAGCATCATCCTTTTCAATTCTTACAACCACCGTTGTGATGATCAGAACGGACACGGAAATGAATGCTAATGCAAAACACACCAGTCTGAGATCGATAAGCTCTGCAAGATCTGCGGTATAGATATTGTCAAACAGAAGAACAGGATAGAAGAAAGTAAACAGGATCTTGTTGAACCTGGTATTCTCTTCTTTGCTCATCATTCCGGCTTTTTTAATAACTGCCCCGATAACAATGTAGATGAACATCGGAAGGACAGCGTTGATGCATATCTGTATGTTGCTCATATGTACCCCCCTTTAATCTAAGTCTAATTATCATATCATCAACTGATACAAAAACAATCCTATTCTTTTTACAAAATAATACGAAAAAATTGAGCTTCCGGAATCATTCCGGAAGCTCTTGCATATAAAATGATTTATAAACGGTCAGGGGACGGCGTCAGGGAACTGTTCTCCGTTTTACGGATTATGCCCATGCTGCCATAACACCTGCAAATACTACAGATACTACTGACACCGATACCATTCCGGCAATAATCATTTTCGGAACAAGATTTTTCTTGAGCATTTCAATTTCGTCTGCATTCTCACCTACTGCATTGGCAACTTCAGTTGGTACAATAAGTGTTCCCGGGAATCCGAAGAGCGCTGTTACTCCAAGGGCAAAAGACATATACCAGCTCTCACCGAGAAGTTTTCCGACTAAGATAGCTACAGCAGCGCAGATTGCCAGTCCGATTGCGAAAATCAGGAGCAGTGGTCCAATCATTGAAACCAGTTGTCCGGGTGTCGTATTGGCAAGTGAAGCAAATACGTTTGTAAGTACAGCACCGATAACGAAAGTGAATCCGTTTGCTTTTGTCAGTGAGCCCTCATCCAGGAATCCGATAGCGCGGAAGATTACTCCGAGAATAAGGCAGATGACGAGCATATTCACTTTGCCGGCCGTAAGACCGGAAAGCCACTGTGCGATGCAGGCAACGATTGCCAGCTTAGCTATCATGAAATTAGGGCCGTTGTATTTATCCGGTATCTGTGGAAGAAGTGTCTTTTTACCATTTGCGCCCTCGGTTGCAGCCGAATCGTCCAGAACAGTGAGGGTTCCGTTTCTGAATTCGTTTCTGAGTCTGAGAGCTTCTTTTTTGCACAGGAATGATGCGATAGGGAATCCGATTACGCCCTGCATTACAAGCACGATCGAACCGAATACGATTACACTGTCGCCTGCGTCCTTGAGTGCTTCAGACATGACAAGGAATGCTACAACACCACCGCCAACAATTGGAGCAGCCATCAGTGCCATTGCCTTTTCAACAACAAGTCCGCCTACAAAGTAAACGCCAAGGCAGATAGCGATTGTCGAAGCCAGCACCAGTACAACGGTCTTCCACTCCGCAAGGAGTTCCTTGACTTTAATAGTGGTTCCCATGTGTACGAGCAGCAGTCCGACTGTTACACTCGCGAAGGTCTGCAGCTGTGAATCCGCAAAGATTGTTGCAGGAAGGCCGTTCCAGAATCCGACAGCGAATACTACAGAAGCAACAAACAGCATTGATATGATCGCTTTGGTTTTGGTCGCAACCATGTCACCGGCTGCATAAACGATCATGATGATAGTAAGTGCGACTAATCCGTTCATTATACTTTCCTTTCTTTTTACGTGTTCATCATTATTTCTGCCTTGTAAGGCGGTTTATGTTCAGCTTCATTTTTAATGAAGCAGTTCATAACAATCCTGTTTTCCCGGTTTTATTCTGCGTTGTGATTGCGCAGCCACTCTGTTGCGAGATGGCAGTGTGCAGCAGCTCCATAAGAAAGACCGTCTTCATCGATACGCATCTTTGGATTATGCATCGCGTATTCATATCCGTCAGACGGGTCGCCAAAACCTATGTTTGCCCAGAATGAAGGAACATATTCACATACATTTGCAAAGTCTTCCGACCCGGCAACCGGAGGAACGATCTGAACTTTGTCCATGATGTCAAGAGCATATTCATGCATCTCTTTTGCCATGTCTTCATCGTTGTATACAGGGGCAACTCCGACTACGAATTCAGTTTCAGCTGTCGCTTTCCATGCGCTGGCTATACCCGATGCCAGTTCAGGCACTCTTGCCCTCATGTATTCTCTTGCCTCTGAAGTGAATGCTCTGAAGCTCATGGTTATGGTCGCTTCATCAGGAACGATATTTGCTCTTAATCCTCCTTCGATCTTTCCGACACACATAATCACATCATCGTTATATTTTGTTTCCATGATTGGCATCTGCTGAAGAGCTGTCACGATATTGGATGCTACGGCAACAGCGTTGATGCCGAGATAAGCTGCCGCGCCATGTGCGGATTTTCCCCGGACGTGTATGTTTATCTCATCAGCTGAAGCCATCATTCTTCCGATCGCATGATTCATGGTTCCTGCATGGTAGTCATATGGTCCGAGATTTCCGACGTTGATATGAAATCCCATAGCTGCATCAACATGAGGATTTTCGAGTATTCCTTCTTCTATCATCCTGCGGGAACCTGCCAGAAGTTCCTCTGCCGGCTGGAACATGAATTTGACAGTTCCTTTGAGTTCATTCTCATGTTCCTTGAGGATTTTCGCCGCACCAAGCAGCATCGTGGTATGAGCGTCATGTCCGCAGGAATGGCAGATTCCGTCTTTCTCGCTGCTGAAAGGAAGACCGGTATCTTCCTGCTGTGGCAGAGCATCCATGTCCGCTCTGAGCATTATGCACGGGCTTCCTTTTCCCACTGTGCATGTAAGTCCTCCACCCAGTTTTTTCGGGCTGTATCCGTATGACTCCAGCTGTGTTGCGACAAATTCAATTGTCTCATTAAGGTCAAAGCCCAGTTCGGGTCTTCGGTGCAGATGTCTTCTGTTGGCTATCAGTTCATCTTTGATTGCCATCGCTTCCTCAAGATAATGATTCATTTTCTGTCTCCTCATTTGCTCTGTGGAATAAACATGCAGTCTCTTGTTTGCAATTTGAATTTATATGAGATTACGGAAGATTGGAAATGCACAGAATTGATCTGGTTATAAGGCAAACTAATAACCGGGATGTTATAATATAAAAGAAATCAAACCAGCCGGTCGTATTTGAGGGGAATAACAAATGGAAATAAGACAGGTTTATTACGTTCTTGAAGTAGCAAAAAATAAGAGTTTTTCTAAGGCCGCCAACGCTCTGTACGTAACGCAGCCCGCAATTTCTCATCAGATTAATGCATTGGAAGAGGAACTTCAGACAAAGCTTTTTATTCGTGATACTCACAGCGTCACGCTCACGAAAGACGGCGAGAAATTCTGTGATTACGCATCCAAAATAGTTGGAGCTATTGATGACCTTTATCAGGCGTTTGACCTTGAAGCCTCCGGTGAAAAGCCGGTCCTCAGAATCGGGGTCTACCCTTTCTACGGCAAATCGCCGCTCCGTCAGATTCTCACTTCATTTTTCGTTACAAACAGTAATGTAATGGGAAATATTAAAGTCGTAGACAATTATGCTGCCTACGACATGATCAAACAGGGAGAACTTGATTTTGCAATTATAAAATGCAGAGCCGATAACAAACCCGATATGGATAACTTTGAGATCGAGTCCGAGAATCTTTATGCTGTTGTAAGCCGCAGCATGCCCGGCTTCAGCTCAAACAAAATGATGCTTGATGATCTTGGAAAATTTCCGCTGCTGAGCGGAGAGAAAGACTCTCACTTCTACATCGAAATGGAAAAACTGTACAAAGAAAACCATATCCCGTTTAATGTTGCTTTCATGAACACTCTTGAAGCAAACCTGATGCAGGATATGGTAAGAGACGGCGTAGGCATGCTGCTTGCGACAGAAAAAACCGCACGCAGTCTCGAAGACAACGATATTGCGGCTGTTCCTATCGTACCTGAACAGAAGATGGTTACCCTGCTTGTCTTCAATAAAAAGAAGAAGCTTCGGGGTGCATACCTCGCATTCAGAAATTATGTTGTTAATTCTTATAAGGACTGTGACTGCATCTGAATTCCGGGGAATTCTTCTTTGAGTATATTAAATCGCCAATGAATATGCGTCTGTTAAGATATCATAATGGTCAAATGCCAGTTCACTGTTAACGCATTCCCCTTCAATTGAGAGAATAAGCCGGCCGTCTTTCATCTGAGCAGTTACCCAGCATACTTCTCTTGCATCATCTCCTGCTACCGGCATAATCTCGCCGTCCCTGACTGTTGCAGTATATGCGGCAGTAACGGTCCATCCTCTCGGATCCCGTCCCGGTTTGCTGTATACACCGACAAGTTTCATATCCATGCCGGTTACTCCGGTCTCTTCTTCAAGTTCTCTCGAAGCAGTAGTCTCAATCGTCTCGCCTTTCTCAGCGAATCCTCCCGGCAGTGCAAGATGGCCGATGAAAGGATGCCCTTTTCTGCGAATAAGCAGAACATCCGGCAATCTGCCGTCATCATGAATCCTGAAAATAACCACATCTGCAGTAAGAGAAGGCTTTGGGTATTTATCTGAATCATATTGTGCAAGGAACTCTTCTTCAGTCAGTCCGCTCGCATCTCTTAAAACCTTGTCTGTCATTAGTTCCGCTCCTTTTTTCCTTCGTGAATCATATTATGCGCACAAAGTGTCCGCTTATTAATAATAACATACATTCTTCTGAGAATCTGTTAAGCAGGAAAGTGAAAAGCTCCCTTTCGGGAGCTTTTATTGAGCAGATGCACAAAAGTGATTCTGTTGTTCTGTTTCACCAGTCAGGAATCTTCCTCATTCTGATGAGGTTTATGACTCTATTCCTTGGCCGCAGCCTTAAGAGCTGCTACGATTTCTGCCTCTGTATCCATAGCCATAACCTTATCTGCTATGGCATCAGCCTCTGCTTTTGACCATTTTGAAATAATGCAGCGCGCTGTAAGTACAAGAACCGGATTTACACTGTACTCATCAAGTCCGAAGGACATGAGAAGCGGAATCATAAGCGGATCAGCTGCGGCTTCTCCGCACATTCCGACAGGGATTCCTGCTGCTTTTCCTGCTGTGATGATCTGTCTGATTGAGCGGAGCACTGCCGGCTGGAATGCAGAGTAGAGATATGCAACCTTAGCATTGCCTCTGTCTACAGCCATAGTATATCCGGTTAGGTCATTAGTTCCGATGGAGAAGAAGTCTGCTTCTTTGGCGAGAAGATCAGCTATTGCAGCTGAAGCCGCTGTCTCCATCATGCATCCGACTTCAATACCTTCGTCAAATGCTATGCCCTCTGCCCTGAGTTCTTCCTTGATTTCTGAAACGAGTTTTTTGACAGTTCTTACCTCATCGACTGTTGTTACGAGAGGTACCATTATTTTGGCCCCGCCATAAGCGCTGGCCCTTACAATGGCGCGGAGCTGAGTCTTGTACATGTCCGGATTGGCAATGCAGTACCTGACCGCTCTGAATCCGAGGAACGGATTCTCTTCCTTCTCGAAATCCATGTAAGGGATGTCCTTGTCGCCGCCGATATCGAGCGTACGGATGATGACAGTTCTGCCTCCCATGGTTTCAAGTGCTTCTTTATATGCTTCGAACTGCTCTTCCTCTGTAGGAAGGTGTGTGTTGTCCATAAACAGGAATTCTGAACGGAAAAGGCCGACGCCTTCGCCGTCGCACTCCATAGCCTTCTTGGCATCTTTCGGAGTACCGAT
>JBGUIG010000103.1:0-3521 GCA_045112795.1 Anaerovoracaceae bacterium | reverse complement strand
CATCTTACTTCCAGGGTATCAATTTCATTTGTACTTATCATCCAATATTCATCTGCAACCGTTTTTGGAGATGAATACTCAGGGGTTAAATTATCGGTCACGATAGTATAGCAGCCCATATTTCGGGCGGTCTGAATGATTTGTACAGTCGCTAATGAGGTTCCAAGCAATAATAGTTTTTTCATTACTCTCCTTTATCGATTGTATAACCTGAAAATATTCCTACCCTATGTGTCCGTATTGCAGTTTTCCCTTGGCTACTGCATGCAGATGGTCTCCGTATGGAGACTTTCCGTATGCCTCTGCACTCCTGATCAATTGTTCTCTTGTGATCCATTTATTAAGAAAAGCAATTTCTTCAGGCGCACTAATTGTAATACTCTGTCTCGCTTGTATCATTTCGACAAAGTTTGCGGCCTGCAGCAAAGAGGCAAATGTTCCTGTATCAAGCCATGCAAATCCGCGCCCAAGAAGTTCAACATCCAGCAGTCCATCTTTGAGATACATCTCATTCAGCGTCGTAATTTCAAGTTCTCCTCTGGCAGATGGCTGGACCTGATTAGCTCTTTTGCTTACGTCTCCCGGATAGAAGTAAAGCCCTGTAACCGCGTAGTTGCTTTTTGGATTTTTAGGTTTTTCTTCTATACTGAGAACAGTGCCGTTTTCATCAAAATCAACAACACCAAATCTTTCAGGATCATTTACGTAATAGCCAAAAACAGTGGCCCTTCCGTTCTCTTCTGCATTTCTTGCAGCTGTTCTGAGTATTCTGCCGAACCCGTTGCCATAGAATATATTGTCTCCAAGTACCATGGCCCCCGGCTCTCCTTTGAGAAACTCTTCTCCCAGAATGAATGCCTGAGCAAGACCATCAGGTGACGGCTGAACTTTATACTGCAGTCTGATTCCGAACTGCGAGCCATCGCCCAGCAGTTCCTCAAATCTTGGAGTATCATCAGGCGTTGAAATAATCAGTATTTCCTTAATGCCCGCAAGCATAAGTGTGCTCAGCGGGTAGTATATCATCGGCTTGTCAAATACAGGCAATAGCTGCTTGGATGTTACTTTAGTAAGAGGATAGAGTCTGGTTCCTGCTCCCCCCGCAAGAATTATTCCTTTCATTGATGCCTCCATGTATTATCTGAATACAAATGTTTCCTTAAGCGGCAGCCACTTCTCATCTTTTTCACTTAAAATCAGCTTTGCTCCATCTGCAAGCTTATAACCTTCTGAACTTGCAGTACCATCATAATCGCCTATTATCTCCGGCCATTCGATACCTATTTCCGGATCATTCCATGCAATTCCGCCTTCATCATTCGGATGATAGAAATCGTCGCACTTATAACAAAACTCTGCTACATTCGACAGGACTAGATATCCGTGTGCAAATCCTCTTGGAATCAGATACTGCCTTCTATTGTCTTCAGTAAGAATCACGCCATAGTGTTTTCCAAAAGTCGGCGATCCCGGTCTGAGATCAACCGCTACATCAAAAACAGTACCCTTGATAACTCTGACTAGCTTAGTCTGTGGGAATTTCTTCTGGAAATGCAGACCTCGCAGTACGCCTTTTGTACTCATACTCTGGTTGTCCTGAACAAATGAAAAGTATAAGCCTGCCTCGTACATGTCCTTCTGGCTGAATGTTTCCATGAAATAACCGCGTGTATCTCTATGAATTGTTGATTCAATCAGGCATAGACCTTCAATACCCCCAAGATTGTTCGTTACTTTGATCTGACCCATTATAAATCCGCCTCCCTTAGATATCTTGCTACCGCATCCTTCCAGTCCGGAAGCGGTTCAAAACCCGCATCAATCAATTTGCTTTTGTCCAGTCTCGAGTTAGATGGTCTTGCAGCTACGCTCAAACCATATTCTTCTGTCGATACCGGTAATACATTGGTATCCATTCCTGCCTGGCGATATATCTCGCAGGTATATTCATACCAGCTGATAAAGCCGCCCTCATTGGTTGCATGATAATAGCCGTACTTATCAGTTTCTATCATGTCCACCAGCAATCTCGCTAAATCCAATGTATATGTCGGTGTTCCGATCTGATCGTTAACAACTCGTACAGTATCGTGAGTTCTGCCGACATTTACCATAGTCTTGATGAAATTCTTACCGTTGAGCCCGAACACCCATGCAATACGTACAATAAAGTACTTTTCCAACAACTCAGAAACCGCCAGCTCACCTTCCAGCTTTGTCTGACCATAATAATTCAGAGGTGCATAGTTCTTGTCATCAGGCTGCCAAGGCCTTTCACCCTGTCCATCGAAAACATAATCAGTTGAGAGATAAACCATCTTGGCATCTATGGCTTTCGCAGCTTCTGCCATATGCCTTGTACCTTCTGCATTGATATTATGTACAAGTTCTTTCTTGTCGGAGTCCTCTGCAGCATCTACAGCTGTCCATGCAGCGCAATGAACAACAGCATCCGGCTTGATGTTGGTTATAGCAGCCATCACAGCATCGGCATCGGTAATATCCAACGATACATATGGCATTGTTGTAACCGCACTGCCATCCTGAATTCCTGAGTATTCAGGTTTGAGATCTGAGCCTATGCCTTCATAGCCTCTTCTATTCAATTCATTCATCACATCGTGGCCTAACTGACCGGCGACTCCGGTAACGAAAACTTTCAACTTAAAAGACCTCCCTTTTCCTAGATATTAACCCGAAAGTGTTTTCATGTAAATTATGTTAACAATAAAAAACTAAAGCGTCAGTGCATCTGCATAATTATATATCAGCTTATTGCGTAAAAAAGGATTATCATGATGTTGGTTTATTATTCAGGCAGATCAGTTGCTATGTAATGTGTTCTGCTGAGTTTATCGTGCGGCATCGGTCTGCCTCTTCTTAATACTACATTGATAAAATATATAATGAAATATAGGCGGGAGAGTGCTGTCAGTCCCAGTATAATAAAATCAATTATGACAGAGACTCTTACACTCATGAGCTGTCCGGCTATGATCAGCGGCACGTCAGTAAACAACCACAGGATCACATAGCGCCCGATCAGCTGCCATGCTGATGCTACCCCTCCGTTTTCTGATACAAGAACCATTCTGCATGCAGCATGTCCCAGTGTAGATCCATTAGTCACAATAACCTGCAGAAGAGATGCTATGCAGAAAAATGTCCAGCTATATACTTCTCCATATATGAAATACCCGGAAAAATCAGGATACACTTCACGGATCGCACCAAGCAAAAACAGATACACCACAGCGGCGCACACAAAGTCAAAAAGAACTGCCCACGCTCTGCGCATTCCCGTGACTCTGGTACATGACGCTTTGCACTTCTCATCAATCTCATCTCTGCTCGGAAGCACTTTGGCAACTACATATGCTATTTGATAGCCGAACATTCCACCTAACGTATTACATATCAGGTCCTCAACGTCAGCCAGTCTGTATGGTCCCGGATAGATGCCGAAAAGCGCTGTTATCTGACTCGTTTCATAGAAAAGGCTCAGCAGAAATGAGTATAGA
>JBGUIG010000102.1:0-3336 GCA_045112795.1 Anaerovoracaceae bacterium | reverse complement strand
TGGGACTGACGACCAACACGTTTTGTCCTATAACTCCATAACCCGGACTGATAATAAAGCACCTCATACCCGGTTATCCTGAGTATGAGGTGCATTTTAATTGGTTTATTTACGTAATAAAGCAGGATTAAGACCTGATTGAACTTGCGGCTTAGCCGAACATCTCCTGATATGAAGCTTTTTCTGCTATCTTCTCAGTCATAGCTCCCATCTTGCTGATGTCTCCCATCAGAATTACGCCTTCAAGCTTGTCATCAGCGAAATAGTACTTCTCGTAAGTGCCTTTTTTCTCGTCTTTCTTCTCTACAGCATAGAATTTTCTGTCAGGATCCTTGCCATTGGTTCCGAGTGCGAATACAGAAGTATCGCATACTTCCATTACCAGTGAGCTGCCCAGTTTCTCATATTCAAGGTCATCGCCTGCAGCGTTGGCGCCTGCTACTCTGCCTGTAGCTGCAGCCTGTGCCCAGAATGCCTGAGGCTGTCCGTCAACGATGATGCAGTCGCCTGCAGCAAATACATCAGGCACATTGGTTCTCATTCCCTTGTCTGCTACAACCCACTTGTCAACGGTGATTCCACTGTCCTCAGCGACCTTGGTATATGGTCTCATACCTGTGGACATGATTACGAGCTGCGCTTCATACTCAGTTCCGTCCTCAAGTATTACAGCATCTTCAGTAATTTTTGAAATCTTGGCACCGGTCACAATGTGTACTCCGGCATTATTGCAAATCTCCTCAAGCAGTGCAGATGCCGAATCATCAAGCTGTCTCGGCAGCAGGATCGGTGCAGTTTCAAGAACCGTAACATCCAGACCGCCTGCCTTGAGTCCCCACGCACCTTCAAGACCCATAACGCCTCCGCCGATGCAGACTGCTTTGGTCGCTTTGCGCTCTTCAATAATCTTTCTGACTTTTTCAGTATCGGAGATGCTTCTGATTGAAACAACATGCGGAAGCTCATGGCCCATAATAGGAGGAACAAAGCAGAATGCTCCGAGAGCATAGATAAGCTTGTCATAAACTACTCCGCCTCTGCCGCCTCCCTGCAGCTCAATTTCAATGATTTTGGCCTTAGTATCTATCTTCCTGACGACAGTATTAGCCATGAAGAAAATATTGTTCTGTGTGTACCACTCCTCTCCTTCGATAGCAAGTCCGTTGTATCCGAAATCAGTTACTATGCCCTTTGTCAGCATAGGCCTGTTGTAAGGAAGGTATTCCTCCTGCGTAACAATAGTGATCATTGCCTCGCGGTTGCGCTGCCTGATGGCTTCTGCAGCACTCTTGGCCGCCGGACCGCCTCCTATGATAACGAATTTCTCGTCTGTATCTTTTCTGAATGTTACTTCCTCTTCGGCATAGGAGATAAAGTTCTCAGACCCGACTCCGCAAACAGGGCATACGTCAGCGCCTTCCTCAAAGGTAGCTCCGCATACCAGACATTTAACCATTGCCATACTTTCCTCCTCCCTGACAGACAGCATACATATCTGCCTGTCATCTACAGATTGCATTTCATATGCGGATGCGTCTGCCCGCATATCTCCAAATTACACCTCAATGATACTATATTCTGTATCACTATTCCTACAGCAATAAAACAGACAGGTTGTATAAAAACAATACAACCTGCCCAAGTAAACCATCTGTCGAGTCCGTAACGGAATGCTGTGCCGGAAAAATGCTATGGCAAAAGCGCCTGCTCAACATCATATGACGCAGGATCTCTTGTCAGTTCCTTATAGATTATGTCGGCAATCTGTCTGTGCCCTTCTTCAGTAAGATGTATGCAGTCGTGAATATTGACATCGGCATCAAGGCAGTTTGCAAAGCGGATAAGGTGTTCATCCGCAATTTTGCGATAAAGCGGTTCTATATCGCGGGACTGCCTCATCATTCTTCGGATATCTTCATATTCCGGAGCCTGATCAGCCCAGCTGCACTTTATAGAGGCAGGTGCCACCACTACGATTTCAGGAATATAGCCCTGAAGCTCAGGTGAAGTCTGTTCTGCCATGACGACCAGATTTTCCATTCCTTTGGCAATTGCTTCATCAGTCAGGCCGAGTCCTGCAGCACAGTCGTTAGTACCGAGCATGATTACAAGATAGTCTACAGGTTTGTGTGTCCCCAGGCATGATATAAAGCTGGTAATTCCGTTTTTCCAGTTAGCTCCCGGTCTGTCATATGCTGTCGTCCTTCCGTTTAGCCCCTCCGGAATGACCTCATACCGGTCGCCCAGTTTTTCCTGCAGGATTGTTGTCCAGCGTACTTCAGGCGCATACCTTCCGCCTGTAGCAGGTTCATATCCATACGTATTGGAATCGCCGTAGCACACAACAGATATTCTGTCATGCCCCATATCCTTGGCCAGAGCCTGTTTGAGATCAGCATCAAACTGCTCGTAGTTATCAAACAGAATGCCTTTCATTCCGAATTTTCTGGCCATAGCTATGTTGTCTCTGTGGTCATCGATGAAAATGCATTCCTCAGGGATCAGACTATATTTCTCGAATAATCTGCTGTAGATTTCCGGTGCCGGTTTAATGACCCGGACATCACAGGAAAAGATGCCGCCGTCCATACATGTATGGAATGCAAAAGCATCAGGATTTGCTCCGAGTGCATGTTCCGACAGGTTCGAGAGGTAATAGACTTTGTAGCCGTGGGACTGCAGCTCTTTAATCTTCGGAACAACCCAGTCGCGTTTTCCAATGCATTCACCTACACGGCTGAATGCCTCGTCTATCTCAGCCCTGACATCCGGTCCTGCGCTGTAGAACAGATCGAGAATCTGCTTCTCAGTCAGGACGGCTCTGTCGAGTTCCTTCCAGTATCCTGTACCCCACATAGCGGTAGTGACTTTGTCTGCTGTCTCGTCATCAAACAGACCATGAATATAATCGCTCCACTCAAAGTCAGTGAGTACGCGTCCGATATCGAAAATAATGTTTTTTATCATAATGTCTTCCTATTCTGAAAAATAATCTCAGGAAATTGTATCACACTGAGAAGCCATGCGAAAATATTTCCCCGGTTTTTTCAAGAAGTTCTCCGGCTTTACTGAATATCTGCCAGTAAAGCATGAAACCGTGCATCATTCCTTCAGCTCTTATTGAGCAGACTGTATTCCCTGCAGCTTTGAGCCTTCGTGCAAATTCTTCACCATCATCTCTCAGAGGATCAAGCTCTCCGCTGATAATGACTGCAGGCGGCATGCCTGTCAGATCCGGTGCTTTGCCCGGATAGAGTCTGTAATCATTCTGGTCAGTTCCTTCAGGAACGTAGAATTCCATCATTTTGTCAATCACATTGACAGGCAGAATATATT
>JBGUIG010000101.1:0-47556 GCA_045112795.1 Anaerovoracaceae bacterium | reverse complement strand
TAATTCACGGTGCCTTCAGAAATAAACAGCCAAAATAAAAACTATGGCTGCATCTGGATTGACATAACCATAGCCAAAAATGTGGTGGAGACGGTGGGAGTCGAACCCACGTCCAAGAACATTTCCGGAAGACTTTCTCCGAGCGCAGCCGGGTATTTGATTTTGCCTGATGAGCGTCACACGGCAGACTCACATCAGACTATCCCGCTTGGTCCTCTTACGCTAGCGGGAGGTTACGTAAGAGGTTTCCTGCATAAATGACGCCGGGATCTGTGCCTGCAGGTGAACTCAGGCCGACGCGCGGGGCTGAACTATGCAGCCAGTGCGAAATTGTTGTTTGTTTTAGCGTTTCTTTTGAACGGGTACTTTTTACGTGGATCACCGCCACGGCTCGCTTATCCTCGTTCCACATACCTGTCGAAACCAGTACGTCCCCACGAGTATTATCCGGGCCGCAAGGAGAGTTCATAATTGATACTTCATGAGCTGTTCCTTGCGACTCACCGGAATTCTATTATAGCAATACGTATAGATTTGTCAATAAAGTGTTAGTTTACTCTCTTCCGAGATACTTGTTGCAGACTTTCTGCGCATTGGCTGCCATTTTCTCTTCGTCGACACCTGCGATACGTCCGTCTCTGACTGTGACTTTGCCATGGACGACGGTGAAATCGACAGGTCCTTTGATGCCGACGGTGGCAAGGACTGCACCAGGGTCGTAGCAGGCTCCGACGAGTTCAGGTCTGCGTGAATCGATCATGAACAGGTCTGCGCATTTGCCCGGCTCGAGTGAGCCGATGTCGGTGCGGCCGAGGAGTCTTGCGCTGCCTCTGGTTGCTATCTTGAGGATGTCATATCCGTCAGGTGCCTGGGCTGATGAATTGAGGCGGTGAAGCAGGAATGCTACTCTGAGTTCTTCGAGCAGATTGGATCCGTCGTTGGATGCTGATCCGTCGACTCCGAGGCCGACCGGTACTCCGAGTTTGAGCATTTCAGGGATTCTCGCAATACCTGATGACAGCTTCATGTTGGAAATCGGGCAGTGGCAGACGCCGGTACCTGTTTCGGCAAGGAGTTTCAATTCATCTTCGTTAAAGTGGATGCCGTGTGCGTACCATACGTCATCTCCGACCCATCCGAGTTTCTCCATATATGCGAGCGGGCGCATGCCTTCTCTTTCGAGCATGTAGTTCTCTTCGTCCTTGGTCTCGCACAGATGGGTATGAAGTCTTACTTTGTACTCCCTTGCAAGAATTGCGCTCTGGCGGAGCAGCTCTTCTGAAACTGAGAAAGGCGAGCATGGTGCAAGAGCCAGCATATGTCTGGAACCCGGCGACGGATCATGGTACTTGCCGATCAGGTCAACTGAGTCTTTCATTATCTGATCGACTGTCTGCACAACACTGTCAGGAGGCAGCCCTCCGTCCTTGACGCTCAGATCCATGCTGCCTCTCGAGGCATACATACGCAGGCCGAGATCATCTGCCGCTTTGACCTCTGCACCGATCAGGTCTCCTGCCCCGTGAGGGAATACGTAGTGGTGGTCAAAGCATGTGGTGCAGCCGTTCTTCATCAGCTCGCCCATGCCGGTCATGGCCGCGTTGTAAACGGCCTCTTCATCGAGGTTCTTCCAGATTTCATACAGGGTCTTGAGCCAGTCGAAAAGCTCCATATTCTGTACTTCCGGCAGATTTCTCGAAAACTGCTGATACAGGTGATGATGTGTGTTGACAAGTCCCGGATAACAGAGCATGTCTGTGGCATCTATAATCTCATCAGCTTCGGCAGGCATGTCCGGGCCGGCCGGGCCTATTTTCTCGATCCAGCCGTCTCTTGCAAACAGATCAACATCCGAATATACGCTGTCCTTATCGTCGCAGGAGATGAGGTGTTTAATATTCTTAATCAGCAAAGTGCTCATTTTGATTCCTCCCAACCGTTAGGTTATTCACACTGAAGTAATATTCACCGCAAATGTGGTTTTGGCTTCGCATTCAATACCGCTGCCATGATATTCAAATCTGAATAATTCAATTTGATTATACCACTTTTGTTCGGAGTTTTGACCAATGTAGTATAAGGAGCAAGAGGATTGCGCAAAAGGATAATTCTGATAGATGTATTGACAAAAGTCGTGTTGTATATTAGAATTAGATTAATTCTAATACATCAAGCAAGGGGAATACTGATGTCGAAATACGAAAGAGAAATTTTAGAACTGATCAATGCCTCTGACAGACATATGACGTCAGAAGAAATCTTTCTTCTGCTCAAAGAGAAGGAACCTAAAATTGTACTGGCAACCGTATACAACAATCTGAAGAAACTTGCCGACGAGCATCAAATTATGAAACTCAGTTTTGCTGGGCAGCCTGACCGGTACGATAAGATTTACAAACATGACCACTTGATTTGCAGTGTTTGCGGCTCGATCAGTGATTATAACTTCACGGATCTGACTGCAAGTATTGAGAAGGAACTTGGCGTTGCGATTGACAGCTATGATTTGCGAATCAGCTATGTGTGTCCGGCATGCAGAAAAAAGTCCTGATGAGCAAGTGATAAATTTGCATTTCCGGTATACAGAAAGAACGCTTAATGAGTAAATGACAGCAAATGATATAAATGAAATGCTATATATGAAAGGAGAAATGAATATGAGTAAATGGGTATGCAGTGTATGCGGATATGTTCACGAGGGAGATCAGCCACCTGAAAAGTGCCCGATGTGCAAACAGCCGGCTTCTGTTTTTAAAAAGGTTGAGGAACCTGCCGCAAAGAGCAAATACGCAGGGACTAAGACAGAAAAGAACCTCTGGGAAGCTTTTGCCGGAGAATCACAGGCGCGTAATAAGTATACTTATTTTGCATCTGTAGCTAAGAAAGCCGGTTATGAGCAGATTGCTGCGTTATTCCTCCAGACTGCTGAGAACGAAAAGGAGCATGCAAAGCTCTGGTTTAAAGCACTTGGTGAGCTGGGAGATACTGCAGAGAATCTCCTTCATGCGGCAGAAGGCGAAAATGCTGAGTGGACAGATATGTACGAAAGAATGGCTCGGGATGCTGAGGAAGAAGGCTTTACAGAATTAGCTGCCCAGTTCCGTGGTGTTGCAGCCATTGAAAAAATGCATGAAGAGAGATACAGAGCGCTGCTTCACAATGTAGAGGCTATGGAAGTTTTCAAGAAGAGTGGTGTTACAGTTTGGGAATGCCGCAACTGCGGACATGTTGTCGTAGGCACAGAAGCTCCTGAAACATGTCCGGTATGCAATCACCCTCAGGCATATTTTGAAGTAAGAAAAGAAAACTATTAAGATTAGTCTTACAAGTCTTATTGGGCTTAGCTTATTGTACTTATTGGACGAATTGAGCGTATTGAGCTTATAGGTTTATAGGACAAAACGTGTTGGTAAAAACCGCCACGACAGTTGAAATTTCAACGGTTGTGGCGGTTATATCTTTTTTGAAGATGCCTCTTTTTGTTTCGGTTTTCAGCGATTGGAATGTGCTTATTATTAACCGCGGTTTTCAGCGGAAATCAGCGACCAACACGCCTTCTGATTTCACCATATCCCGTAGTCTCTCCATTTCCGCTTTGCCCGGTGTTCTGAAGTCCGAATGCTCATACGGAATTCCCAGCGCCTCATACTTGATCATGCCATACCGGTGATACGGCAGCAGTTCCATGCGTGCGTGAGGCAGATGCCTGTGGACATATGCGGCTGAACTGCGGATGTTGTCTTCGTCATCATTAACTCCGCCTATGACAGGAATTCTTATCACGATTTCAGGGCCTTTTCCCTCATTGCCGATTCTTCTTTCGGAATCTGCAAAAGTCAGAAATGCTTTTTGATCTGAATGCGCCGATTGTGAGCTAGTGCGCCCCGTTTCCGAATGCGCCGATTGTGAGCTTTCGCACCACGTTTTCGAATGCGCTGATTGTGAGCCTTCGCACCTCAAATCCTGCAGCTTTGCCAGATTCGCTATATTCTGAAGTATGCGCTCGTTGCTGACGCCCGTGTATTCGAGATGCTTTGAAGGGTCCATCATCTTGAGGTCCATGAATATGAGATCCATTCTTGCCAGAATCGGTGCTGTTTTGTCCCAATCGAATATGCCGCAAGTCTCTATGTCCATGCTGTATCCCATGTCGTAGATTTCACGGCTCAGATAATCGAGGAACTCAGGCTGTGCGGTCGCTTCGCCTCCGGAGAAGGTCACTCCGCCTCCGCTGTATGAATAGAACAGGCGGTGCTTCTGAATCTGCTTCAGAATTTCACCGGCATCCGTGAGCGTGACCATCCCGGTTCTGGCATCTACCGGACATGCCTGTACACACGCGCCGCATGCTATGCACCTGCTGCGCTCTTCATTCATATTGATACCTATTCCCTGCGGGCAGTTTTTGGCGCAGGCACCGCAGCCGATGCACTTCCGCTGATACCATCCGACTTTTTCCTGCGCAGTAAAGCCCTCAGGGTTGGAGCACCACTTGCACCTCAGCGGGCATCCCGCCATGAATATTGTTGTCCTGATGCCGTCCCCATCGTTAACGGAGAACGGCTGAAGCTGCATTATGTATCCCTTCATTAGAATTCGGTGTGTGCGTTGCGGGCCATGATGGAATCCTGCATTTCCTTTGACAGATTGGTGAACTGCGCGCTGTAGCCGGCGACTCTGACGAGCAGACTTCTGTATTTCTCAGGATGTGCCTGGGCGTCGGCCAGAACCTCGTTGGAAATCGTGTTGAACTGTACGTGGAAACCGCCAAGTGCAAAGTAACTTTGCAGCATTGCGCCGAGGTTGGCGCGGCCGCGTTTGGTTGCTACGAGGTCGTGGTTGAGTCTTAGGTTCAAAAGTGTTCCGCCGCTGTGTATGTCGTGTTTGACTTTGGCGGCACTTCTGAGGGCGGCGAGGCATGTGGATTTGTCGCTGCCTGTGTATGGGGAAACGCCTTCGTTGATCGGGTCGGTGGCATGGCGGCCCTCAGGTGTGGCGCCGAGCACTTTGCCCGTTGGCAGGTAGTTTGAAATACCCATGAATGCTGTAACGAAGTGGTTTCCGTATATATCGTCATACTTGGTGACTTCGTCATAGAAGAAGTCGGCCAGGTCTCTTGCTATTGAATCAACATAATCGATGTCATTGCCGTACTTCGGGCAGGCAAGTGCCAGTTCTCTCAGCTCTTCATAGCCTTCCCAGTTGTTGTCAATTGCATCGATGATATCTGCGAGGGTGCAGACTTTGTCTTCGAATACAAGCTTGCGGATCACTGCAAGTGAGTTGGCAGTGACCGAAAGTCCTACGCCTGTGAAAACGGGGCCGATATTGTATTTGGCTCCTCCGTCAACGAGGTCTCTGCCGTTTTTCATGCAGTACTCATTGCATGCGGACATGAATGGTCTGTGCCCTATCTCTCTGTGGATCTGCTGTGCTGTGCACAGGCTGATTACTCCGTGTCTGACGAGGTATCTGAACTGCTTTTTCCATGCCTCAAGGATCTCGTCCATTGATTCGAATGTCTTCGGATCCTTTTCCGGCAGGGATACCTGCTCGCCGCTCAGTCTGCTGCATCCTCTGTTAAGCGCGAATTCGAGGGCTGCGGCAAAGCTGATGCTGGCTGCGGATGTCCATTCGAATGTTTTGCGGGAATGCGGTACTACGCAGCCGCAGTTGTTCCAGTCTCTTGCGTCTTTGGGCTCATATCCCAGGTTCGAAAGCATCTGGTATCCTGTGCGGTCGCCGTGAATCGCCGGGAAGCCGCAGCCCGTTGATACCAGCTCGGTCACTGCTTCCATGAATTCAGGCGGGCAGTCCGGATGTATCCGGCAGCTTAGTGTTGGCTGATGTGTCATGCACTCTCTTGTCGCCTGGATTGCCATGAACGAAATATCGTTGGTGGCATCTGATCCGTCTACTTTGGTGCCGCCGATTGTGAGGTTTTCAAAGTTGGTGTATCCGGCGAAGAAGCTGGCCGTATTCTTGGAGATTGTCCATGCCCACTCGCTGTATTTGAGCCACAGGCACTCGACAAGTTCGAGTGCTGTGTCGTAGTCAATGAGGCCTGCTTCGGAGTCGGCTTTATAATACGGATACATGTACTGGTCAAATCTGCCCGGGTTCCATGCAAGCGGGTTTTCTGCAATAATTCCGCCAAGCTGTACAAACCACACGAACTGTACCGCCTCTCTGAATGACTTTGGAGGCTGTTCAGGGATTCTCGAGCACACATCTGCGATCTCTTCCAACTCCCTGCGCCTTGTCGGATCTGCTTCCGACTCAGCCATCTCTGCTGCTTTGGCCGAATAGCGCTTTCCAAGAGTGATCATTCCGTCAGCAATCAGAACCATTGACTTATAGAAATCGATTTTGTCTTTTTCTGCCGGAATCGCCTCGTCAAGGTCCTCCATGTATGCAAGTGCCTCCGCCTTGATTCCGCCGTATCCCTTAGGCAGCAGTACGTCAATATAATCTGCAGAAATCTCGCCTATTCCGTTGCGCCACTTCGAATCGGTATCCAGAAAACCTGTATCTACGCCAATCTTCCGGGTCGCTTCGGATGTCCTCGCGAGAAAAGCCTCTTCTATCGACTTGCCTTTCCAGTATGGGAAGATGTTCTTCTTGATGAATTCGGTCTGCTCCGGCGTGACATCATACGGGTCCTGCCCTCTCTCCGGGAAGGTGTCGATTTCATCATTGATCCAAAGCCATCCGAATTCCGGCGTCAGAATAGCGCACTTACGGTATTCGCCGCTGGTGCCGACTATCAGCTCACCCTCCCAGATATTTACCGACAGCTCGTTGCAAGTTTCGTTGAAAGCCTGTGCAACTCTGAGAATGTTCGGCTGGCCCTCGGTTCTCTGGAATGACTTCGTATATATCCACGCGCGCTCATACGAAATATGCGGCTTGGTGTTGACGTAATTATCTCTGATTTTTTCAACTCTTGGCGTGATAGGCATGGTTTCCCTCTTTTCTGTATAATGCCATACTTGGACTCACCTCTGCGGTATCTTGGCTAATAAGACTAAACCCTTACAAGTCTGGCTAATCCAGCTTGACTTGCCAATAGCGTTATCGTCCCATAATCTCCACAATTTTACTTCATCTCTTCTGCATTATTCAACAATAAACAGAGAAGTATCAATCATTCGATGCAACTTGTTAACGTTGCAAATAGATAAAGCACATTCACCCGTACAAACACCTTCCCCTCAACAAGGGATGAATATTTTCACCCATGTATCTTATTATTCGGTATTCATGGGTGAATTGCTTTTCAGCTTTGCTCTCTCTCACCCATACAGAATTCCCCTTCTGCCGTTATTCACCAGAAAAACAAGCTTCGTAACGAATGAATCGCCCATAAATTTACTCCTTAGCCTCGATTCTCAGTGCATTTGCTTTGCCTGTCTCTCAGATGCAAGCGTGGATTCACCTAGGGATCGAATCGGAGTGCGGCCTGTTTCACCCTTGCTTCAACTATTACCAAAATGAGGGATGAATAATTTCACTCCTTGCACCTACTGTCGTATGCTAAGGGTGAAGCCAGAATTTTCGTTGTCTTTTATGTCTTGTTGCAGAATTGAATGGCGTTATTAATACTCCCTGCCCGGAATCAGCACTGTATTTCAGCACTGTAATCTTGTTCTTTTTTTCGAGATGTGTCTTTTGCTGAATGTCATTCACGGCTTGTTTGCGCTATAGTACGGCTCAATGTAGACTATCTACATCAGTTATCCATTGTATGTAAACGGTTTCATGCGCAAAGGAATTAATCTCCAATATAGAAGAGAGTGGTAAAAATGGTTTTTGAATTGTATTCAAGACTGCAATATGAATTAATGCTCCTGAATAAGGCCAAAGCAGATTGTTCTTCAGAACTGGAAGCATTGAACAGAAATGATAACTATGGGGATATCATACTCAAAAGAAATGTCAAAAAAAGTGGTGTGTATTACTATGGCAAACGAAATGGGCAAAAACGTTTTAAGTACATCGGTAAGGAAAAAAGCATACAAGTTCTTAAGATCAAAAAAACTGCACATATCAATGAAACAGTCAAAACACTTGAAGAGAATATTGCCCTTGTAAAGGCGATGCTGGATGGTTTTACGGATTATGATCCTGGTTCAGTAGACACCAGACTTCCTCTGACATACCAAGGCGGTGCGAAACTTCCATCTACGGATTATCAGGTTGTTGGAAAAAAGTGGAAAGAGAACAAAATCTCATACCAGGCGACTTTTCCCGAGAATTACCCGGAGCACAAGACAGAGCAAGCATCTGACGGCACCAGAATGAAGACTCTCAGTGAGGTTCTGATATATGAGCGTCTGCTTGCTGCAGGTCTGATTTCTGTATATGAATTGCCTCTGGTATCGGCAGACTATGGTCCGAATATGTACCCGGATTTTACGGTTCTCTCTCCGATAGATCTGCAAACTGAAATAATAATAGAATACATTGGCAGGCTTGACTTGCAGCCATACAGAGATGATTTTGCAAAACGAATCTATCGCTATATACAGAATGGTTATATACCGGGCGTCAATCTTTTTTTCATTTTCGGAGACAAACGCGGCCATGTTGATTCGCTGCAAATCAGCAAGGTGATAGCCGACATCAAGGGCTTGAGATAAGTTGAAATTAGCTTGATAAACTGAGATCTTGAGGCTGAAATGGGGCATCCGGACATCTGGAGTCTGCTGTTATATCATTCGGTTTATTTCGGGTTATTTCGGGTATTTCGGTTTATTTCGGGTTGTTTCGGGTATTTCGGGTAAAGCAAAAGCGGGAGTCTGAGCGGCCTCTTCAGGATAGAAGTCTCCATTCTGAGGGGGCTGCTCAGGCTCCCGCTGTGTGTTATCAGAGTTTACGACAATGCGTTTCTGATTCGAGGTGCGGCAGGTAAATCAGCCGCATACCATTCTCTGTTTCTACAGATTGGATGTGCCGTATTTGTTGAGCAGGTCGTGCTTGAGGTTCCAGAGCGGCTTGGACAGGTCGACATAGTATGTCTGTGGGTTTTCAAATCTGAGGTGTGAGCCCCACAGCTTGTCGATCTGGTCTTTGCAGGTCTGCTTGATAGTGTCGATATCCGGCTCTTTGTATACGCATTCGCCCTTTTCGAAAATAGGAGCGAGCAGATCAACTGCTTCATAGTTCTCGAGGACTTTGCGCTTCCAGACTGCATTCGGATCGAAAATCTCGTACGGCTTGCCGTCAGGAATCGGCTCATCACGAAGCATCAGAACGTCAGCAAGCGCTTTGCCTGTCTCCTTGTCGAAGAATCTGACGACTCTCTTGAATCCAGGATTGGTGATCTTCTCGATGTTCTCGGAGATCTTCATCTTAGGAACCATAACGCCGTTGCGCATAATTCCTGAGAGCTTGTAAACACCGCCGAAAACAGGTTCGGATCTGGCTGTAATCAGTCTCTCACCTACTCCGAAAGAGTCAATCTGAGCGCCTTCAAGGATAACGTCTCTGATGATATACTCGTCGAGCGAGTTGCTGATGACAATCTTGCAGTCCTTGAGGCCCTCTTCATCGAGAATTCTGCGACACTCTCTTGTAAGGTATGTGATATCTCCGGAGTCGATACGGATACCCATGCTCTGCGGCTTGAGTTCCTTGAACACCTTGATAGCGTTAGGAAGTCCGGACTTAAGTACATTGTATGTATCAATCAGAAGTGTTGCATTCTGAGGATACAGCTCTGTGTACTTTTTGAATGCCTCGTATTCTGAGTCAAAGCTCTGTACCCAGCTGTGCGCCATGGTTCCGAGAGCCGGTGTGTCGTGGTTACGGTCAGCGATGGTACATGCTGTGCCTGCGCATCCTGCAATATAAGATGCTCTTGCGCCGTAAACAGCAGCGTCAGCACCATGAGCTCTTCTTGTACCGAACTCCATAACCGGACGTCCGAGAGCAGATCTGACAATTCTGTTCGCCTTAGTAGCGATCAGACTCTGGTGGTTGAACTGCATCAGGATGAATGTTTCAACAAACTGTGCCTGGATCAGCGGTCCTTTGACGATCATTACAGGCTCATGCGGGAAAATCGGATATCCTTCCGGTACCGACCATACATCGCAGCTGAATTTGAAGTCCAACAGGAAATCAAGGAATTCCTCTGTAAAGCAGTTTTTGGTTCTGAGGTAATCGATATCTGCCTCAGTGAACTTGAGTCTCTTCATGTAAGCGATGATCTGCTCGAGGCCTGCCATGATGGCAAAACCGCCGCCATCAGGAACTCTTCTGAAGAAAACGTCAAAGCACGCTTCGGCGTCTTTAAGCTCTGAATTGAAGTAACCATTAGCCATTGTGATTTCATAGAAATCAGTCAGCATGGTCAGGTTGTAGTCATTTAGTCTGTGATAATCTCTTTCGTTCATTGTGATGTACCGTTGGACAGGTCCTTTCTAGCCCTGAGGCTGTTCTCCGGATTCGGCGTTTTCGGCAGGTGCCTCAGCGCTGTCCGCAGGCTGCTCAGTATCCGCCTGCTCTGCTGCTTCTGCATCATTTGCTGCCTCCGCATCTTCCGTTGCCGCTTCCTCCGCTGCTGAATCATCTTCGGCTTCTTCCATATATACAGCCTGCTGATTTGCCAGCTGCTCAGGATAATCCAGTATGATCTGCAATCTCCAGTATATGATTCCGGCAGCCAGTGCAACAATCACAACCGCCAGAACTATATCATTGATATTGTGCAGAAAATTCTTGATAAGCCTCATTTTAACTCCTCACTCATTACATATCCGTTCCGCGGGCAATTATCATGCTTGTCCGTAAGGGCTGTTAGCATGCCTGGCCATAAAGGCAATTAACATGCTTGGCCGTAAGGGCAGTTAACCTGATTTGTCATCACAGAGGTCTGCCTGATAGCCGAACGTATGATTAGTCCGCAGATATAATAATTATATTATTAAACCGTACTGTTTGCAATGTGTCTGTCTTGAGGTATGTCACCAAGTTGTGGTAGAATTACTCCGTTGATTTAAATGGCGTTCTGCGGCCTTCCTGCCCACTGCATCGCAGGTTGATCGCAGATATTCGATATTACAGCTAAGGAGAGAGCGAGGGAAACATGCGGGAAATTACCATCACATCCAATGATGCCGGCCGCAGGCTCGACCGCTTTCTGAGAAAATATCTGAAAAATGCGTCACTTGGTGATATCTACAAGCTGATCCGCAAGGATGTCAAGGTCGACGGAAAGCGCCGTGATCAGTCATATATGCTTAATGAAGGCGAAGTTCTTACCCTGTACATCTCAGATGATGTGCTGGACAAGCTGACCGGAGACAGCAGACCCGGCTCAGGCAGCAGGAACCAGATCGGCAGATTTGCTTCTGGCAGCCGCACTTCTCATCGTGCAAAGCGACAGTTCCGCATCATTTACGAGGATGCGAATGTTCTGATCGTAAGCAAACCATACGGGCTTCTCACCCACGGTGACAGACACGAGAAGAAAAACCACCTTGCCAACCAGGTCAGAGATTACCTGATTGAGCAGGGCGAATATGATCCGAAATCTGAGAAAGTCTTCTCCCCTGCCCCGGCCAACCGCCTCGACAGGAACACGACCGGGCTCGTTCTGTTCGGTAAGACCGCCGCAGCTCTCAAGGCTCTCAATGAAGCCATTCGCGAGGACCTTACAGACAAGTATTACATGACGATCGCATGCGGCGTCATTGATAAGGAGATGACCCTGACCGGCACTCTGACCAAGGACGAATATGCCAACAAAGTCACAGTTTCAGATCACTCGCAGAATTCCGGCGCTAAGACCGGCGCTAAGGAACGTGAAATCATCACTGAAGTGCGCCCTGTCAGGACGCTGAAACTTGACGGAGGCATGGACGTGACTCTCGTTGAAGTCAGGCTCGTGACAGGCAGATCCCATCAGATCAGGGCACACCTCGCCAGCATCGGTCATCCACTCGCAGGTGATCTTAAGTACGCCGATGCTGTCACAGGCAGAAGATCACCAGCCAATTCGCACAATCGCGCAAATGCCGCATCGTCTCAGGATGTGCGCAGAATAAATGAATGCTTTGCCCGCAGATACCACATCACTACACAGCTGCTTCACGCATACAGAATCAGCTTTGCGTCAGAGGGACTGCCGCAGGCAATAGAATATCTTGCAGGCAAGAGCTTCACAGCCGAGCTGCCGCCTGCTTTCGAAAAAATAACAGGAGAACACTTTGGATAATTTTAACGAAGAACAATTTAATATTCCGGAAGCATATGCCGAAACAGCTGACGAAACAGAAGTATATGCAGAATCTTCCGCAGCTGCCGCTGAAGAGCCGGCCGCAGAAACCGTCCACAACGCGGGCGAATCTGCCAAGGATTTCCTGAAGAGTCTGCTCATTGATGTAGTCGTCGCCATAATTCTTGCAGCGATAGTCCTTTTCTTCATAAGACCGACCATCGTCAAGCAGACATCCATGGAGAACACTCTCCACGAGAATGACTACATGATTCTGTACAGGCAGGCATACCGCAGCCACACACCTGAGCGCGGAGATATCATCATCTTCCAGAGCTCGATGATTGACGAGAACACCGGCAACAACAAGCTGCTCATCAAAAGGGTTATCGGACTGCCGGGAGACAAGCTTTCCATCATCAATGATCAGCTGTACATCAACGGCGAGGAATATCACGAAGATTATCTCAAGGACGGGTACACCCCTGCTTTCGAGACGCCTCGTGAAGGTGAAACTTTCACAGTTCCTGACGGCGAATATTTCGTAATGGGTGACAACAGGGCAGGCAGCGTCGACTCGAGAAGGTCAGAGGTCGGCACGGTGAAGGAAGAACTTATCAAGGGCAAAGTTGTAATGAGGCTTTTCCCGTTTAACAAAATACAGAGATTCTAGATTACTGATAACAGATAATGGCAAATAAACCATCAAGAAAAGTAGTAGCGAATAACAAGAAAGCCTTTCATGACTATTTCGTCGAAGAGCGTTATGAGGCAGGAATTGTGCTGACCGGCACTGAGATCAAGTCGATCCGCAAAGGCGGAGTCAGCATCAAGGAGAGCTATGCCAAAATCACCAGCAAAGGTGAGCTGATCGTGACAGGTATGCATATCGCGCCTTATGAGCAGGGCAACAGATACAATGTCGATCCTCTCAGAGTGCGCACTCTTCTGATGCACAAAAAAGAAATTAACAAGCTCTACGGAACGGTCAAGACGCAGCAGGGGCTTACGCTCATTCCCCTCTCTGTGTATCTTGATGAGCATGGGAGGTGCAAAGTCGAGCTCGGTCTGTGCAGAGGTAAGAAAAACTACGATAAGCGTGAAGCTGAGGCAAAGCGCGACGCGAACCGCAAGATAGACAAAGCTATCAAGGCATCGAGAAACCGCTAGTCGGCAAGGCTATCAAGGCATCGAGAAACCGCTAGTTAATAATAACCGGCGTCAACTGATCAAAGTCAGGACGCCGGTTTTGTATTGGTATAATTAGTCTCCGCGGCTTTCACAATGTCTATTTCAGCATCTTCTTAAGGTACTGGCCGGTGTATGACTCTTTGACCTGCGCGACTTCTTCAGGTGTGCCTTCGGTAACGATGTATCCGCCGGCATCTCCGCCCTGAGGTCCGAGGTCGATGATATGGTCAGCCTGCTTGACAACATCGAGGTTGTGTTCGATGACGACTACAGTGTTGCCTTCGTCGACAAGTCTGTTGAGTACGTAGAGGAGTTTTTCAACATCGGCAAAGTGCAGACCGGTTGTAGGCTCGTCAAGTATATACAGTGTGCGGCCTGTGCTGCGCTTGGAAAGCTCGGTCGCAAGTTTGATTCTCTGAGCTTCTCCTCCGGAAAGCTGTGTTGATGGCTGTCCGAGGCTGATGTATCCGAGGCCGACATCGTCAAGAGTCTTCAGGTAGCGGAGTATGCTCTGTTGGTTCTCGAAGAAGGGAATCGCCTCGGCAACTGTCATGTTCAGAACCTCGGAGATATTCTTGCCCTTGTATTTGACCTCGAGTGTCTCATGATTGTATCTTGCGCCTCCGCAGACCTCGCATGGAACGAAAACATCCGGGAGGAAGTTCATTTCTACCTTGATGATACCGTCACCGTTGCAGTGCTCGCAGCGTCCGCCCTTGACATTGAAGCTGAATCTGCCCTGATTGTACCCGCGGACTTTGGCCTCAGGCATCTCTGCGAAGAGGTTCCTGATGTGAGTGAACATGCCGGTGTAAGTAGCAGGATTTGACCTTGGCGTCTTGCCGATTGGCGACTGATCGATATTGATGACTTTATCAAAATTCTCAATGCCGCGGATCTCACGGAATTTGCCCGGGCGCTCCTGCGTGCGGTTGGTGACTCTTGAAACACCCTTGTACAGGATCTCGTTGACCAGGCTTGATTTGCCCGATCCGCTGACACCTGTTACAAGTACGAGCTTGCCTGCAGGAATCCTGACGTCGATGTCTTTGAGGTTGTTCTCCTGTGCGCCGATAATATCCAGGTAAAGTCCATTGCCCGGTCTTCGGACGGCCGGTACATCGATGTGTCTCTTGCCCGATAGGAACTGGCCGGTTATAGATTCAGGACAGTTCTTGATATCTTCGACTGTTCCCTGCGCGACCAGCTCTCCACCGTTGACTCCGGCCCCCGGTCCTATGTCTACAATATAGTCTGCAGCATACATAGTGTCCTCGTCATGCTCGACGATGATCAGAGTGTTGCCGAGGTCCGTCAGATTGCGGAGTGAAGCGAGGAGTTTATCATTGTCGCTCTGGTGAAGTCCGATTGAAGGCTCGTCGAGAATGTACAGCACTCCGACAAGTCCCGATCCGATCTGTGTCGCCAGCCTGATTCTCTGCGATTCGCCGCCCGAAAGAGTGCCTGCGGATCTGCTCAGCGTCAGATACCCGAGCCCGACATTTCTGAGGAAGTTAAGGCGTGCCTTGATTTCCTTAATGATCATCTCGCTGATTTTCTTGTCGCGTTCGTTCAGCTGACTGTCAAGGTTCTCGAAGAATCTGATTGCCTGAATGACAGAGAGGTTGGTCAGGTCAATGATATTCTTGCCCCCGACTGTGACGGCAAGGACTGTATCCTTGAGTTTGCGGCCATGGCAGACCGGACACAGTTCTTCTGTCATCATGTCCGAGATCTTGTTCTTGATAAATTCTGAGTTTGTCTCACCCCATCTGCGCTCGAGACTCGGGATAACACCCTCAAATGTATGATTCATGTGTGAAACACGTCCGGATCTGCTCTCATATGTGTATTTGAGTTTGCGAGTGCCGGTACCGTGCAGCAGTTCGTCTTTGAACTTAGGCGGCAGTGCTTTGTACGGAACTGACAGATCTGTGCCGTGGTCTATCGCAAGCCTGGTCAGCATCTGACGGTAGAATCCCATTGCGTCAAGCGAAGCGAAAACATTACCCATCGCACCGTTCAGGATGCTCTTATTCTCATCAGTTACTACGGCTTCGTCTGTGATTCTCAGTGTAAAGCCAAGACCGCTGCAGCATTCGCAGGCTCCGTATGGTGCGTTGAATGAGAACATTCTCGGCTCCATCTCTTCGAGCCCGACTCCGTGCTCAGGACAGGAGAACTTGGTCGAGTAAGTAACCAGAGTCTCTTTCTGCTCTTCGATTATCTTTCCGTCCGGTGCAGCACCCGAAGGCGCAGCAGCAGAGATCTCCTGTACCGCCTCCTTCTTAGGCATGAAAATAACATTGCAGATACCTTCGCCCTCCTTGATGGCGATTTCCAGCGCTTCCGCGATACGGCTGCGGTTATCTTCTCTTATTACGATTCTGTCGACAACTATCTCAATAGTATGTTTGTTGTTTTTGGCGAGAACGATCTCCTCTTCATCAAGCCTCTTCATCTCGCCATCGACTCTGACTCTGGTAAAGCCATCTCGTCTGACTCTGTCGAATATGGCTTTGTGCTCACCTTTACGGCCTCTGATTACAGGCGCCAGAACGATAATACGGGTACCAACACCGTGGCTCTGGATGTTCTCTATGATGCTGTCGATCGACTGGCTTGCGATCTCTCTTCCGCAGATCGGGCAGTGTGGCACGCCGATTCTCGCGTAAAGCAGCCTAAGGTAGTCATATATCTCAGTTACGGTTCCGACTGTGGATCTCGGATTGCGGCTGGTCGTCTTCTGGTCTATGCTGATCGCCGGCGAGAGGCCTTCTATCAGCTGAACATCCGGCTTCTTCATCAGACCCAGAAACTGACGCGCATATGATGAGAGAGATTCAACGTATTTCTTCTGTCCCTCTGCATATATGGTGTCAAAAGCAAGCGAAGACTTGCCGGATCCGGACAGTCCGGTCAGAACGACCATTTTGTCACGCGGGATTGTGACGTCTATTCCTTTGAGATTGTGCTCCCGGGCACCTTTGATTACTATGTTTTTTTCCATTAAGCCCTCATACTTGCTCTTAATTCAAACAGTACATCTCTCAGCTCGGCAGCGCGCTCGAAGTCGAGCTGCTTAGCTGCTTCTTTCATGTTCTTCTCTACTTCGCGGATTGTCTCACGCAGCTCGGCAGTGGTCATTGCCTTAGGATCCCTGACGTTGCGTTCACCATGGTATTCTTCGACCGCCCTCGCGATCTCTCTGATCGGCTTGACAATCGTCTTAGGAACTATGCCGTGCGCTTTGTTGTAGTCATCCTGTGCTTTGCGCCTGCGGGCAGTCTCATCGATGCAGACTCTCATTGCAGGGCTGATGTGATCTCCGTACATGATGACCCTGCCATGCTCATTACGCGCAGCTCTTCCTACAGTCTGGATAAGTGATGTCTCGTTGCGGAGGAAGCCCTGCTGGTCAGCGTCAAGAATAGCGATAAGCGATACTTCTGGCAGGTCGAGGCCCTCACGCAGCAGGTTGATGCCGACAAGGACGTCAAACTTGGCCATTCGCAGGTCCCTGATAATCTCGAGTCTCTCGAAGTTGTCTATCTCTGAATGCAGATATCTGACCCGAATGCCCTGCTCCTGCAGGAATTTGGTCAGATCTTCGGCCATCCTCTTGGTAAGTGTGGTTACAAGGACGCGCTCATTCTGCTTGGTTGTCTTGTATATCTCCCCGATCAGGTCATCGATCTGACCTTCGGTCGGGCGGACCTCGATCTCAGGATCGAGGAGGCCGGTAGGCCTGATCAGCTGCTCTGCAGTGACGCCGCCCGACCTCTTCAGCTCATACTCAGCCGGTGTTGCAGACACATATACTGTCTGCCCGGTCAGCTTGCTGAATTCTTCGAATTTGAGCGGTCTGTTGTCAAAAGCAGACGGCAGTCTGAATCCGTATTCGACCAGTGATTCCTTACGGGAATGGTCACCGTTGTACATCGCACGCAACTGAGGCAGCATAGCATGCGACTCGTCAATAATTGTCAGGAAGTCCCCGTCCGGGAAATAGTCGAGCAGCGTATAAGGGCGCTCTCCCGGCTTGAGGAAGTTGATGTGGCGGGAGTAGTTCTCGATACCCTTGCAGGTGCCTACTTCCATCATCATTTCTATGTCATAGTTGGTTCTCTGCTCGAGTCTCTCAGCTTCGAGAAGTTTACCGTTAGCGCGGAACCAGTCCAGTCTTTCTTTGAGTTCTTCTTTGATTGAAGCAACAGCCAGCTGCATATCCTCTCTGCTGGTAACATAGTGGCTGGCAGGGAAAATTGAAATATGCTGACGCTCGGCTGTTACTTCTCCTGTCAGCGGATCGATCTCCCTGATACTCTCGATCTCATCTCCGAACATCTCGAGTCTGACTGCTGATTCACCGCCAGCAGGATAAATATCTATTACCTCGCCCCTGGCTCTGAACGAGCCGCGCTGGAAGTCGATGTCATTTCTCGTATACTGGATCTCCGTCAGCTTGCGCAGCAGGTCCATCCTTTCGATCTCCATGCCCGGTCTCAGACTTATCAGCTGATTGCGGTATGACGAAGGACTGCCGAGTCCGTATATACACGAAACGGAAGCAACGATAATGACGTCTTTTCTCTCGAGCTGTGCTGCAGTCGCCGAATGACGCAGTTTGTCGATCTCTTCGTTGATATCCGCGTCCTTCTCAATATACAAATCGCGCGAAGGAACATACGCCTCCGGCTGATAGTAGTCGTAGTAGCTGACAAAGTACTCGACTGCATTGTCAGGAAAAAACTCCTTGAACTCACCGTGCAGCTGCGCCGCCAGAGTCTTGTTGTGCGAGATTACGAGTGTAGGTTTCTGCACCGCCTCGATAATCTTAGCCATGGTAAAAGTCTTGCCGGAACCGGTTACGCCCATCAGTGTCTGAGCTTCCCTGCCCGCAAGAATTCCGTCTGCTATCTCTCTTATTGCCTGGGGCTGATCGCCCGTCGGCGCGAAATCACTAACGACCCTGAACTTACCCATAGAGTCTGCCGCAGCCTCCTTATTCCTGTAACCATTAGATGTGATAAATCACTGCACGTAATACTACCACAAACCGCCGGAAAAACATTGTTTATCCCGTGAAAAAACTGCCAGGATACTGCAATCCTGACAGTTAAGATTCTACCACAGATCAGCTTTGCGAACAAGCGTTCTCGATGCTGATTCTGCGCTTATTTTACATAATCCTTGATCGCCTCCGCATCGTGATATCCCTTGTGGTACAGCCCTTCAATGGTTTCCGGATCCTTGGTCAGAGTGCTCATGCCGCCAATATCATCCGGGGCAACAATCAGCACTTTGCCCTGCTTTTCATATTGCTTTGCCAGCCAAAGCTGCGTATTGTAGCGAATCGCTCTCTTGCTTATTGCCTCAGCCCCGCCCGGATATTTTCTGTGGATCAGTGACGCAATCAGCTGGTCTTTGTCCGGCTTTCTCTCAAAGTCCTTAGGCCTTGTCAGCAGCAGTACAACTTTGTCGCACCCGTCTTCAAAACATTTTTCTACCGGAATCGGGTCACCCATGCCTCCGTCGTAATACAGCCTGCCGTTGACCGGATATGGCTGATTAACTCCGGGCACACAGCTCGAAGCCTTGATCGGAGCAAGTTCGTCCTTTTTCAGGTCGTTTTTGGTGAAATAATACGGTTTGCCTGTCTCCGCATCGGTAGCCACGATGGTGAACTCCGCAGGGTTCGCCATCAGTGCATCATAATCCAGCGGACACTCGCCGTAAGAATACGACATGTCCCCGTAAATATAATCTAGATCAACGAAATTACGGTCTTTGATGAAATGCTTAATGCCCATGCTCTCATCACGCAGATTATATTCAGTGTAAAACTTCAGGTTCCGCCCGCGCTGGCCCGCGAGGAAGGACGAGAGGTTGGCGCTTCCTGCAGATATTCCCATGCAATAGTCAAAAGTAATGCCATTATCCTGGCACCAGTCATAAACACCTGCAGTATATGACCCTCTGAGGCCTCCGCCTACATCTATAACTCCGATTTTCATCGATAATCTCCTTTTCTATATACCTGCTTCTTTTCTCTGTTTCATTATTCTGGCTGCGAGATTGCCGGCTCCGACAAATCCCTCTTCAGTCAGTATTTCTTCCGCGCATTTAAGAGCGTTCTCAAATCCCGCGTAAAGCGAGTCGAACCGCTTCATGAATATCTTCCTGTTGAGGCCGATCTCAGTGCACGCCGCCTCGAAGCAGTTCCTGTCGATGCGGTTCCACTCGAGTTCTCCTCCGATCGAGAACGCCATCTCCCTCGAGTGAGTATCATAGACGATCGTGCTGAGGATATCGTATGCAGGGGCCAGTCTTACGGCCTTAAGATACCTGTCATACACCAAAGAGAAGTTCTTGATATGCCCGTCGGTGTTGCCGATCAGCCAGTGGAAAACGATTATATCCCACAGTTTCATCTGGTCCTCAATCGGAGAAGCTGACCTGTATTTAAGAAGGTCGAACATCTTCTTCATATACTGTCCGCCCGTCTTCTCATACTTGTCGGCCGCAGCTATACCGAGAGCCTGACCGAAGTCCTCCTGATGAAGCCTCAGAGGACATGCGAGTCCGGATATCTCGTTCACAGTACCGGTCATAGTCCTGTCGTATCTCTCAGTAGCAAAAAGTACACTGCCCTCGCCATAATCCCCGGTCATGATAATGCCGCTCTCGGGGATGCTGATACCAAGCTGCCTGGCTGTCTGCATTGCCAGCTGCTCATTTTCTACGACATGATCGTATCTGATGTGGCTCTGTTTAAGTATATGTGTGCTTGGCGCGCTTCCGACAGGCAGATACCATTTGCCGTCTTCCGCAAGATAAGCTCCGATCTTGCCCGATGCCCCGGTCAGCGAGAGATGAGCCTCGACTACAAGGTCTGCGGAAGTTGTAGCTCCCTCTGAAGCAAGCCTGAACATCATGTCCGGATCGAGTTCGCGGTATTCCGGCTGAATATTCAGGTAATTGTCGCCTTTGATCTGAACGGCTCCGAGGCACTCAGATCCCAGCATTTCAAGGATGGAAAGGTAGTCATTCGCATCTGTCCGGTTGTTCTCCGCTACAGTCCGCCTCAGAAAGCCTTCAGGCAGAAGTCCTTCGAAGAAGCATCTTGTTTTCTCAGGACCGTATTCTTCTGCGGTCAGAGGCATGCTTATCGAAATAGGCCTTGCGGTGTCCTGTGCAAGATAATCGCCGGAATATCTGAAGCGTGCGGAAAACTCGGAATCACCTTCGATGGTTCCGACTTCTCTCATCCGTCCTTCGATTTCTACTGAAACATATAGTTTTCTCATTTTACTCGCCTCTGCGCTTCATGCATATGTCCATGCCGAGAAGACTGATAACTTCCAGCATTTTGCCTATCTGTATTGTCTCCTTGCCATTCTCAAGCTCGGACAGAAAACTCGTGCTCACTCCGGCATAGTCTGCTACAAACGCCTGAGTATAACCAAGTTCCTTACGCCTGTCACGTATCGCTCTGCCGAGCTCCTTCATATTGCTGATATCGATCATACTATACCTCGCATGAAATATAGGCGTTCGCCTATATTCGCTCTTCGTCGCAATAAAAATAGCCGTTCGACTATATATAATCTGTTTCAATTATAATTTCGCCGAACGGCTATGTCAATGTTTATGGTTGCGTGTCTGTGCAAATCACGGTTCGCAGTATCCGCAAGGAATGTAGCCCTGATCAGTCAGTTCCTTGCGGGTCGCGGTGACTTCTTTGCGGTTCTTCTTGTATATGCTCTTCGCGCCATCGCATGACGGATAATGGAACACACCGGATCTTGTATTTACAACATAAAGTCTGGCCTCCTGACCGGCCTGCTCCTGCGTGGTTACCACACCGTTCACATAATTGATTTCAGCACCGGGCGTCACATTGAAACAGTACACATTGAACGCCATGCCTTTGCCCTGATCCTCACATGACCACACCGTCATCTGAACACCTCTCGGCACCAGCTCTTTTCCGCTGAAAATCGGTTTTGACATGTACAGAACATGGTTGCCTGTATTCCAGATATAATGTTCGACTTCTTCCTCAAGCGGTCTCATTCCGTCGTGGTTAAGATAATGTGTTCCGGTAACCAGGTTGCGTTCATTAGCATTCTCATCGCTGAGAGCCCATGCGATCAGGTGACATCTCTCCCAGTTCTGAGCCCTGGCCCATCCGCTCGGATGTATCTTCGAGATATCTCCCCTCTCGACTCCTGAGGCAGGCATCGTCTCTTCACCGAGGCATCCGTATGCGACCGTGCAGCGCCCGAGACTGTCGAGTTCACCGTAGAACTCATAAGGAACCAGCTTATTACTGTCAATTCTGCCGACTTTGCTTCCTTCAGTCTTCCATTTGCCATTCTCGCTGACAAGTCCGGCCTTCGTGTATACCTCTTCAGGAAAAGCCGGGATATTTCCGTTGACTGTTACATAATGGCTGCCGTTGTATTCAGGCAAAGCGTTCGGATCCAGGCCTGCGACATCTCCCGAACTGTCGGAGACAAGCTCATTTCCGGAGGTGTTTTCTTCCCCATTCTGATTTCCTGCATTGTCTGCGCCGCTCTTATCTCCTGAAGTATCCGAACTGCCCGGATCTTCAACGGATTCAGTATTCTGACTGCCAAGGAATCTTCCTCTGAGCGAACTGACAGCCGGGTTCTCTGTCTCGAAGAACCAGAAAGCCGCGAGAATCAAAACAAGCAATAAAGCAAGAGCCAGCCTACGCTGACTCCCGCCTTTTGTCTTATTCTGCTGTCTTGTATTCTGCTGATTATTCCTGTTGCTCATTAGCAGTATAAAGCGCTGAAATGATAATTACTGTCCGTTATTCTTTCTTGATGCTTCAAGTTCTTCTGCTGTCATACGTACATTGGTAGCGATGCCAAGCATCTTGTCCTTGAGTTCCTGCTCGATCTTGGCAAGTTCTTTCTCAGCGTTTGCTCTTGCAACCTTGCCGTCAGCCTGAATCTGGATAATCTCATCGAGAGCGCTGATGAGCTGCTGGTTGGTGTGCTGCAGAGTCTCGATATCTACGATACCTCTCTCGCTTGCCTTAGCTGTTTCAACAGTGCTCTGGTGCAGAGCCTCTGCATTCTTCTTGAGCATTTCGTTTGTAGCGTCAGTAACTGCCTGCTGTGCTTCGATTGCCTTCTGTGTATGATAGTTGTTCAGAGCCAGAACCATCTGAGTCTTCCACATAGGGATAACATTGATGATTGTCGAGTGAATCTTCTCTGACATAATGGTATCTGAATTCTGTACCATTCTGATTTCAGGTGCAGACTGGAGGCATACTGTTCTGGACAGCTCGAGGTCGTACAGCTTCTTCTCAAATCTTGTGATCATATCTGCGAAGTCCTGTGCAGCCTGTGCGTCATCAGGTGAATTTGTCTCCTTAGCCTTAGCCTGAAGTGCAGGAAGTTCCTCGTTTCTTGCCTTCTCGAGTCTGAGCTTGCCTGCCTCGATGTACATCGATACTTCCTTGAAGTAGAGCTTGTTCTTGTCGTAGAGCTTGTCGAGCTGAACGATATCCTTGACGAGCTGCTCTTCATGTCCCTCGAGGATCTTGACGAGTCTGTCAATATTTGCCTCAGTTGTGCTGTACTGAGCTTTCATCTTCTCAAAGTTCTTCTCAGCACTGCCGAACAGCTTTCCGAGGAAGCTCTTCTTCTCTTCGCTGTTTGACTTGAGCTCGACGATGAGTGAAGTGAGGATCTGACCGGTCTCTCCCATGTCTTTGCCTCTTACGCTCTGAAGAGCACCATCTGCAAAGTCGGAAACTTTGCGCTGTGCGCTTGCTCCGTAGCTGAGTACTGCGTTGCTGTCAGTGATGTCGATTTTCTCGGCAACAGCCTGGATCTGTCTCTGCTCATCCGGAGTGTACTTAGCGAGTGAGTTCTCTACCGGCTTTTCTTCTGCCTCAAGGTCGATAATCGGAGTCTCGCTGACTGCTGCAGCTGCCTGCTGAATGTCTGCGAGCTGTGCCTGAACCTCATTTGCGAATGAGCTTGTTTCTTCTACTGCCATTTCCGGAGTCATTTCAAATTCTGCCATTTCTGTCCTCCCTGCCCGGCCCCCCGAGCCTTTTTAAACTACCCGTTGTCCCGGGCTGATTGTGATTGAATATTTGTAAGGCTCTCTGCCTTTATTTAACGTACTTGTTTACAGATCAAAGTCTGAATCCAGAAGTCCCTTGCTAGCAAGTGTTGTCTGCAGCATCTTGATATCTGTTGTGATATCCATGATGTCGTCTTCGTGCAGTTTCTCGAGCAGGTTTTCGGATGCCTCGGTTACTGAGTCTATCAGGCTGATAAGCTGGCCCTTGATATCCCGTGCCTGCTCTTCCAGATAGTTCGGGTTGGTATTGATCTCAAGAGGATTCTCTGTGACCTTTTCTTCCTTGGCATAACTGCCGAGGTTTGCGATCTTCTCATTGTACTCGTCAGTAAGACGGACAACCTCAGGATAGTATTTCTCTCTGAAATCCTTGACCTGATCTTCGAGTTCAGGTCTCTCTTCGATTCTCTGGTCTATCTTCTTAGTGATAGTACGAAGAGATCTGAGTTTGGCCTTGATTTCCGAATCGTCTGTCATTGTTATCAGATCATCGATGGACTCAGGCACAACACCCTTGTCTCTGGCTGCTTTTCTCTTAGCTGTTCTGTTGGCGGCAGCGCTCTTCTCAACCGATTCGAGCGGTTCGCCATTCCTGGTCATGACAAGCAGCTTGTTGTTGTAATCGACGTATGCCTCCTTGAAGAATCCCGCAACTATCATCTTCTGCAGATCGTCCGCTACCTGGTCTACAGGTCTTCCGACAAGCTGAGCCAGTTCTTCAATGGATGTATTGCCCTTATAGTTGATCCTTGATTCGTATGCTCTTATGCGTTTGCCTTTTTTTGAGCTGAGAAGTTTGAGAACTCCGCCGAGAACTGCGAGGCCTGCAGCTATGATGGAGTACTGGGCGATTGATGCCGGGTCTCCTGCTGAGCCGAGTGCCGCCATAGCGAAGACTGCCGCACCTATCAGTGAGAAGACCATTCCGGTGGATTTTCCGAGCCTGATCTTGTTGAGCTTCTTCTCATTCCGGCGTGCTGTGTATGTCTTGCCAACACCGCCCTGCTGAGTGCGCTGAGCCTGTCTCTGCTGCTGAGCGTTTGTCTGCCTTGTAGTTGTTGTTTCCTTCTTGACATGGCCGTTGCTGCTGGTGGTTGTAGTTGTCCTTGTTGTTGTCGTTCCGGTCGGTGTCCTTGTGGTAGTTGTCTTGGTGACTGTAGTCTCCGGCATTCCGCCTGTACCGAAAAGCTCGCCGAGGATACCGCCGCTGCCGTCAGCTCCGGTAACCATCTCGCCGATATCCCTGAGGTCATCAATAGCAGATCCTACAGGGTCCTGTCTGCCGATGTCTCTCATAGTCTCTCGAACCGGTGTGCAGGAATAGTCGACAGATTCGGAAAACATGATAAATGAAATGCTTCTGACATCTGCCGGAATTGCGATCTTGGATCTGAAGTGCTTAGTTTCTCCCGCGCCCCATTCACCCGCGTGGATAGTTGCGGTACCGATTTCCTGACCGTTTGCTTTGTTCAGAATCTTGACTTTGAATGAGAAATCACTGAAGCTCAGTCCCGAATTATTAACAACAGAAAACCTGTAGCTGACTTTGCCGTCCTCAAGTCTCTGCGTCTTGGTTGTACTCTTGGCAGAATTCTTAAAATCGGTTTCAAACCAGTCCAGTACTTGTCTGCGTTCTTCTGATTCGTAAGTTGCCATTGCCATAGCATTATCCCTTTCTTTAACCCTGTCAGCATCCGCATCCCTTAATAATTCCGGTCTGTATGGAGAGTTATCCTTGCGGACGCTATATCGAGTTAATTATACCATAACTGCAGTACACAACTGATAATATATTTTCGATCTATATAGACATAAAAAAGTGTGACAACAGAGTCTCCTCTTTGTCACACTGCATAGTCCGGTAATTTAAGCAGATTAGTTCTCCGGTTCGTCGAAGTTCAGGCTGTAATCCAGAATGACTTCTTCTCCGTCCTTGGTAATTCCGATAATGGAGAATCCGTCTTCTTCCTGGCGGTTTTCGATCTTTTTGAAGTTGTCCTTGTTGCCTACATTATCCATGACGGCAAAGATATGGTCTTCAACGAGAGCGCGTCCGTTAGCTGCCGAAACAGATCCGTCCTTCATCAGGGCTATTATTGTCCTGTATCCTCCATTGCCGTAATCCACGACCCAGAAGTTTTTGACTTTGCCGCTTTCCTCAAACGGATAGACAGCATCCGCGTCATCCTTGATCTCGTTTTTCTTAAGATCATCAGTCGGAACAATGGCCAGAGTTCCGTCATCATACAGTATGATTGAGTCGATCATCAGCGGCAGTCTGGCATCGAGAGTCTCTTCATCATCGATGCCCTCGACAGTCTTGACGACCTCCGCCGTCTCTGCCTCCTCTTCGCCTTCAGCGTCAGCGCTTTCTTCAGTCTGTGAACTTGCGCCGGAATCTGCAGAAGCCGCATCTTCCTTCTTATCTCCGCAGGCACACATACATATCATCAGAACAAGCGCCATAATCAGCGCAAGAATACTCTTATAACTGAATTTCATAGTCATCCCTCTTTATATTGATTCCGGGCCCGCAAATTCAGATCCGGTTATTTTTCATATCATACATGTCGAATTGTAACATAACCAATCGTTCATTTATATGGTCATATTCAAAGAAGTTTGTGAAAAATATTTCACAATTGTAAAACCCGTTAACTACCCCGTTAACCAGCCTCTCTGGTCCGGCAGTCATTCAGTATTATTGCAAAAAGATAACCCCCGGATTGCAATAATCTGAGGGTTATGTATCAAATCATCAGTTAAGCTGCACTACAGAGATTTTAACCTCCGAGGTAAGCTTTCTTGACGTCTTCGGACTCTGCCAGTTCTGCGCCGGTTCCGGAGAGTGTGATTCTTCCGGTTTCGATGACGTATGCTCTGTGAGCTACAGAAAGAGCCATCTGGGCGTTCTGCTCTACCAGCAGAATTGTTGTTCCTGACTTGTTGAGATTCTGAATGATGTCAAAGATCTGGTCAACAAGGATCGGAGCAAGTCCCATTGAAGGCTCATCCAGCATCAGCAGTCTCGGATCTGACATCAGTGCTCTGCCCATAGCCAGCATCTGCTGCTCTCCTCCGGAAAGAGTACCTGCAATCTGCTTTGTTCTCTCCTTGAGTCTCGGGAACTGTTCATATACATATTCGAGGTTATGTGCGATTCTGTCCGGCTTGGTAACGAAAGCACCCATCTGAAGGTTTTCTTCTACTGTCATTCCCTGGAAGATTCGTCTGCCTTCAGGTACATGAGATATACCCTTGGAAACGATCTTGTGCGCCGGGGTTCTTGCAATAGAGCTGCCGAGGAATTCGATATCGCCGGTCTTGCTTCTGAGAAGTCCTGAGATTGTATGAAGGGTTGTCGACTTTCCGGCACCATTGGCTCCGATAAGTGTTACGATCTCACCCTTGTTAACGTCGAAGGAGATGCCCTTGATAGCATGGATCGCGCCGTAGTAAACGTTAATGTTCTTAACGGTAAGTACACTGCCCATTATTTCTCCTCCTTTCTGCCTTTGCTCTCATCAGGTCTGGCTGCAACCTTGGAAGTTACAGTACCGATCTTCAGAGCAGCCTCGATGTCGTCCTTCTCTTCGGCTTCCTCTTCTTTCATCTTGCCTCTGCTCTTGCCGAGGTAAGCCTCGATAACCTTAGGATTGCTCTGAATCTCAGCAGGGCCGCCCTTAGCGATGGTTCTGCCGTAGTTAAGAACAGCGATACCTTCGCAGATACCCATAACGAGGTTCATGTCGTGCTCGATAAGAAGGATAGCGATCTCGAATCTGTCTCTGATTTCTCTGATGGTATCCATCAGCTCTGCAGTTTCAGAAGGGTTCATGCCGGCAGCCGGCTCATCCAGGAGAAGCAGTCTTGGCTTAGTAGCCAGAGCTCTCATGATCTCGAGTCTTCTCTGCGCACCATAAGGCAGTGAACCAGCTCTGTAGCCGGCAGTCTTAGTCATACCGAAAATCTTGAGGTATTTCATAGCTTCCTTGCGGATTCTGGCCTCTTCTCTGCGGTATTTCGGTGTGTGCAGCATTCCGTCAATCAGGCCGTAGTCTGTTGTATGGTGCAAAGCTACTTTGATATTCTCTTCGACCGTAAGTTTGTCGAAAAGACGGATGTTCTGGAATGTACGCGCCATTCCGGCTCTGTTGATATCTACGGTGTTCATGCCCTTGGTGCTCTTGCCGTTGAAGATGATATCACCTCTTGTCGGCTCATATACCTTGGTGAGCATGTTGAAGATTGTAGTCTTGCCGGCGCCGTTAGGGCCGATAAGTCCTGCAATCTCTCTGCGTCCGATAGCGATGCTGAAGTTATCTACAGCTGTAAGTCCGCCGAAATCGATACCGAGGTCTTTAACCTCAAGAATCGGCGATCTGTCCTTATCTCTCTCCTGGAGGATAGTTTCTGTGACAGCTTCCTGATCGTGCTCTTTGGCATCTACGAAAACAGCTCTTCCTCCAACGTTGTCGTTGTAGTAGATTTCCTGTCTGTTCTCATATCCGTGACCGGTATCGGTAGTCTCAACGTAGTTCTGATTTCTATCGTCTGCCATTTACGCTACCTCCTTTCCGGTCTTTTTACTGTCTTTTTTCTTACCTCCGCCTTTTTTCGGCTTGATCTTGTCAACAAAAGCATTGATTCTTGCTCTGATTGCCGGATTGTATGTTCCGATCATAACCAGAATCAGGACGATGGCGTAAGTCAGCATTCTGTAATCAGCGAACTGTCTGAGTGCCTCAGGCAGTACTGTCAGAAGTGCTGCGGCAATCATGCCGCCCCAGATGTTTCCGATACCGCCGAGTACGACGAATACCAGAATAAGTACTGAAGTGTTGAAGTTGAACTTAACAGGTGCCAGTGTGCTGTAATTCTGTCCGAACATGCAGCCTGCCATTCCTGCGAGCGAAGCGCTTACAACGAATGCCATGAGTTTGTATTTTCTGACATCGAGTCCGATTGATTCACCTGCAATACGGTTGTCTCTGATGGACATGATAGCACGGCCCTGCTTGGAATTCTTGAGGTTCAGTACTATGAACAGTGTGAACGCTGTCAGAATTGCAGCTCCTGTAAATGTCGCGAGCTTGGTTACGCCAGTAGCTCCGATCGCGCCTGTGATTACTCTCTGGCTTGTATCTATTCCTTCGATTGTGTGGTTGAACGCGAATTTAAGGTGGCCATTGTTGTCAAGACCGAAGTACAGAACGTTCATGAAGTTTCTTACAATCTCACCGAAAGCAAGAGTTACAATCGCGAGGTAGTCTCCGCGGAGACCCAGAATAGGAATTCCGATGATAAATCCGGCAATAGCTGCTGTGACTGCAGCTGCGAGAATCGCGATGATCAGTCTCAGTGGTCCGAACGCGATGCTCTGTTCGAGAACTCTCGCTACAACAATTCCGGTGAAAGCTCCGACAGCCATGAATCCGGCATGTCCGAGCGAAAGCTCTCCGGAAATACCTACTACCAGGTTAAGAGAAATAGCAAGTGACATGTAAACGCAGATAGGCACAAACTGACCCTGCAGGTTGTTGCCTATGATACCTGCTGCAGCTCCTGCCTGAAGGACAAGATATCCAACGAGCAGAATACCGTAAGCGATAAACGCCTCTTTTCTGTATTCGCTGCCTTTGACCGCATTTCTGAGGCCTCTGGCATTGATTGATTTAAGTAATCTGTCTGCCATGGCTCACCTACACTTTCTCGCTGACCTTCTTCCCGAGCAGGCCTGTAGGCTTGACGAGAAGTACGATGATAAGACATGCAAATACGATAGCATCTGAAAGTTCTGTCGAGATGTATGCTCTCGAGAAGATTTCGATGATGCCGAGGATCAGTCCTCCGATCATAGCGCCCGGGATTGATCCGATTCCTCCGAATACAGCAGCTGTGAATGCCTTGATACCAGGCATAGCTCCTGTGGTCGGCATCAGTACCGGATATGCAGAGCACATGAGAACTCCGGCAACAGCGGCAAGTCCTGATCCGATAGCAAATGTGAGCGATATTGACTGATTGACATTGATGCCCATCAGCTGAGCAGCTCCGTTATCCTCAGATACAGCACGCATCGCTTTGCCTGCTTTAGTCTTGCTTACAAAGAGAGTCAGTACGATCATTATTACTATATTTGCAATAATTGTGAACAATGACTCCGGAGTAATCGTCAGCTGTCCGCCAGCAGCGTGAATAGTATTCATGCCGTTGAAAAGGCTGTTGAAAACTCTCGGGTTTGCTCCCCAGATCAGCAGAGCCGCATTCTGGAGGAAGTAGGAAACACCGATAGCTGTGATCAGTACAGCAAGAGAACCCGTTCCTCTAAGAGGCCTGTAAGCCAGTCTCTCTATGATGATACCGAGCAGGGTGCATACCACCATGGCAACAAGCAGTGCTACCCAGCCGTTCATTCCGACATACATTGTCATAATGAACGAGACGTAGCCGCCGACCATGATAACGTCACCATGAGCGAAGTTCAGCATCTTGGAGATGCCGTATACCATCGTATATCCCAGAGCTATGATGGCGTATACGCTGCCCAGACTCAGTCCTGAAATCAAACTGTTTAAAAAATTCATATCTTCTTCCTTATGTATTTAATATAAAAACCCGGAACCCCGAAAGATGGCTGATGGGGTGCTGCACCAGGTACAGCACCCCTCGGTTAACAACTATTACTCAACTAGTCACAATATACCTGATATTGATTTAGATTTACTGCTCTACGTACTTGCCGTCCTGGATTACGCAGACCTTAGGAGTCTTATCAACTTCGCCAGCCTCGTTCCACTTCATCTCATCAGCTGTGAGACCTGTAGCAGTGAACTCTCCGCCGGTGAATACCTTGATCATAGCTTCGCAGATGTCTGCTGAGCTTGCGTCAGCATCAAGACCTGTCTTCTGGAATGCATCATATACTGCGTATACACAGTCATAAGCATCAGCTGCGAACTGGATTGGAGTTTCGCCGAACTTATCTTCGTAAGCCTTTACGAATGCCTGAACTGACTCATCATCAGAGTATGGTGTGAACGGTGTCAGGAGCAGAACGCCCTCTGCCAGTGATGTATCGAAGCCCTCGAGGTCGAGGATTCCGTCCATACCGTCAACGCCGAAGTATGTTGGGTTGTATCCCATCTTGCTTGCCTGTGTCATGATGTTGGAAGCCGGTGTGTAGTAGATTGGCAGGAAGATCAGGTCAACGCCTGCATTCTTCATGCTGTTCAGCTGTGCTGTGAAGTCAGCGTTAGCATCATCAGAGAAAGCCTCAACTGCTGCAAGAGTCTTGCCGCCTGCTTCGTACTCTGATTTGAACTTGTCATAAATTCCTGAAGAGTAGTTATCTGCGTTGTTGTAGATAACGCCTACAGTCTTGTCTGCATAGTTAGCCTTGATGTAGTCTGCGGAAGCGATTCCCTGGTTAGGGTCGGAGAAGCAGAGCTGGAATACGTTGTCGTTACCTTCTGTTACGGCCGGGCCGGAAGCGGAAGGTGTCAGAGCGAACATTCTGTCCTCAAATGCTTCTGCTGCAACAGCTGTACAAGGAGCTGTTGTTACTGTTCCGACGAGAACCTGCATTCCGTCGTCTACCAGCTTGTTATAAGCGTTTACTGATTTCTCAGCGTCGTGCTCGTCATCCTGCATATCCCATGAAAGCTGAAGTCCGTCAGGGTTAGCTGCATTGATTTCGTCTACAGCGAGCTGTGCGCCGTTATTAACTGCGTTTCCGTACAGAGCAGCCGGTCCTGTGAGAGGTCCGACACCGCCAAGATGCAGTACGTTTCCGCCTTCAGCGCTGCCGCTGTCGCTTGAGCCGCCGCCGCATGCAGTCATAGCAAATACCATCATTACTGACAGAGCTACAACCAGAAACTTTGTCCAATTCTTCTTCATAGTTCTCTCTCCTTCTAATACCTTAGAATAATTTGTCTTACTGACCTGAGTGATAGTTGATGTGTTACCTTGTCGCGCCTGACTTATGAATGCCCTCATGTCCGGTGTGCATTATTAAAGCCCGCATCGCTGCGGGCTCATAAGTCTGGGGTATTTCGATCTCAGCACTCCGTGTCGCCCTACAGCACAAATCCGTCCAACTCATGTCTGCTGACCAGAAGGACGCTTATAATGCTGATAATGACGACGATTGATGACGAGTACATACAGATCTCCTTTCGATTAAGTACAATGGCATTATAATATTGTGAAGATTTTGTGTCAACACTTTTTGTGTTAAAACTCCAAATTCAGATGCAAAAATTGTGTACAGAATACAGAACAAGTCCATTTTTTACCCATTTAACCAAAAAAGCGCCCTTTAAGGCGCTTTTTCTTGTATATTTTCCTATTTGCGGATTATTGTGGTGTTCCGTCTGCATTGAAGAGCGGCAGATATTCAAGGAATGTGATGTCTTTTCTGTCTGCTGCTTCACCTTCTGCAAGTACAGTGAACTTTCCTGCAATTTCTCCTCCGACAGTATCTACCAGCTGCTCGAGTGCAGCTATTGATTCACCTGTGCTGATTACGTCATCTACAATGAGGATCTTCTTGCCTGCAAGAACGGCTCTCTCATCTCCGCCAAGGCAGAGCATCTGAGTATGGGAGGTAGTGATGGATTTTACCTGAACCATAGTAACGTCCTGCATATACAGCTTAGCTCCCTTGCGGGCTACGATGTAAGGCTTGCCTGACTGCTTAGCCATCTCATATGTGAGAGGGATTCCCTTAGTCTCTGCTGTGAGAAGTACATCGAAATCCGGTGCCAGTTTGAGCAGTTCTCTTGCACTGGCTTCGGTGATTTCTACGTCGTTGAACATAATAAATCCGGCAATGTACAGATCATCAGTGATCTTGCAAAGTGGCAGGTGTCTTTCAAGGCCTGCAATCGTCATCGTATATTCCATAATCCTCATCCTTTCTGTTAATGCCCGCCGCATGATTTAACCGGCGCAGGCATTCTGCTTACAATCTCGGAAGTATGCACTAGTATTATACTAAATGGTGCAGAAAAATGCACTACTATTCCCAAGGGATCATCTTACCGATTACCATGTATCTCGCATTCTTGTATTCGTATGCGCATGTACTGAGCACGACGAGCCTGTCATCCGGAGTCATTTCTTCATCAGTCACATATACCGCACTGTTCCTTATCAGGTCTATGTATTTCTGTTTCCCTGCATCATCATGGTAATTGGTTGTGTATACATCACTGTCCGAAGGCTCATTAAGGAAAGCACAGACTCTGAGGTGATATTTGCCCTCAGGTGTGATCAGTTCGAACTGCGGGTGCTCCTTGGCGTACTCGATGTCCTTGAGATCCTGGAGATCTCCGAACATTGAGTGATCCTGCATGTGATGCCCGTAGACAATCGTATTGAACTGATTGAACGGATCTTCGGTAATCGCGTCGACAAACAGTGTTCCTCCGATAGCCCAGGTTCCTTCGAAGGTTATGTGCAGATAATAATCATTATCCGACCCCTGTACGATAGGATAGTTGATATTTGTGCCCTCGTAGTAAAGCCAGGCGACAATATCCGGGTTTATCTCGCGCAGAGAATCGAAGTCTATCTCTCCGTTGAATCCCTGCGGCATCGCGGTTTCGGCTATCTTGTTGTAAATGTCTCTTCCGACTTTGTAGTCACGATGCATTTTGTACAGTTTATAGCCGGAAAAAGCCACAACTCCCGCCAGGCAAATGATAATAATATCAAGTGCTGCGCGTCTTACTTTGTTTTTCTTTTTCTTTTTTTTCTGCTCCATTGATGCAACCTGCCTTACGGCAATACAACTCCTTCATATTTTCCAAGGAATTCATTGATTAACGGCAGCACTTCAGATATGCCGCCTTCTGTATCTGACTCAATATTCAGAGGCAGGACAGGATCATGCAGGGATTTTCTCAGCAGGAACCAGCCCTTAGCCCCATCCAAGTCATAATTAACGCGTACTCCCTCGTAATTCGGAACTTCAAGTTCAAATCCCGAGGTCTCTCTGACCCATTTCTCCATATCTTCAAGAATCTTCGTCCCGAGTTTTCTGAAGTCATCGGACTTGAGACAGTATCTATATTCGCAGAACTCTGCCGGCTTTTCAAGACCTTCGAGCAAAGCGGTAATGTCTTTGCCCTCAGATTTCAGTTTTGCCGCGTTGATTACGACCTGAACTGCGAGGAACGCTCCGTCGTCAAGGTAATAGTTGTCGGAATAAGCTGCGTGTCCTGATGTTTCAATTGCGAGGAATGCATTTTCACCGTCACTGCTGAGTTCCTTTGCCTTATTAATGACGTTTCTGTATCCTCTCTTGTATCTCAGATGTCTGAGTCCCAGCTTGCCTTCGAGGAATTCGTGAAGCTGATCAGATGTGATGCTGTCTGTAACAACAGTGCCGCCCGGATAATCCTCTGCAGCAAGAGCTGCCGCAAGAGCGATAATCTCGTTTCTTGAGATTGCCTTGCCGTCAGGTCCGACTGCTGCGGATCTGTCAACGTCAGTATCGAAAATCAGACCGAGATCAGCTTTGTTGTCTGTAACAGCCTTGCAGATAGAAGCCATTGCTTCTTCATTCTCAGGGTTTGGCTGATGATTAGGGAATTTTCCGTCAGGTTCGAGAAACTGGCTGCCGCTGATATCAGCACCCATAGGTTCCAGTACTTCCTTAGCGAAGAATCCGCCTGCTCCGTTTCCTGCGTCCACAACGATGTGCATTCCTGTAAGACCGCCGGGTACGTCCCTGAGTCCGAGAGATATCATCTGTCTGAGATATGCGGAATACATCTGCAGTACGTTGGCTTTTCTGTCTTCGTAAAACTCACCCACGAAATTATACTTCGAGGCTTTGCTGAGTATCGCAGTAATATCTTCCTTATCCAGTCCGCCTTCTTTGGTGAAGAATTTGAATCCGTTTCTGTTCCATGGCAGATGGCTTGCGGTGATCATTATCGCGCCGTCAAAATCAAACTGCGGAAGGACAGTACTCATGAACATCGAAGGAGTAGATGCCAGCCCTGCATCATATACTTCAGCCCCGAACATAGTCATTCCCTTGAGCAGTCCTTCTGTAAGCGGACCTGCGCTGAGTCTTGAGTCATGGCCGACACAGATTCTCAGGTCGAAAGGATTTTTGCCTACCTTGAATCCGAGCCAGTACGCAAAGGCTCCTCCAATTGCTCCTGCAACTTCTTCTGTAATATTAACCTCTTCACCTTCAACGCCTTCCATTGCGACGCCGCGTATGTCACTGCCGTTCTGTAGCTTCATAAAATCGATCATAATACCTGCTCCTTACCTGTATCTGATTGCCGTAATTGTCTTGTCTGAATGTCAGCCACATATGTCATGGCCTGCGCATATGCCGTATCCTCATAAGGTCAGACATAAAGTGCACGATAATTGTACCATAACTGACAGGAATCTACAGAAACATTTCCAGAATAAACACAGTCAGACAGCAAACAACCGCTACACGCAGCAGGCTCGCGCCGAACCATGCCGCCAGTATTCCGACGATCAGGGCAGCTGCTCCGGCGACCGGCGACTGTGTCGCTTCAACGATAGCCGGAAAAGTCATAACTGCCAGCGTCACATACGGAACATAATACAGGAAAGACTGAATAAACTTATTTGTAATCGGCTTCTTCATCACCAGTGAAGCCGCGACTCTCATAAACCATGTCGCAAGAGCCATAACAGCGATGTAGATGTAAATATACAGTCCGCTATGCATTTACATCACCGCCCTTCGGTTCTGTCCCATCCTCACCGGAACCTGTCGCTTTGCCCTCATCCGCTGCAGTCTCTTGATCCGCACGCGGAAACACAGCAGCGAAAAGCGCTGAAATCAGCACTGTCAGGATTATAGTTCTGTTTCCCTGAGACAGATCTGATATATACGGGAGTCTGCCTGCGGCAAAAGAGCAGGCAAAGCTCACAAGTACCGCTGCGCCTATAGCTTTATCTTTCCTTGATGGCGGAATTATGACAGCCAGGAACATTCCGAACAGCGCTACGCTGAGCGCGCTTACTATCCTTGCAGGCAGGATGTTTCCCATCGAGATTCCCAGAGCTGTGCCCAGAGCCCACATAGGAACTGCGGTAATCAGCGCCCCGAAAGTGTAGTATGGAGTAGGTACTCCCGGTCTCGCAATTGTTATGCCGAATATCTCATCAGTGATACAGGTTCCGACAAGCATTCTCGTCCCAAGAGGCGTGCCTGCAGGCATTCTCTGGTTCAGTGCAAAGCCCATGAGTATGTACCGGGCGTTAATAATAAATGTCAGAACGATAAGCTCCAGCAGTGTTGTGTTTGCGGCATAAAGTGAAAAGCCCATATACTGACCTGCGGACGCGTATGTAAACAGGCTCGCCAGAAAGCCCTGAAAAGCGCTGAAGCCGTAGCCTCTTGCTGCGATTCCAAGTGAAAAAGCCACGGCAAAATAGCCGAGGCCTATCGGGAGCCCGTCCCTCATTCCATGTCTGAAAATTACTTTATTATCTTCCACTCAACACCCTCTGCTGCAACTTATTATTAATTCAGAAGTACACCCTTTACTTGTATTCCATTGCAATGGTACCTGTACGCTGCACCTCTGCAATGCCGAAACTCTTGAGCATCTGAATGAAGTCTTCGACTTCATCGGTCGGAGCATGGTATTCAAGTATCAGGTGTTTTGGCGTCACTTTCATGATTTTGGCGCCAGTTATCTGACAAAGCTCAATAATTGATGAACGGCTTGTAGCATTGTAAGCTACTTTAATAAGCATCATCTCAAGGCAGATGCTCCTCGGCTCACTGAGGCGGCGGACCTTGATTACATCTACCTTCTTGTTGAGCTGTTTTTCTATCTGGTCTATTGTCCGCTGATCTCCGGTAGAGACTATTGTCATGCTTGAGATCTCGTGGTTGTCAGTCTCACCGACAGCCAGGCTGTCGATATTGAATCCGCGGCGGGCGAACAGTCCCGAGATGCCGGACAGAACACCGTCTCTGTTCTCTACAAGTACTGAAAAAATACCTTTCATAATACTTCACCCCCGCTACTTGACTACATCCGTGCCGTCAACGTCACACACCATGAGGCATGCGCCTTTGGCTGCAAGGAACGCATCCAGCTTTTCATCGAGTTCTTCGTTCGATGAGCATCTGAAGAACGGCATCTCGTAAGCTTCTGCGATCTTGTCATACTTCGGCCAGTCTCTGAGTACTACTCCGATGTAATGCTCGCCATATGTCTTGTTCTGATACTCTCTGACAAGTCCGAGGAATCCGTTCTTGACAATCAGCACTTTGACATCGATGCCATTAGTCTTGATGGCTGCCAGTTCATTCATGGACATCTGGAAAGCCCCGTCTCCGGTTACAGCAACCGTCTGCTTTGTCGGATCAAAGAGCTTGGCTCCCATAGCTGCAGGAATCGAATACCCCATGGTTCCCATTCCGCCGGTTGTGAGGAAGCGGCCTTCCTTCATTACATAGTTATCCGCGCTCCAGAGCTGATTCTGTCCAACATCAGCAACATAGATTGCGTCATCTTCCATTTTCTCCGAAAGCTTCTGCACGAGGAGATTCGGATTAACGTATTTTTCGCTGAATACTCTCGTATCGACAGTGCCGTGCTTGATTGCTTCGAGTTCATCAATCCACTCCTGTCCGGCAGGCGAGATTTTCTCGTCCATAAGGATACGGAATATTTCATCGACAGCACCGACAAGCGGAATAGTCGGTCCCATGTTCTTGCCGATTTCAGCGGTATCAATATCTATATGTATAATCGTCCTGCTCTTGAGATTCTCAGGCTCAGGTATCGCTCTGTCTGCAATTCTGGCCCCTACGATAATAAGCAGGTCCGCTTTTCTTACTGCTTTGTTTGCATATGGCTTGCCGTTGTTTCCGAGCATGCCGAAGTTGAGCGGGTGCTTTTTCGGAAGCACGCCCATTCCCATCATCGTATGCACGACAGGGACATTGAACTTCTCGCAGAATTCTCTGATGACAGGCTCACCATTGCCCAGAATGACTCCGCCTCCGGCGCAGATAAGCGGTTTCTTTGCCTGGTCGATAGCTGCAACAACCCTGCGGAGCTGGCTCATGTTGACCCTTATCTCAGGTTTGTATCCCCTGATAGAAACGCCTTCAGGATAAACAAAAGGTTTTCTGAGCCTGCGGTTCTGAACATCCATCGGAACATCAATCAGAACAGGTCCCTTGCGGCCTGTTGATGCGATGTAGAAAGCTTCTTTGAAAACGCGCGGGATATCGTCAGGATCCTTGACAAGATAGCTGTGCTTGACAAAAGACTCTGTTGCACCACGCATGTCTGCTTCCTGGAAAACGTCGCGTCCGAGAAGCTCACTGGAAACCTGGCCGGAAATCGCGACAATCGGAATACTGTCAGCATATGCGGTTGCAAGTGCTGTTATCAGATTAGTTGCTCCCGGTCCCGATGTGACAGTGCACACAGCCGTTTTTCTTGAGACCCTCGCATAGCCGCTGGCTGCATGGCCGGCGTTCTGTTCCTGTCTCACAAGTATATGTCCAATACTGGAGTGATATAGCCCCTCATAAAATGGAGCAATTGCAACTCCCGGATATCCGAATATCCTAGTAATGCCTTCCATTTCGAGACATTTTACCATTGCTTCAGCGCCGTTCATAAGAAATCACATCCTTTTCTGCAAATGATTCGCAAATGATTCACCTTGTCTTATAAGCGATTCATCATGTTTAACAAATGATTCATCTTGTCTAACAAACGATTCATTCTGTCTAACCGTAACTGTGGAATTATTGTAAACATATTACATGGAGATTTGTCAACACATTTACCCTCTATTTTGCCCCGTATTCTTTTATTACTGCTGCCCGTGACTGATCGTATCTCTCCTTAGTCCATTTTCATAAGAATTTCCAAAAATGCCCTAATCCGGTGGTTAGCATCAAGCAAAACGCGCAAAAAAAGACTGCCGCGCTAAGCAGCACGGCAGTCTGTAATATTTATACCCTGTTTCTGATGAATGCTTTGGCGGACTTCAAGTCCCGGAATCCGGATCTGACCAGATCCCACATTCTGTTTCAGGATAATAGCTGATCAGTAATTGTATCGATTAGCTGTTGAGGAGCAGCAGGCTGAATACGAGTGTAAAGAGCGCTACTGTCTCTACGATACCGATTACAATGAAGTAGTTTGCGGTACCCTTTCCTGTTGCGCCAAGTGCGTCAGCGGAAGCTGCTGCGCATCTGCCCTGGAAGAGTGCGGACATGCCGATTGCAAGACCGCCGAACAGGCCAACGCCGAGTGCCATTCCAGCATCACAGTTTGCACCGTTGATGAAGTTCATCAGAAGGAATCCGTAGATAGTCTGAGTAAGAGGCGCACCGGTGAAAGCGATCATGATGAATGGAGCAGGCTTTCCTGCAGCATAACATTTTTTCCATGCACCTACAGAAGACATTCCGGCAAATCCTGTGCCGAATGCTGAACCAGCAGCAGATAAACCAAGGGCCGCAGCCATACCAAGAAATGCAAGATTCATTTTAATTCTCCTTTTCTTATTTATTCAACTCTTTAAATGGCTCGTAAGGGATTCCTGTCCACTCAAGACCAACCTGGCCTGAGAACTCGAGTACGTTCAGACGTACGCCGTGAACTACTACTGACAGGAAACACATTATGATGTTCAGAGCATGGCCGATAAGTACGACCACAACTCCCAGAATGATCAGTGGACCATGCATACCTGCAGCGATTCCGTTGAAACTCTGTGAAATCGCTACGCCGGCCATGCCGACCGCGAACAGTCTGATATAACTCATTACGTTACCGAAACAGCTAATTGTATCCAGGAAGTCTGTAAACGCGTTTGCCAGACCCGACTTGAGGCCTTGTCCGAATGACTTGTCAGGCGACATTCCTCCGAACAGTAATACAAGTACGAATGCAACGCCAATCAGTCCGAATACCGGTACAAGATTGATGTCTTCGTGAATAACCAGGTTGAGTGACAGCAGGTACATCGCTACTACAGCGATTGCCCAGCCTGCGTTGGCAACCCACGACAGATCTTTCTTAGGCAGTTTGTCCTTGATTGAAATGAGGGAACCAAGCACCATCTGGATCGCACCGATCGTGAAGGAGAACTTCATGATCATGTTCTGAGGTACATTGGCCTCAAGTCCGAATACTTCCGGATAGGTTGCAAACTGCGGGATAACCAGTGCCTTGAGGAAAGGTACGTTCATGGCGCTTGCCATACCGAACCAGGTTCCCGTAACAGCACCCCATACAACTGTCGCGATCGATAACACGTACAGCAGGAACCTGATGTCTTTGGTTCCGACTTTCTTGAGTGTCATTACGACCGTTCCGATCAGGATCAGCATGCCGTAGCCGCCGTCTCCGATGATCATTGCGAAGAACAGTGTGAAGAACAGGAAGAACCAGAGAGATATATCCTGTTCTCTGTATCCCGGAAGGATTCCGAGAATATCGAAGACCGGCTGGATGTACTTGGATACCTTGTTGTAACGTACCTTGGTAGGAATCTGGTCATCCTCATCTGCTACGTCTTCTACTGCCCATGCGCATTTCTTCTCTGCAGCCATAGCCTTGAACTTATCCAGCTCAACTTCAGGAATGTATCCTGACAGCCAGACGAAGTCTCCGTCGCCCTGAGCTGTCGCATTCGCTGCTGAGAAATTAATATCATTCTGTGCCTTCAGCATTTCAGCCTTGAAACTATCATCATATATTGATGCTGCTTTGAGTGTTTCATCACAGGCTGCAATGCCATCCTGAGCCGCTGCAATATCCTGCTGCAGCTGAGTGATACTCTTTTCCGGAAGTACAAATTCCGTTGCCGGAATCTCTGCCGGAAGTGTGCCGATTACCGCTGCAGTGTTCATCTTATCGACAGGAGCGAGGCGGAACATACGGACGTTCTCATCAGCGGCAGCTGCCTGGTATTCCTTGTCTCCCATACGGTAGAAGTGGAAATCATAGCCGTCTGCCTTAAGAGCCTTAACGTCTTCAGGTGAGAAGTCTCCCCACGCCGATACTCTGTCTATTTCTGTGTTTGCAGCACTAATTGTCTGTCCCAGAGTGCTCTTCCGGTCCAGAGCTTCCTGTACATTGCTGTACATTTTGTTGAATTCATCATCGCTGAGGATTTCTTTGCTTGCCTCCTGCTTTGGTGCAGCATACTCTTTGAGAGTATTGGCGGTTTTCTGCAGGTTCTGCAGACGTTCTGAAACCTCACGATCTGCGCTTTGTTTTTCTGCGAGATGCATAATGCCGATATCTCTAAGGCCTTTGAGCATCTCTTTCTTATTGGAGGCAGATGTAACGATGTGAACCATTTTCATTTTTTCTATCATCGCCTTATACCTCCACTAATTTCTTCTTCGAGATCTTGCCTCGAACAACTGCCGCTGTCTGCTGGTCTCCAAGATATACCTGGATGACACGGATATTTTCTTTGGCTTCCGGAATCTTGACTTTCTCGAACAGGTTAACCCTCTGAGAAGTTGTCCGGAGCTCTTTCTCCAGAAGCTCGGTCTGCTTCCGGAGTGTTGAGACTAAAGCGTCCAGTATGGCAATCTCACGAAGTTTGAAGACCGCAGTGTCTACCCAGAGCGGGTAGTCGTCCACATCGTAGTTGATGTCTTTGAACGTGAGCTCTTCGAAGGCAGGTATCGTAACACCTGCGATATTCTCATCTTTGACGATGACTCTGTCCGGCTGTACGAGCTGGTCAAGTCTTTTCTCTTCGTCAAAAATTTCATTTTCTGCGAATACAGCTACCCAATCGTCCAAATCACCAATCATCTGAATGCGTTCGGCTTCCTTGTGCTCGAGTTCCTGGCGTATGCCCATGATTACCGACTGCAGCTGTTGTTTCTTAAGCTGAAGTGTCGGAAGATAGCGCTGGAACTGCTTAAGGTTGTCCTTCTGCTTCTTCAGTTCATTCTTTGTAAGTTTGATAGCCATGACACGCTCCTTTTGTTAGTTCAACGCATCCTTCTTAGGCCACCTTTCCTCGATAAGGCTTGTCTTCATTCCTGTCTCAACAGGATCGAAGCATTCTGCGAGGATATCCCAGCCAAGGTCAAGTGCATCTTCAAGCGGAATGTTCACGGAGAGGTCCATCATCTTGGTCTCGAACATTTCACCATATTTGAGGAGCTTGTCATCCCACTCAGTCATCATGAATCCCATGGATTTCTTCTCAAGGGACTCCTTGTACTGAGCGTAAAGCTTGATCATACCATCCATCAGTGCTCGGTGGTCGTTTCTTGTCTTGCCGTTGACGTTCTGTTTAAGTCGTGACAGTGATCCGAACGGCTCGATACGGCCGCCCTTGAGGTAGTACTGTCCCTCGGTAATATATCCTGTGTTGTCAGGTACCGGGTGGGTTACGTCGTCACCAGGCATTGTAGTAACTCCGAGAATAGTGATGGATCCTGCGCCTTCGATATCTACCGCCTTTTCATAACGCGAAGCGAGGCAGCTGTACAAGTCGCCCGGATATCCACGGTTGGACGGTACCTGCTCCATCGTGATCGCCATTTCCTTCTGAGCATCGGCGAAGTTCGTCATGTCTGTCAGAAGTACAAGTACTCTCTTGCCCTCGAGCGCGAACTGCTCAGCAACTGCGAGTGACATATCAGGTACAAGTGTGCACTCTACGATAGGGTCAGCAGCGGTATGAATGAACATTACTGTATGGCTCATAGCGCCGCCCTTTTCAAGTGTGTCACGGAATTCCATGTAGTCATCGTACTTGAGGCCCATGCCTCCGAGGATGATTACGTCTACTTCCGCCTGCATCGCGATTCTTGAAAGGAGCTGGTTGTACGGCTCGCCGGAGATTGAGAAGATCGGGAGCTTCTGGCTCTCTACCAGAGTGTTGAATACGTCGATCATCGGGATACCTGTACGTACCATCTTGTTAGGAAGGATACGCTTGGCCGGATTGAAGGACGGACCTCCGATAGGGATCATATTCTCGGTCAGAGCCGGGCCATTGTCTCTCGGAACTCCGGCACCGTCAAAGATACGGCCGAGGAGATGCTCAGAGAAAGAAACCATCATCGGTCTGCCGAGGAAGCGGACAGGGTCAGTTGTACTTACGCCCTGTGCACCTGCGAATACCTGGAGGGATACCAGATCCTTATCCAGTTTGATAACGTTCGCGTAACTGTCACCTACCAGTGCAAGGTCGCCGTTCTTGACGCCCGGAGCACGTACGGTTACTACGTTACCGACTATCGATTCTATTTTTGTATAAACTTTTTGCATATTACTTCGACCTCCTACTCAACGACCTTTGCCATGTAAAAGTCTGAGATCTTTTTCTCCTGCGCTTCGAATTCAGGTGTCTCGAAGTGTGTTCCATGCCAGTCGAGGAATTCCTGTCTGAGCTGGTTGAAGAACGCACGGATCTCTCTCTTGTCTGTGATATCGTATTTCTTCATCAACGCATCATAGAGTCTGCCGAATTCCCTGCGCTGTCTTGCAGGTGAGCAGGCCTCATCGATAGGATCGAAGGAGTTCTGCTGCAGATATACAGCATCCAGAAGTTCGCCCTTCTGATATGTAATGTAGTCTTCACTGGAGGTACCTTCCTCACCGACTACCTTCATCATCTGGCCTACTTCAGTACTCCTGATGAGGATTGCTCTGGCCCTGTTTACAAGATCCATGTCTACAACGCCCTTGTACTTTGACCAGGAATCAACCGGATGGATAGCAGGGTACTTACGGGCATCGGAACGTTCTCTTGCAAGACCGTGGAATGCTCCTACTACTTTCAGTGTAGCCTGTGTTACAGGTTCTTCGAAGTTACCACCAGCCGGTGATACTGTTCCTCCGATAGTGATCGATGCCTTGCTGCCGTCATGCAGGCGGACAACGCCGGCTCTCTCGTAGAAAGCAGCAATTGTAGATTCGAGGTAAGCCGGGAAAGCTTCCTCGCCCGGGATTTCCTCAAGACGTCCTGACATCTCACGCATCGCCTGAGCCCAGCGGCTTGTAGAGTCAGCAAGCAGCAGTACGTCGAGTCCCATCTGTCTGTAGTACTCAGCCAGTGTTACTGCGGTGTAGCAGGAAGCTTCACGGGCAGCTACCGGCATTGACGATGTGTTGCAGATGATGATTGTTCTTTCCATCAGTGAACGGCCTGTCTTAGGGTCTTCCAGTTCAGGGAACTCTTTAAGTACTTCTACTACCTCGCCGGCACGCTCTCCGCAGGCAGCTACGATTACTACGTCTGCTTCGGAGTTCTTAGCCTGCATGTGCTGAAGTACTGTCTTACCGGCTCCGAAAGGTCCCGGTGTACAGAATGTTCCGCCCTTAGCTACAGGGAGGAAGGAATCGATACAGCGGATCTTGGTTACGAGCGGTTCGGATGGACGAAGCTTTTCAGCATAGCACTTAACTGCCTGCTTGATTGGCTGTGTGAAGACCATTGACAGGTCTTTGGTTTCGCCCTTGTTATTTTCAATTGTGCAAATTGTTGAGCGGACGTTGTATGCGCCCTCTTCTTTGATTGACTTTACTGTCCAGTTGCCTTTCAGTGTAAACGGCACCATGATGTGGTGTGTGAAAAGACCTTCCGGAACAGTTCCTACGGTATCTCCTGCCTTGACTTCGTCTCCAATCTGAACTGTCGGAGTGAAATCCCAGTCGCGATCAGGAATCGCGTCAAGATATACTCCTCTGTCCAGGAAGAAACCGCACTGTTCTGCAAGTGCAGGAAGCGGGTTCTGCAGACCGTCATATACCTGTGTCAGCAGTCCCGGTCCCAGATCTACGCTCATCAGCTCGCCGGTGAATTCTACTTCGTCACCGACCTTGATGCCGTTGGTCATTTCGTAGATCTGCATACTTACTTCCCCGTTGTTGATACGGATTACCTCTCCTTTGAGGCGCTTGTCGTCAACGAGGATGTAACCGACTTCATTCTTGCGAACGGAGCCATCGAAATCGACTTTGATAAGATTTCCGTTGACTCCGGCTACATATCCTGTTTGTGTTTTCATAAAACTCTCCTGTTAAATTCCGAGCGGAGCTCTCTTTTGCGCTGGCGCGTATGAGACGGAGCGAGAGAATTCAGCCCTCTCACCACTCGGCTACAAACTGTATACGCGCTGCTGTATTCCATCGAAAAGAGACTTGAATTCAGCCTGGCCTTTCGTCTGCTCGAAGCAGTTAAGTCTCTCGAGCAGTTTCAACTTGATCGCATATCCGAACAGCACATAGTCGTCAAACATATGCAGTCCGACCAGTGAGTCAAGATTATCGAACTCGTAGTCCAGCAGAATTTTTTCTGCTTCCAGCGGATTCTTGGCAGACAGTGCGGATGCAACTACCTGTGAGATGAAACCGTCTTTATCATATGCAGATGAATAGCTCTTGCCGAGATTCAGACTGCGCTGATAACTCAGTTCCTTCTGGAGCATTCCGTAGAATTTTGCCCACTCGTCTACCAGAGGTCCTTCTGTGGATGAAAGAGTCAGGTTCTTAAGAAGTTCATAATCAGAGTCACTCACATTTGACTGGCAACAGTGCAGGAATTCGCCATATGTCATTGGCATATCCCCGTCTGTTCTTAGTTCAGGCAGGCTTGCTATCAGATAATAATATGAAGCCATACTGTGCCTCCTTTTTTACTGGAAGTCCAGATTTCTGAAGTATGGCATCAGCATCTCCATGATTCCGTCATCTGAACAGTCAAAATAGCCGGATCCGTCCTTGGTTGCGAGACGGAAGCCCTGGGCAACGTTCTTAGTAGGTCTGATTTCCAGTCCTTTCTTGATCTCGTCAGCCAGTTCAGCTTTGAGTGTATCTGTTACTTCAGATACTTCAGCAGCATAGTCTGCAACATTCTCGCCGGCAACAGCCGCACGGATCAGCTTGCCAAGTCCCTCGCCTGAAAGCTCTTTGCGAATATCGGCCGAAAGGATTTTTTCGAATTCTCCCTGGATCTCTGTCTTGAATGCAAGAACAGCATCACGCTTTGCCTGCTCAGCACTGACTGCAGCACTTTCTTTGAGGATTGCAATCTCCTTCTCAGCAGCATCTTTATACTGCTGTGCCTCAGCCTTTGCCCCGGCTACCAGTGAATCGGCCTTTTTCTTTGCTTCAGCGATGATAGATTCAGCTTCAGCATTTGCCGCCTCTATCCCTTCCTTACGGATAGAGGTAACCAGGTCTTGAATCTGTAATTCCATAGGCACCTCCTATTTCTGGAACAATAACTTTCATCATCGAAAACTAATACTTGATATACATAAGCTGCCTGACCATCTGCAAGCTTCCAACGCGGAAAACAGCAGCTGATCAAAGCAGCTCTCAGATTTCAATATCCGCCTTCGACATGCACAATACTTCCTTCCTTTTGCACTTTATGTGATTATTCACCAGCCCATCGTACCGTCCTTCAAAGCTGGCCGACAACTTGAAAAACCTGCAAAAGCGCAAATTTCTAGATATAGTTATTATAGTATCTGGTTGGGTGTGCTTCAAACAAAACAATTAAAATGCAAAAAAATGGACTAATTTCCTTTGAAATCTAGCCATCTTTGAGTTTGTTAATAAATTATCAAAAATCAAAAATACAATCGAACCGCGGTCTATACATAAGTCAATGCCACATAAATAAACGTTTTTCAGTGTTTCGCAGTAACTTTTGGTCATTTTTCAGAAAACAAAAAAACAAAAAAAGAGCCATGTTTATGACTCTGAAAAACAAAAATCTGACATATTAACGTTAAAAAAATGTCAGCTGTTCGCACTTTTGCCATTTTTTAGCCAAAAAAATGCAAATTTGCCTTCTCTATTGCTCCGGACCGTCTCCCGAACAGGTGGTGTACCGGCAGACAGGCCGCCCTCTTCAGGATCCGGTCAGTCAAAAATAAACAGACCTGACGCAAGGAATGTGGTGATAACCATTGCAGCTGCTACAATGATAGCCATTATCTTCGCACCTGTGTTCAGGCGTTTTCTCTGTTCTTCATACTGCTGCATCGTCTTATGATCCTGTGCTCTTCCGGAATTATTACTCTTGCTGTATTTATTAGCCATTGTGTCCTCACTTGTTACTATTGTTCAGTTAATTAAAGTATGTCTTCCATTCATTTGATTCAATGTGCCGCAGATCGCTGTTATTTGTGATATGCTTCCCCGGCATTTATTTTAAACGCTCTGTAGATCTGCTCGAGCAGAACGACTCTCGCCAGCTGATGCGGCAGAGTGATGCGTCCGAAGCTGAATCTGAAGTCCGCCCTTTTCTTTACTTCATCTGAAAGTCCGAGACTTCCTCCTATTATAAAGCTGATCCTTGAATTGTTAAATGAAATATCTGTGATTTTCCGGGCGAGTTCCTCAGAGGACAGTTCTTTACCCCGGATATCCAGCGCCACAACATAGTCGCTGCTTCCGATCTTACCCAGAATCTCGCGTCCTTCAGCATCGATGACATTGCGCTCATCTGCAGCCGAAGCATTGGCAGGCAGCTTTGCCTCTTTGACCTCAATCACCTCAGGACTGCAGTAGCCTCTCAGCCTCTTGAGGTACTCAGCATAAGCCGCATCCCAGTATTTTTCTTTTGATTTTCCTACACAGATAACTTTGATATTCAGCATTTTCTATCGTCACATTGTCTGCAAGTGTCTAAAATTATTTCAGATATTATTAGTAATTGATTCATAGTATAATTACTTTCGTCAAAACCAGTCAGAAATCCCCGTCTTGCAGAATCGGGCATTTGACAATTCAGAATTATATACTGACTGACTGATCAGCACAAGTTTTCACAGAGCAAAGTGCAGCCGCCATGTGCGGCCGGCACCCGGCATGCAGCAATTCCTGCAGCCGCTCGTGACAAAGTCAAAACAGCAGAGGATATTATTAGTCAACTGCCCCTACTTAGGCTGACGCCTTGAAGAAGGGGCTTGTGACTGCCCTGCAGTGGTCGGCTGACGCCTCCTGCATTTGTTA
>JBGUIG010000100.1:0-9350 GCA_045112795.1 Anaerovoracaceae bacterium | reverse complement strand
TTTACTTTCAAGGACAATCTGACCAGAGAAGAATTCAATTCTCTGGCGTTAACGGGAAAAAGCGCTGTCAAAGCGCATTTTCTTGGGTCATATGAATGGGGTGAGGTCTCTGCAAGAAGAAACCGCACACCGATATATACAGGTGTTTATGAAGACGGAAGGCTGGTTGCGACCGCTCTCGTACTCAAGAGAGCTCTCGTTGCCGGGTTCTCATATTTCTATATTCCACGCGGATTTACGATGGATTATTCAGACCGGGAACTTCTTGAATTTGTGACAGACGGCATCAGGTCACTCGGCAAGAAGCACCGTGCTCTGTATTTCAGAATCGACCCGGATATCAAGCTCCATACAGTGGATATCGACGGCAATGTTGTCGAAGGAGAGAGTAACGAGCAGCTGGTTCGTTATCTTGAAAAGCTCGGCTACAAGAGAAAACCTCTTAATTACGGGTTTGAAAATGAGCAGCCGAGATTCACATTCAGGATTCCGCTTTCAGGCAGCGTAGATGAGATTGAGAGCAGATACAGCCGCACTACCAAGACCAGAATCAGACAGTCGCATGAAGCCGGTGTTACAGTCATCGAAGGCGGCAGTGCAGATATCCCTGAATTCGTCCGGCTGATGACCATGACGGAGAAGAGACAGGGGTTCTTTTCACACGATCCTGAGTTTTTCCAGTATTTCTACGACATTATGGCTTCTTCCGGACTTGCAAGACTGTATTTCGGCAAAGTTAACGTTCCCGAGATTATTGCAAAGTTGGAGTCAGACCGTGAAGCAGTGAAAGCTGAACTCGCTGAACTGGAGGGAAAAACCGGAAAGAAGGCTGCAGGAAAGATCAAAGAAGCTGAAAAGAAGCTCACAGCTGTTGAAAAACAGCTTGATGGTCTCGCTGACAAGCCTAAGAAAGAAGTAATCGTATCCACATATCTTGACGCTCAGTATGCTGACAAAACATGGGCATTGTACGCAGCTAATGATATGGATTACGGTAAATTCTTCGCTAATTATGCTGTCTATCAGAAGCAGATTCAGGATGCGCATGATGAAGGCAGAGAGGTGTTCGACGTTTTCGGAACCGTAGGAAGACCTGAAGAAGCAGGCAGCACTGCTGGCCTGTACGAATTCAAGAAGAAATGGGGCGGTGAACTCACTGAATTCATCGGAGAATTCGACTTTATCCTCAATAAACCGGTATTTTTCGCATACAGTAAGCTGATACCGGCTTATCACAGAGCTATGAACCGCAGGCTCAGAAAACAAGTATAATCCGGAAGTCCCGGAAATATTCGTATAAATTATCTATCGGAACTATCACTAAGAGATATTAGTAAGAGATATCAGTAAGAATTGTTTATATGGCTGTACTGGATAAGCAAACAGGAAAAATCATTAATCAGGACTTCATGGCAGTTGCTCTCGGCGGAGATATGAACTGCTATGGTGTTGCACGCACTTTTTATGAAGCCTATGGTCTCAGAACTGTAATGCTCGGCAGAACTCCGATTTTCCCGACAGCAGACAGCAAACTGTTCTGTGACAAACTGTATGATCCGGATCTTCTCACAGATGAAGCGCTCATCAGGCTGCTTACACAGATTCAGGAGAAGTACAGGGGAATCAGGAAATTCGTTTTCGCAACCAATGATGATTATGTCAGGCACATCATTCACAACAAGAAATCCATCGAGGCTATAAGTGATGATTTTATTGTACCTGTAATATCTGAAGACCTGTTTGACAGGCTCGATGACAAGGACTCATTCTATGAGGTATGTGAGGAATACGGACTGCCTTATCCTAAGACTGTAGTGTTTGACTGCGCTGCAGACAATCCCGAAACCTTTAACATACCTTTTGACTACCCGATTTTCATTAAGCCTTCAAGCAATGTTATTTACTTCAATTTCGAGTTTGAAGGAAAGCAGAAAGGCTACAGAATCGACAATAAGGATCAGCTGATCGACATAATGGGACGGATTCAGGGGGCAGGATATCCTGATAAATTCGTCTTCCAGGAATATGTTGACGGAGATGACGACTTCATGTTCATCTACTCTGCGTACTGTGACAAGCACGGCAAAGTCAGGATGATGTCCGGCGGACAGATACTGATGCATGACAGAACACCTGAACTGATCGGCAACTACAATGCGATCCGTGGCGCTAGAGACGACGAACTGATGAAGACTCTGGCAGAGTTTCTTGAGAAAATCGGCTTTGTCGGACTGTGTCATTTCGACATCCAGTATGACCGTAACCGCGGAGGCTATGTTGTTTTTGAAATCAATATCAGACAGGGACGCAGCAACTACTACATGACTGCAAGCGGAATGAATTACGCACGTCTTCTGGCTGAAGACTATCTTTGTGATGACAATCTGACAGCAGGTGAATATGAAGTTGCAGACAGACCTTTTATAGTTAGCAATGTATCAAGATCCAGCCTGGCCAAGGCAATAGGAAAGGTGAAGGCGTATTCTGTTCCCCGCAGCAGTTTCTACTGGTTCCAGCTGGCGCCTTACGACAGAAGCATCAGGAACAGACTATATATGATGCGGCTGGAGAAGAGCATTGTTCGTGATTACATGAAATACAACAAATAACTTACTGAAAAGATATTATTTCGGCCATCCCTCTGATGGCCGTTTTTTCATTTCTTCATAAACTCAGACTGCGGGAGAACAAGAATTTTTTTATTCGTTGACTGGACTAACATCTACAAGTATAATTAATGAGTATTATTATGCAATTTGACTACAGAATGTGGTTACATCGTTCTATAGCTACAATATGTATATACTACAAATTTAATAACATAAGGAGGTGCATATGTCACCAGTAATGACTGTTGTCATCGGCATTGTATTCCTTATTGTCGGTATACTGATTGGTTATATCTATCGCAAGAACATTGGAGAGAAGGCAATCGGAAGCGCGGAGATGCAGGCTAAGAACATCGTGCTCGATGCGCAGAATACTGCAGAGAATCTCAAGAAGGAAAAGATTCTCGAGGCAAAGGAGGAAATACACAGGCTGAGAGAGGACTACGAAAAAGAGTTCAAGATCAGAAGAAACGAAGTCCAGAAATCAGAAAGAAGAATTCTTCAGAAAGAAGAGAATATCGACCGCAAACTTGAGAACATTGAAAAACGTGAAAATGGTCTCACTAAGAGAGAGCAGTCGATGAATGAAAAGCACAAAGAAATCGACGCATATATCGCAAAGCAGGTTGCTGAACTCGAGAGAATTTCAGGATACTCAAGAGAAGAAGCAAGACAGATTCTCCTCAAGGAAGTTGAAGGAGATATCCGCAAAGATGCCAGTGAGATGATCGTCAGGATCGAAAATGAAGCCAAGGAAGAAGGCGACAAGAGAGCCAGAGAGATCATCACTACTGCAATTCAGAGATATGCAGCTGATCAGGTAACTGAAAGTACCGTATCAGTTGTAAGCCTGCCTAATGACGATATGAAGGGCAGAATCATCGGAAGAGAAGGCCGTAACATCAGAGCCATCGAGACTCTTACAGGTGTTGACCTTATCATCGATGACACACCGGAAGCAGTAATCCTTTCCGGATTCGATCCGGTAAGAAGAGAAATCGCCAGAATCGCCCTCGAGAAACTCATTGTTGACGGACGTATCCATCCGGCAAGAATCGAGGAAATGGTTCAGAAGGCTACCAAGGAAGTCAACAACATTATCAAGGAAGAAGGAGAGCGCGCATGCTTCGAGACCGGCGTTCACAACCTTCATCCTGAGCTTGTCAAGCTTCTCGGAAGACTCAAATACAGAACATCATACGGACAGAATGTACTTCAGCATTCAATCGAAGTTGCTACTCTCGCCGGCATGATGGCAGAGGAACTCGGACTTGATCCTAAACTTGCAAGAAGAGGCGGACTTCTCCACGATATCGGCAAGTCCATCGACCACGAAGTTGAAGGTACTCATGTTGAGATCGGTGTCAATATCTGCAAGAAGTACAAGGAATCATGGAAAGTCATCAATGCTGTTGAGTCCCATCACGGAGATGTTGAGGCGACTACACTCGAGTCTATGCTCGTCGGTGCAGCTGATGCACTTTCAGCAGCAAGACCTGGCGCAAGAAGAGAAACTCTTGAATCATATATCAAGAGACTTGAGAATCTCGAGCAGATTGCTAACTCGACCAAGGGCGTTGACAAGTCATATGCTATTCAGGCAGGACGTGAAATTCGCGTAGCAGTCAAGCCTAACATGGTCAAGGATGATGAGGTACCAATGCTCGCAAGAGAAATTGCCAAGAAGATCGAGGCTGAACTCGAATATCCTGGACAGATCAAGGTCAATGTCATCAGAGAGACCAAGGCAACAGAGTTTGCTAAATAAGCTCGCAAATTAACTTAAATACAATACTGATTAACACTATATAAGGCTCCTCGTAATGGGGAGCCTTTGTAGGGATATGGATTATTATGATTTATCTTGATAACAGTGCTACAACAAGACAATACGATGAAGTGACCGAACTCGTATACAGAATGGCTAAGGAGAACTACGGCAATCCTTCGTCGCTTCACGCGCTCGGTTTTGATGCCGGTAATATCCTTTTTGACGCAAGGCGCGATATCGAAGATCTGATGTATCCGGGAGGTGAAGTAATCTTCACTTCCGGCGGAACTGAGAGTGATAATATGGCTCTGGTATCTACTGCCCGCAAGATGAAAAGAAGGGGGAACCGCATACTGACGACCAAAGTCGAGCATCCTGCTGTCTTAGAGACATGCAGGAGACTTGCTGACGATGGATTTGCTGTTGAGTATCTGAGTGTTGATGCCAGCGGATGCATCGACCCTGAGGACGTCGGGGCGGCCCTTACAGAAGACACTATTCTGGTTTCTGTTATGACAGTGAATAACGAGACAGGCTCCATTCAGCCTGTTATGCCTGCAGCCAAGGCTGTCAGGAATTATAACAGACAGCATGGCACCAGAATCGTATTCCACACTGACGCAGTACAGGCATTCGGCAAAATCCCGATGGATGATGCTCAGTTTGACCTGGTATCAGTAAGCGGACACAAATTCCATGGCCCTAAAGGCATCGGATTTCTGTATATGAACAAGGACCTCAAACTTCCTGCTTTCATTACAGGAGGCGGACAGGAGAACGGCTACAGGTCATCTACTGAGAACACAACAGGCATCGCAGGACTCGGCCTTGCTGCCAGGATGTCTCATGAGAATCTCATTACCAAGATGAACAGAATGGGCGAGGTCAATGAGTATCTGCGCAAAGGTCTTATGACTGAACTCCCCGATGTTGTTCTGAACGGACCTGAAGAACTCGGGTATACTCTTCATGACTACGGCAGAAGATTACCATCAGTACTCAACCTGACATTCAAAGGAACAAGGGGCGAGGTTCTTCTTCACACTCTCGAACAGGACAGAATATATGTATCTACAGGTTCTGCCTGCGCCTCTCACAAGACAGGAGACAGCCACGTGCTTCAGGCAATGGGGCTGGACCACAAAGCTATCGAAGGCGCTATAAGATTCAGCTTCTCTGAATTCAATACAATTGAGGAAATGGATTTTGTTATCGACAAAACCAAGGCAGCTGTTACAAGATTCCGCAAGCTCGGAAGCTTCCGCTGACCGGCTTGTTGTTACATTACCACATTACCATATATCGCTTTACACGATAGAATGCTTTACACAACAGATTGGAGAAAAGATCATTGAATAAGAAATTATATATAGTACGCTGCGGCGAAGTGGCTCTTAAAGGCATGAATAAGCCATATTTCGAGAGAATTCTCCTCGAGAGAGTGCGCAAAGCAATTGAGTGCTACGAAGATGCTGAGGCAAAGTGGATAGATGGTCTCATGTTTGTGAGAGTTCCGGAAGATATCCCCGAAGACGATGTGATCTCGAAATGCGTAAGAGTGTTCGGAGTTGCTTCTGTCAGCCCTGCAGTCGAAGCACCGAAGAATATCGACGAGATCGGAAGAGTCGCTGCAGATTTCATGCAGAAGATCATTGATGAGGAGAATGTTAAAACATTCAAGGTAAAAGGCAAGAGAGCTGACAAGTCATTTGCTGTTCAGTCGCCGGAGATTGGCCGGATTGTCGGAGCTATAGTTCTCAAGGCCTGCAAAGTCCTCAACGTAGATGTCCATAATCCTGATGTAACTCTTACAGTAGACGTCAGACGTGAAGGCGCTTATATCTTCAGAGACAAAGTAAGAGGATTCGGCGGACTTCCGCTCGGAACCAACGGCAAGGGCCTTATTCTGATGTCGGGCGGCATCGACAGCCCTGTTGCCGCATTCATGATGGCCAAGAGAGGAATGAGCATAGAGGCTGTTCACTTCCATTCATATCCATATACCAGCCAGAGAGCTCAGAAGAAGGTTGAAGACCTCGTAAGAGTACTTGCAGGATACATGGGAACTGTAAGAATGCATGTGATCAATCTGCTGCCTATCCAGGAGCAGATCGTAACACACTGCCCGGAGGATGAGACAACACTCCTCGTCCGCAGATTCATGATGAGAATAGCAGAAGCTATTGCAGTCAAGAACGGAGACATGATGCTGATCACAGGTGAGGATCTCGGTCAGGTAGCAAGCCAGACAGCAGAGGCACTCGTTGTAACAGACTCAGTCGTCAAGATGCCGGTAATGAGACCTCTTATCGCAATGGATAAAGTCGACATCATGGACAAGGCACGCGAGATCGGAACATACGATATCTCCATCCAGCCTTACGAGGACTGCTGCACTGTATTCCTGCCAAAGCATCCTGTTACCAAGCCTAAGCTTGAGAGAATAGAGGCATCCGAGTCAGCCCTTGATGTACAGGCTCTTGTGGACGCTGCTGTAGCATCTGAAGAGATAATCGACATCAGGCCGTGACATCTTGGGACGCAAAGATCAGCAGTCTGACAGATATCTGATATGAATAGAGGATAATTATGGAACCAATTCCGGATGACATCAGAGCTAACAGAAAAGAGGGTGATGAGTACGATACGATCGGAGATGTACTGCGTAAGGGCGGAGTACGAAAAGCTCTCGTGATCTTTTTTGTGGCACTGCTTGCAGGCGGTCTTCTGATCAAGGGCCTTGGCGGTGGTGTACTTTTCAAAATCATTTCCGATCTCATTTCTTGACATTTATAACCGCTAGAGTTATCATTTGCGGGTAAAACGTTGACGAGGACAGTAGGTACACCGTCCGGTCTTAAGAGAGAGGGATGGCAGCTGGAATCATCCCAGACCTGGTATACTGAACACCACCTCCGAGTGGCACCAATCCTGCCCGCTTTGGCCGCGTTACAAGCCTTAATGAGTGCCGGCATCAGTTCTTGCCGGAAAGATGGGTGGAACCACGGATACTTATGAGTATGCGTCCCTTCTGACAGTTCGTCGGAGGGGACTATTTTTTGTCCCTGACGGTGAATTCGATTCGCGGGCGCCTTAGTACGGCGGCCGTATGAGAAAGAAGAGAAAAAAGAAGGAGGAAATCGAATTGATTATCACACTGAAAGACGGAAGCAAGAAAGAATATGCTGAGCCGATGTCTGCATATGACATCGCAAGAGACCTTAGCGAAGGACTTGCAAGAGTTGCATGCATTGCTGAGGTTGACGGAAAGACATGCGATCTCAGAACTGTCATCGATCATGACTGCCAGCTGAACATCCTGACATTCGATTCAGACGAAGGAAAGCGCGCATACCGTCACACATGTTCACACGTTCTCGCTGAGGCCGTCAAGAACCTCTATCCTGAGGCTAAACTTGCAATCGGACCTTCAATCGACAACGGATTCTATTACGACTTTGACATGCCGCCTCTCACAAGAGAAGACCTTGACAAGATCGAGGCTGAGATGAAGAAAATCATCAAAAAGGGCGACAGACTTGAATACTTCGAGCTCCCTAGAGAAGAAGCTATTCAGATGTATAAAGAAAAGGATGAGCCATACAAGGTTCAGCTGATCGAGGATCTTCCTGAGGATGAGGCTATCTCATTCTACAAACAGGGGGACTTTGTGGAACTCTGCGCAGGACCGCATATCATGAGTACAAAGCCAATCAAGGCTTTTGCCCTGACATCAAGCTCCGGCGCGTACTGGAGAGGCGATGAGCACAACAAGATGCTCACAAGAATTTACGGAACAGCTTTCACCAAGAAAGATGATCTGAACGAGTATCTTGAGTATCTCGCAGATATCAAGAACAGAGACCACAACAGACTCGGCCGTGAGATGGATCTCTTCACAACTGTTGATGTTATCGGACAGGGACTTCCGCTCTTCATGCCTAAGGGAACCAAGATCATTCAGAAAATGCAGAGATGGATCGAAGACCTCGAGGAATATGACTGGGGTTATGTCCGCACAAGAACTCCTCTGATGGCTAAATCAACACTCTACAAGATCTCAGATCACTGGTATCACTACAAAGACGGAATGTTCCTCCTCGGATATGACAGCCTTGATGACCTCATGGCTTCTGAGGACCGTTCAGCTGAGATCCACGGAGTTGAGGACCTGAAGCTCATCGAAAACGATGCTGACAGCGATGTAATGGCACTGCGCCCGATGACTTGCCCGTTCCAGTACTATGTATATAAAGCACGTCAGAAGAGCTACAGAGATCTGCCTTACAGAATGGGTGAGACTTCCACTCTGTTCAGAAATGAGCAGGCAGGAGAGATGCACGGACTCACAAGAGTACGTCAGTTCACCATTTCTGAAGGACACCTTGTTGTCGCACAGGATCAGCTTGAAGAAGAATTCAAGGGCTGCGTTGAGCTGGCTAAGTACTGCCTCACAACACTCGGACTTGAAGGCGATGTAACATACCGCCTGTCAAAGTGGGATCCTGAGCATGCTGAGAACTACCTCGGAACAGCTGAGGAATGGGACCGCGTAGAAGGATTCATGAGAGACATCCTCAATGACATCGGCCTCGAATTCAAGGAAGCTGCAGGTGAAGCTGCTTTCTACGGTCCTAAGCTCGACATTCAGGCTAAGAATGTATACGGCAAGGAAGATACAATGATCACAATCCAGATCGATACTTTCCTTGCAGAGCGTTACGACATGTACTATATAGACAGAGACGGCCAGAGAAAGCGCCCGTACATCATCCACCGCACATCGATCGGATGCTATGAGCGTACACTCGCATGGCTCCTCGAACACTACGCAGGCAATCTGCCTACATGGCTTTGCCCTGAGCAGGTAAGGATCCTGCCTATCTCTGACAAGGTTGCTGATTATGCTGAAGAAGTCCGCAAGGAACTCCGTAAGAACGGTGTCGATGTAACTGTTGACAACAGCAGTG
>JBGUIG010000099.1:0-8165 GCA_045112795.1 Anaerovoracaceae bacterium | reverse complement strand
TGGATTATGGAGTCAGATATCATCTGCACTTTACCGCCATGCCATTTGCAGGTCTTATATTTCTTCAGTCTGTCAAAGTTCTCATGATTCCCGTCTACCCATAACGTAGTGAACGGCTTTTCGTTGAGCCATTCATACCAGTACAGTTCCTCTTTGGTCCAGCAAGTATCCTCCGGACACGCAGGAACGCTGTATCCTGTTTCCCTGTAATTGAAAAGAAGGCCGAAGTCTCCGCAGATTATAAGATAATCATCCTTGGTCATAGACTTCTGGCCTTCAAAACGCTGAGTGTTCAGCTTATGGATATCGACAGGGATATGTGTGTCACCTGTTATATATACCATTTACTTATTCTCCTTCTTAAATAATTATTGCCTTCCGGCTATCCTGTAACTCCGCACTTTAATCGTCTCCTCTGCCCGCCTCAGCCCTTTAAAATACGGAGGAATCTGTATATATAAGCAACAAGGACCGCTTACGCGATCCTCTGCTGCGATGTTTTCTTCGTTATGTAAGTTCTACGATGCAGCAGGCACCGGCAAAGCGCCTGCTGCCGCATCTGCAATTACCGGAATGACCATACTCACCCGTGTGCTGTTACGCAGGTTCTTTTTCTGGCCATCCTCTAATCTGTCGAAATCCACATGATCTGCATAGTAGTTGAAGCTGAGCACTTCCACAAATGCTTCATCAGATCTTTCACGCCGAAATGTTTCAGCTGTTTCTCTGCTTTTCTGCTGTTTATAATCCTTTCCTGTGGCGACGATTTTCTCTCCGTTGCTGATAACAAATATGATCCTGTGCGGGTCATCTTCTCCATACTCATCCTCGCCGCCTATGATGATGTACTTGACCAAAGCCTCGAAGGTTGCAACATCGAATCCGGTGAGCATTTCACTATTATCGATTTTCCTCTTTAATTCTCTCAGGCCCCTGGTCCTTGTGCTTATTTCAGATTGTCTGAGCTCGAATCTGTCGATCTTGTTCTTGAGATTTATGATCTTGCCTTCAGTGATCGCCATCCTGTTCTCGTAGGCTTCCTCGCCTATCCTTTCGGAGATCAGGAGGTCGATTATCTTCTGCTTACGTTCCTTTTCTTTCTCAAGCTTTTCCTTGAGCTTATCCAGTTCATCTGATGGAGCAAGACCTTCCATGAGATCAAAAGACGCATCAAGTGCCATTGTCAGAAGCTTTCTTTTTTTCTCATCCTGGCAGAGAAGATTGTATGCATCTACAAATGCTCCTTCGAGTATCTCTTCTCTGATAGCCTTACACTTCGGGCAGCTCCTCTTCCCGTTCTTGATGTAGTTCGTACACTGCCATATGTATCTTTTGTACTGCTCATAATTGCCATGCACAGTCTTTCTGGTGAAAGTCGTTCCGCAGTATCCGCATTTGATCATCCCGCTGAATGGATAATGCTTGAACGTAAGAGGGACTCTGTCATCCTTTCGTCTCTGTTTCTGTCTTCTGGATATGCGCACTTTCTGAGCTTCCTCAAACAGTTCCCTTGAAACGATCGGCTGATGGTGATCTCGCATATAGTACATATCCTGCTCGCCTCTGTTGATCACGCGGCGTTTTGAAATAGGGTCAGTCGTATATGTAGATCCCATCATGAGATCCCCCTGGTATTTCACATTCTGAAGGATCCCGCGGATATGGCATTCTGTCCAGTCCGAGGTCCCGTCCTTTTTCAGTGCGCCCATCTCGCGAAGCTCGTCAGCTATGAATTTGCAGCCGGCACCATCTATATATCTATTGAAGATGCGCTTTACTATAGCCGCTTCTCTTTCATTCACTGTGATCGTCTTGTTTTCCGGGTGATAATCATAACCGAGGCAGCCATTGAAGCCGATCATCTCGCCTCTGGCCATTTTCATCTGAAGGCCCTTCTTAACATTGGCAGAGATGTTCTCCACTTCCTGCTGCGCTACCGAACTGAGGACTGTCAGAAGCAGCTCGCCTTCCATAGCCATAGTGTTTATGTTCTCATCCTCGAATATTACCGACACACCTTTGTCCTTAAGAAGACGCACATACTTAAGCGTATCCAGAGTGTTTCTTGCGAATCTGGATATGGATTTGGTTATAACGAGGTCGATCTTCCCGGAGGTGCAGTCAGCTATCATGTTTCTGAATCCCTCTCTCTTATCGACCTTGGTTCCGGTAATGGCAGCATCAGAGTATATCCCTGCCATCTGCCATTCCGGCTTCGAAGCTATGAGGTCGGTATAGTACTGCAACTGAGAGTTGTAACTGTTGATCTGGTCTTCAGTATCTGTACTTACTCTGCAGTATGCAGCCACCCTCAGCTGTTTGATATTCACACCCCTCCGGACAATACTGTCCCTGTTTGCCTTTATTACTTTTACTTCAGCCATTGCTAGCCTCCTACTATACAGTCATATTTCTTATCTTCTCTGAACATATCGTTTATCTTGCAAGATAGTGTGATGTATTCCATATCACTAATTAAGCCCTCGGCTCTCGCTCTTGCCAAGCATGCGAGTTCCATGCTTTGCAGAATTGACTTTTCGTATTTTTCCACTATAATTACCGGCCTTTCCATATGAAAAATGCCGCCTTCCTCTGTAGAAGCGCGGCAGTTTATCTCTGTCCTGAGCCTCCGCCAGGCGGCAGGCCCTAGTTATTCTCTTCATTGTCTTATTGTCCAGGTGTCCCCTGTACTCCAGTAGCCTCAGGCGGCCTATGGTGAAACGCTGCTCGCAGCACGCCATCGACTGTCTGGACAGCCCTTTGACCATCGGAAGTATCACGTGCGTGTCCATCCTGGTCTTCTTGATCTCGCTTGTGATTATGACGATGATGTATGTCGTCGATCTGTCATTCTGACGATTGCACTGCGTGATCAGAACAGGACGCACCCCAAATTGTTCGCTCCCGATAACATCCGCCTTGGTCCCAAGGTCTGCAAGGTATATGTCTCCCCGCCTTATCCTGAAGCAGGGAGACTGCACATGGGCCTGCTTTTTCTTCCTTCTAGGCATAGATTATCAGCCTCGTCTCTATCGCTATGAGGTATCCGCCGATGATGCTCGCAGGTATATCCAGATCTCTCGAGATATCCAGAAGCGTCTTCTGCTGCAGATAGTATTTCTCCAGGATAGCCTGCTCCTTCTCCGGGAGCTGCCTGATCCCGTATTCAAGATCCTCATCTCCTATGATCGACTTCCAGTCATCGAAGTCACCTTTCATATACCTGATCCTGAGTGCCGGTCTTGTGAGTATCGCGTCGATAGTCACTCCCATGTCATCATTCGGATCAGGTTCTCTCATTGGTACTGTATTCATATATGCTTTCTCCTTTACTGCAGATTGTCTATGTATCTTTCGCCACAGAGCAGCAGGAAAAGTGTTAAGTCTCCTGCTGCTCTGTTTATTACCAGCACCTGTATTTGTCCTCGGCTCCCCCAGGTCTGTTCGGGAAATCATTCAGGCGGAAGGCAGCTACTCTTCCTCATGAGGCTGTGAGCCTCCTCCGGGTGTCTCCCCGAGCCGCCCTCATTGCGTGATCCCGAAGCTGCCTTCAGGGCTGTGACTGGACGGAAGTATCATTGTCCTCTGAGACTGTCATCGCACTATTGCGGTTGCTGTCCGCCTTCAGGGTCCAGATAGTTGTTCGCTCTCCTTACGGGTCATCGCGCTTCGACCTCACATGCTCAAGGGATTAGCCCTATATCTCAGAGAAAGTTCCTGATGAATGTGTATTCAGTTTTCAAGGTCCGTTTCGCGGAGTCCTTTGGCTGCTGTTTGTTGGCTCCTTCCTGAGTCCTGTCTGCAGCCGGTACTCCTTTGCTTCGCCCTTATTTTCGCCAAAACACATTCAAAAGTCGTTTCAGAGTCTGCTACATTTTTTCGTTGAAATTTCAACGTTTTCTGATTGGTTGCAGGCTGAACACCTTGATTTTTCGTTAAAAAACTGTGTCAGAGTCTGACACACCCATATGAAAAATTATTTTCCTCCGAGCTCTTCATAGCCATTTATCCGAAGCATCTCATTCACATCTTCAATCGGGTACTGCCCACAGCTTGAAAGAACATGAAAGTAAGCAACATCCTGCTCATTTGTCATTACCAGCTTGCAGCTTGATTTATCTATAAGAGAAAATGCTTCTGCAGGTGACAGTCTAAGTCCGATGCAGACTGCGATGACTACCTGCTTAGTAAAGTTGTTATCGTCACTTGCTTTCATTCTGCTGATAGTTGATTCGGAGAGATTGCTCTCAATTGAAAGCCTTGCTCTTGATAGTTTCCTCTTTTTCATGAGTTCATTTAGTGTTTCTGAAAAGGATCCCGGCAATCTCTTCAGTTCACTTGCCGCTCTGCCAGATTCTTTTAAAACATCCTCCAGTCCGTTGTAGTAATTGTTGCTGTTCTGCATGTCTGTCTTTCCTTTCTGTATGATGTCCGGCAGACATGCAGCCAAAATCAGGGTATAAAAATAGCCCCGCACCCACTTTCGTGAATGCGAGGCCTTGCCCTCATGTATTAAGTTTTAAGCTGCTGGTCTGCCAGCATATACAGTCTACATCGTGGAAAGTATCAAGTCAGTACCGGCATCGTCGCTTCAATATATGCCGCTTCGTACTTCGCTTTGTCTCTGAAAAGTCTCCGAAAAGTCTCTGCTTTGATCCATGAAATCATCTATTGTCATCTGCCTGCTGCTCTTCATCACCGGATTGCAGCGCACAGAGATATCCTGCTTGAATTCCTCAAACTCAAGAGCGAAGAGGATAGTTGCGTACTTCTTCTTTTTATAGAAATTCTGTCTCGATATATTAAGTTCAGCAAGGATCTCCTGCTCCGTATATTTGAAACTGCTCATATAGCACAGAGTCAGGATGCTGACAAACTCAGGCCCGTAACCATCAAAGCTGTAAACATTCATCTTGAGCGTTTCCATCACCTTGAGCATCCAGGCGGTCTTCATAGTCTTGCTTATTTCGCTCTCATACCTGCTGCGAGTGCTCTCTGATGCAAAGAACTCCAGTCTGACAAGTGACTCATTCATCCTTCTGTATTCATCACTTTCGAATGAATCACTGCAGAGATCTTCGATAATATCGTCCGCATCGAGCTTGTTGTTCCTGCATACATCCCGGAATATCCTGAGAAGCTTTGTTCCGAGCTTCTGCATCTCATCTTCCGTGTATCCCGCAATCGAGCACAGATTATTGATTCTTGATTCCAAACTTCCTTCCGTTCTCATTTTGAACTCCCTTCTGAATGATCGTATGCAGCAAATCCCTTATGTTCATGAGCCAGGATGTATGGAACAAGGGAAAAGGTCCCGTATCACCCCAGCCAATGATCTGTGGCAAAAGCCGCAGACAATTCTTCTTTATCTAATAGTGTGTTTTATCAAATCTTTCAGGATATTTTCCGTCCGGCTTTCATGACAGGACCATCCATTTCCATCTCCCATCGAATCTCCTGCTGTATGTACCTGAGCTTATAGTTGATCATCTGCCCATTGCAGCTTCTGGAAGCACAGCTGTATACGATCTGCACTTTGCCATCAAGCCGCATCCATTCGGTATTGTATATCCTATCCACGTTAACGGATTTCCATCGCCCGCAATCATAGATCTTGAACCTTACGGGCTTAGGCTCTTTCATCATTTTGTCGAAGATCACGATGACATCTATGGACTGTACCATGATCACCAGCCTCCTTGAAGTCGCTTGCAATAACTCTTGGTACATCCCCTTTCATAGAAGCTCTTTTACGGCTCGTCTTACTCATTGTCTTAAGATCGATACCTGTTCTGCAGAGTTTTATACTTCCGTCAACGCTTCCATTCTCATCTATGGCATCTATTCTCCAGCCCTCTTGCTCATAATTTGCAAGCACACATCTGCAGCCCTCAAACATGCTGATCGCTGCAACTATCTTCCCGGCATGTATATCTGCAAGGTAGTACCTTGGTTCCGGTCCATATGTGAAAATCATAAAAAGTTTATCTTCGATCTCTGCGACAATTCCGTCTGACATCAGTTCATATTTATCTGCATTCTCAGCTTTTTCTATCATACTTTCCATTTCATGGTTCCTCCAGTACACCAAAATTCGTTCCAGATATGTTTTATTTTTATGCTCGAGCATCTATATTATAGGAGATGGCTATGTCAATTTCAAGAACGTATGTTCACAATTTTGCAAGATAAAAGCGAATTGCCGATTATCGGGACAATTCGCTCGTGAATACTTATATTTTCAGTACCTGCTACTGACTCATATTAAACTCTTACTGTGTAACCTTCTCTGCGCGGCTTTGCTGCCGGCTGTTCACAGTCTGCATATCCGAGAGCTACAGAGCAACTTCCTGCCAATGTCTCTGGAAGGTCATCGTCCTTATATGCTCTGATAATCACTTCATTCCCTCATAGAACTCTACTGCCTTGCGGATCTCGTCTGCATCCGGGTGTCCCTTCTTGAGGCCTCCCACCAATTTGAAAGGTCCGAAGGTGTCGTAACCGGTGCAAATATACTGTCCGGCAAAACGGCAGTGTTTGCTGTCCGTGATCTTGCGGATGCCATTGAAGAACGAGTCTGTCGGCGCGGCGCCGCATGTAGCGATGAAGAACACTTCCTTGTTTTCCGGCAGCTTCTCTTCGGCAAAAGCAATGATCTGCTTTGCGAATGCGCTGAAATATATACCGGATGCAAGTCCGATCCTGTCATATTCAGATATATCAACATCCTTGTCTCTGACTACATCAATAAGTGTTACATCGTGCTTTTCTGCTATAGCATCCAGCAGCTTCTTAGTATTGCCGTGATGCTGAGAGTAATATACTATCGCTGTTTTCATATGGCTTATACCTCGTACCCTTCCAGTCCTTCAGAAAACTAAGGTTATCTGAACAAATACTTGCCTTTCCCTTTACCTTTGATTGGATAAATTATTCCTGCATTTACCATCTTTTTGATCAGGGCTGATGCCGGCGATGCTGTGATGCTTAATAGATGCATTACTTCAGAACGTCCAAAGAACTTCTCATACCCATATTCATAGAAAATAGTCAAAATATGCTGTTTTGTCTTATTTCCTATTTCATCCGGAATAAAGATGTCCTGTTTCAATGGCTCAATGTCCTGTTTTTGCGGTTCAATGTCCTGTTTTGTCTCCTCAATGTCCTGTTTTACATCGTTCCATCTAATATGGAGATATCTGTTCTTAAGTTCGTTATCCTCATTAAGAAGTAGATTTCTCAGGAATAATTCCAGATATTCAGTAGTCTCACTTACACCTGCAGGATAATTGTTATAATTTGCTCTCACAAGAGCATTCCTGAAATACCATGAATGTCTCGCAAATATGTCATTAGTTACATCGAAGCCAACAGATCTCAGATACTTGATGAAGAAAACAGCTGTAGTTCTGGTATTTCCTTCTCCGAATGCATGTATTTGCCATAATCTTGAAATGAATCTTGCAAGATGTTTGATCAGGTTCGAAATATTATCATACTTGTACGTATATTCCTTTTCTGTCCGGATATCGTATTCAAGCAACTGCTCTAATTCAGAATAGTTTCCGTAACGCACAGTATCTCCATCTAGTACCCATTCTTTTTTGGAAATGTTGTAGTCACGTATTTTACCAGCGTGTGAGTAAATGCCCTCAAATAATCTTTTGTGAATGCTTATATATTGAGGAACTGAAAAAGTGAATGCATCTTCCGCAAGCATTCTTGCTATCCGCGTAGATACTATATCTGCTTCCTTATTGTCATCAGGCTCATCATTGGAAGTTTCTTCATAATAGCTCTCAATCAGTCTGCTTGCATCAGCCAAAGTGATATGCCCATTGATATTGTCCTCGGCCGTTTTCCTCAGGTAGTCAGATGTTTTGAGCCCATCAACATCCTGCAGGCCAATAGCTGTATACCACGCATACCCAAGTGCTCTTTTATCAGGGTCTGATTGTCTTATGTATTCTTCAAAAGGATCTTTTATAATATCTTGCATAAGTCCTCCTTGACGTCTCTTTTACATGAATGCCCTTGACAGTTCGATGACCCTGTCAATCAGCTCTTGGCTGAACCTTTCCTGATCCATATAAGTTTCTCATTTAAAGCAATTCTTTCAGCTTCTCTATTTCATCCGCCGTCAGGCTGATGCCTTTACCCATCTT
>JBGUIG010000098.1:0-14947 GCA_045112795.1 Anaerovoracaceae bacterium | reverse complement strand
CAGAGTGTAATGCTCAGGGCAATGGAGAAGGTTCGGGCAAAAGCCCTTACCAATGTTGTCTTCATTCCGGAATTTGCCGAGGATCTGTCAGAGTGGTTTTCGGATGGAGAGGTTACCGGCATGTACCTCAATTTCAGTGATCCTCTTCCGAAGAACTACTGGTACAGAAGGAGACTCACATACAGAGAGAGACTGAAATCATACTTCCGTGTCCTTTCAGATGACGGCACGGTGACATTCAAGACAGATAATACAGGGCTCTTTGAGTGGTCGATTGAGGAAATACTTGCGGCTGATCTGAAGATACTGGATATCACAAGAGACCTTCATGCAGAGGTAATGTCAATCAGTGATCCTCAGGAACGCGAAGCATTTAATATAGAGACTGAGTATGAGGCAAAATTCAGCGGCCTCGGCGAGAAGATAAAGCGCGTTGTAATAGGGCGCAGAGTTCCGCGCAATGCTGCGGAAACGAATTCATTTGCAGAAACAGATTCAGGAGATTCAGAAATGAGAATAACTTCGATGGCTGCCTTCAACGGCAGAGACATCCCAGAAAGAGACAGAAATTTCACTGCAGTAGCCAAAGCCAAAGCAGCAATCGCTGAAAAAGGACAGCAAGCTGTAACTAACGCTACAGTAGGAGCTCTGTACGATGATGACGCCAATCTCGTAGTTCTCGGACCTGTCGCAAGAACATTTAAGGAGCTGTCAGGTGCAGACTTTGCCGAATATGCGCCAATTGCCGGTACTCCGGGATTCAGAGAAGCGATCAGAAAGGCTGCTTTCGGATCTTATGAGCCAAGGAGCTACGTTGGGATTGTAGCTACACCGGGCGGCACAGGCTCAATAAGCAATGCTGTCAATAATTATTCATGTCCCGGGGACAGAATTCTAACGCACAGCTGGTATTGGGGACCGTATGGCAATATCGCTTCAGAGCAGGGCAAATCCCTTGAGACCTTTGAGATGTTCGATGAAGAGGGTAATTTCAACATCGGAGATTTTGAATACAAGGTAAGCAAACTACTTAGAAATCAGGAGTATCTGGTGATCATTCTGAACACACCGGCAAGCAATCCGACAGGATACTCACTTTCAAAGGACGACTGGTATGGCGTCAAGAAGGTGCTTGACGGCGTCAGCCTGGACAAGAAAGTGACCCTGATTGTTGATGCAGCATATATTGACTTCGCAGGGGAAGAAGATGAGGTAAGGCAGTTCCTTCCTGTGATAGACAATCTCAGAGGGAATATCCTTCCTGTAATTGCGTACAGCGCATCAAAGACATTTACCATGTACGGTGCACGATGCGGAGCAATGCTTTGCCTTGCACATACCCCGGAGATAGCCGCAGAATTTGAAAAAGTCTGCTCTTTCTATGCAAGAACTGCCTGGTCAAATTCACCAAGAGCACCGCAGACTGTAATAGAGAAGATTTACGGCGACCCTGAACTGCTGGCAGAAACGGATTCTGAACGCAGATACTGTAGAGATATGCTGCTTGCAAGAGGAAAAGCCTTTGAAAATGCAGCCGCAGAGTGCGGCCTCGGAATCGTGCCTTTCCGTGCAGGTTTCTTCGTTACGATTCCATATAAAGATCCTGACGCCCTCATTAATGCGCTCGGGCAAAAGGACATTTTCCTCATTCCGGTAAACGGAGGCGTGCGCGTTTCAGTCGCAGCGGTGGCTGAAAACAGATGCCGCGAGCTGCCTGCAATAATCAAGGCGACAATAGAAGAGCTCGGCTAAGAACACAGTCAGAAAACCGTTTAAATCATCACAAAAATGAGTTATACTTATCGTGCGCTTCAGAGAAGCGTACAATAAGCGGGTGTAGTTTAATGGCAAAACTTGAGCTTCCCAAGCTTACGTCGAGGGTTCGATTCCCTTCACCCGCTCCATAAATCGGGCTCCGAGACATACCCACGGAGTCCTTTATTTTGCTTAGATTCCTTGATTTTGCTGTATTTGAGAGTTTCGAGGAAAGTCCACCGAAGTCCATAAAAGTCCATACTGGTCCATGCCGTTGGGGTAAAAATGGTGGGATGTCCCGTGCGGGTCTACAGAAGCGAAGTTATATTTCGCTCATTTTTAAGAATGCCTGTTTTTCAAGGGGTAAGGATCAACTTCGATTCCCTTAAAGAGACTAGGGAATCGAACCCACGACTTTATACAATTGTCGGTCCATGGTTACCATATTTATAATCAAGTCGTAAAGCAAATATGAAAGAAACCTGCCAGGGAATACAGAAAGAGGTGAGACTGATGTTCAAACCGAAATTTAAATTTACTTATGATGAGGTCAGGATAATAGTTATGGCTCTTGTTGAGTTTAAGAATCAGCTTCTTGCTGAAGGCCGATACACCGATGCAATAGATGACCTTCTTATTAAGTTCGTGGACTAACGATTTCTCCTGCCGTACTCCGGCTGAATACATAGCTCCGTGCAATGAGGCGCGGAGTTTTTTGTTACTGCCGGAATTACCGGAGAAAGGATCGATTATGTTCAATATACTGAAGGAAAAAGATACGGGAATTACTGATGAGGAAAAGAAAATCGCAGAAGATCTCAATGAAGCTATCAGCCAGGGTAGGAACGAGAATGATGATGCAGGGGAAGATGAAGAGAAATCTGAACTATCGGAGGCCGGAAGACTTGCGTACAATATCGCAGACCATCTTGCGGAAGCCACCGCAGAGAGATTCTCTGAAATGATCGACGGGTTGGACATGGGTATCGCGAAGCAGATAGTCAGGAGGCTTCAGGCGAGCGATGCAGATGCACTGGTCGGCATGCTTCAGGAAATGTTCCTAATAAAAGGTATGGTCCATGCAGCAGAGGAACTGGACCTTCTGAAAGAATGTGAAGAGTATGAAGAATCGATATACTGGCGCTTTCAGGATACGCTTTCTGATCAGGACGTCTTCGAATGGTTCAGGATAAACTCAATGATTGAAAACTGCGGTGATGAAGAATGCTCGGCTGTTATCAGGATACCGGTGAGGGAGGTGGATTGATGGCAAAGACTATAGCAATATGCAATCAGAAGGGAGGAGTAGGCAAGACAACGACTACTCTGAATCTGGGCGTTGGTTTAGCTCGCCAGGGAAAGAGAGTTCTCCTTGTGGATGCCGATCCTCAAAGCGATTTGACTGCATCACTCGGATGGAACGGAGATGCACTTGAAAACTCGCTTGGGAGACTGATGTATCTTGCTACACAGGAATACAGACCGGCAGTGCGGGATACAATAATCCATCATCCTGAAGGAGTCGACCTGATCCCTTCCAATCTTGACCTGTCGTCTATGGAGAGTCAGCTGGTTAATGCAATGAGCAGAGAAAAGGTGCTGTCGAATCTTCTGAAGAGTGTGAAAAACGATTACGACTATATCCTGATCGATTGTATGCCTTCTCTCGGCATGATAACCATAAATGCCCTGACGGCTGCCGACAGTGTAATAATCCCCGTACAGGCGCAATTTTTGCCTGCTAAGGGCATGACACAGCTGATGAGGAGCATAGATATGGTCAGGAACCATACCAACGATAAGCTCAGGATCGGAGGCATTGTCATGACTCTCGTTGACAACCGCACAAACCTTGCGAAGGAAGTCATAGACACAATAAGGATGAAGTACGGGATGAAGATCAGGATCTTCGATACACAGATACCTGTTGCAGTAAAAGCGGCAGAAGCTTCAAAAGCAGGTCAGAGTATCTATGCATATGACAGTGATTCGAAGCCTGCAAAGGCATATGAGGAATTGACGAAAGAGGTGATGAGAATTGGCGAACGAGAAAAGCGTAGAGATGAGACTTCCATCACTCGATGAGCTGTTTTCATCCCAGGAAGAAAGAGATGATGCGAAGCTCAAGAGGATATATGAGATACCGCTTGAGGAAATAGATCCGTTCCCAGATCATCCATTTAAGGTTCTGGACGATGAGGATATGATGAACCTCGCGGAGTCAATCAAAACAAATGGGATCCTTACACCGGCCACAGTACGAAAGAAGGAAGACGGAAGGTATGAGCTGCTGTCCGGACACAGGAGACTGAGGGCCTGTCAGATCGCGGGTATTCCGACGCTCAGATGTGAGATAGTAGAGATGAGCCGGGATGAAGCCACGATATTCATGGTGGATGCCAATTTCCAGAGATCAAAGATCCTGCCAAGTGAGAAAGCCTTCGCATATAAGATGAAACTTGATGCGATGAAGCGACAGGTGGGAAGGCCAAAAAATGCGTCGCCAGTGGCGACTAATTTAGGTAGATCAGATGTGGAACTTGGAGAGCAAGTGGGAGAGAGCAAGGACCAGATCAGAAGATATATCCGCCTTACTGAACTAATCCCTGAGATACTGGATATGGTTGATGACGGAGTGATTGCACTCAGACCTGCAGTAGAGCTCTCATATATTCCAAGGCTGAAGCAGGGGCATATATGGGAATGCATGGAGATCGAGCAGTGCACGCCATCACACACTCAAGCGAAACGTATGCGGAGGATGGCAGAGGAAGGAAAACTCACACCTGAATCCATTGAAGCAATCATGCTGGAGGAGAAACCAAATCAGAAGGAGAGAATAGTCCTTAGGGGAGATAGATTCAGCAGACTATTCCCACCGGATCTCCCTATATCCAAGCGTGAGGACTATATTGCCGCAGCTATGGAATACTATGGGAGACATCGGGATCGGCAGAAAACGAGAGATGAAGCGAGATAATGTGTTCCGCATATACTAAATGACTATTTCATTGTGGACACAATTACACATCTCCTCCCCTGTAACCCCTCCTCTAGAACTACCTGTTACTACCCGAAGAAGAGATAAGTATCACATAACATAATATATTAATAATAATCGCAATATCGCAGCACATAAGGCGCTCTAGTCAGAAATGACCAGGGCGCCTTTTTTCATGCTCGGATTTGCGGGAAAGGACGATCAATGACGAAAACCAAAGATAACAAACCGAATGACGAGGTAATCATGTGCACGGATGAGACAGGAATGCAGCTCTATCTCAGCGAGAAGGCAGCCAACCGGCTCAGCTGGATCCTGACAGGGATCTGCGTAGTTCTCAGCCTGCCGGTGATCATCCTCGCATTCATGTGCATTTAGCAGAAAGGAGAAGCAATGACAGATAATAAGTTTATCGATGCATTCAAGCGAATGCTCACAATGACACTTGCCCTGATCATGGTGCTCGGCTCAGTGATCCCGATCGCGACCCAGGAAGCATCAGCATTCGGCGGCAAGGTCGGCAGCAAGTATACTGTGACCGACGGAGGCCAGATCAGATATGGATCCGGCGATGGAGGATACAGCAATTCAAGAAAGTGTGACCTTGGTGATGACCTCGGCAGCAGATATTCATACTGCGTGCAGCCGGCGAAGAATTCACCTCCTACAGGAACGGTGACGGTAGATAAAGTCGTCACGGATGAGGACGACAAGGGCAAGTGGAACGCCCTCAGGAATATCGTCTACTATTCGCCTTCCTATCCAGGTTATGACAAGAACATCAAGAACATTAAGGGCGACTATTACACAGGAGATTTCAGCAAGGACTGGGGAATCGCCCACATGGCTCTGTCTTATGTCTATGCAGGCAGGCCATCCGACATGGCCACTTGGGGAGGTACACATGCATCCGGACTCGGCGATGTGTGGACCAAAGCCAAGAAGCTGGGCGATGCTCTGTGGAAGGCGGACAGTTCAAAGGATGATGCTGTCCCTGACAGCTTCAAGGTGTTCATCTGCTATATGTCCGGAGTACAGGACATGATAGTCGGCTATCTTGAAGCTCCGGGATATCTGACCATGAAAAAGGTATCGAACAGGACCTCGATCACAGACGGCAACAGCTGCTATTCTATCGAAGGAGCCGAGTACACGGTATATGACAGCTCAAATAAAGCAGCGGGTACTCTCACTCTTAAAGCCAATGGCGAGAGCAACACTATCGAGCTCCTGGAGGGCAAGTACACGGTGAAAGAGACTTATGCACCTCCGGGATATGCTAAGGATGACGAGACATATTCAGTGAAAGTCGTGTCCGAAGAGACTACCACATTCACTGCGAAGGATGAACCTATCACTGATCTTGTGCAGCTCCTGCTGACAAAGAATCCTGTAGGCTATCCGCATGATCACGGTGAGGGTGATGCGACACTTAAGGGCGCTGTATATAAGTTCGAGTATTACGACAGACTCAAGAATCAGGAAGTGCTCCTCAAGGCAGCAAAGGCAGACGCTCCTGTAAGGACATGGCATTTTGTAACTGATGAGCACGGTAAGATCGATGGACAGAACCCGACATTTGCATCCGGTTATTCCAGTGATTCCCTGTATAAGGACAAGGACGGAAAGGTATGCTATCCACTGGGAACATATCTGATTCAGGAGGTCAAGGCACCGGAAGGTTATCTTGTCAATGATGAGATCCTTGAGGTAACCATCACTGAGGATGGAACAGACAACCTCCATGTTAAGACCTATAACGAATCTATCAAAGGAAATGACACGATCAAGCGTGGCGGAGTCAAGGTAGCCAAGATCGATAACGATCTGGATACCAATTATGCCCAGGGTGATGCAACACTCGCTGGTGCTGAATTCACTATCTACAACCAGTCAAAGGAAACAATCATGATTGGCGGTAAGGAGATCGAAAAGGGCGGAGCAGCTCTCACGATCACTACAAATGCTGATGGCATCGCGACCTCGGATGCGCACGCACTCCCTTACGGATCATATCTTGTAAAGGAAACTAAGCCTTCCAAGGGATATCTTCTGAACACTGAGTGGTCCAGAGCATTCACTATCCGTGAGGACGGAAAGATCATTGACCTGACTGAAGACAAGGTAAGAGAAGCAGTAGAGAGAGGCGGCGTACAGATCATCAAGAGAGATAAAGAGCTCGTAAAGTCCGAGGCTCTCGGAGGAGCAAGACTTGATGACATCGTGATGACCATCAAGAACGTTTCCGGAAGAGACGTAGTAGTCCGCAAGGATCTCGATAACAAGACTGACAAGGTCGACTGGAAGAAGCTCGAATCCAAGAAGGATCTCTTTGAAAGCGAAGAGATCAAGAGGATCCCTTCCGGCAAGGACGTTGGCAAGATCACAGTCCACTGGAACGAAGAAAAGAAGGCATATACTGCTGAGACTCTGGCAGATGACCTTCCATACGGAACCTACACTATCCGCGAGTCCAAGACAAATGAGACATACCAGAGAACAGACAAGACAGAGCACATGTTTACCATCAGAGAAGATGGTGTGATCGTCAGCTTTGACGACAATAAGAACGAGATGGCTCTTACTTTCGATGATTATGTCTACAGATCAGATGTCCAGGGAACCAAGATCGCTGATTCAACTTCCGAGAGATTCTCGTTTGTTCCGTTCAAGATCATTTCTGTTACCAACGGTGAGACTCATGTAGTCGTAACTGACAAGAATGGTTTCTTCTCCACTAAGGACAGAAGAGCTGCCGGGGACCTCGATGAGGATGAGGATGCAGATACTGCAAGAAAGCAGAACCCGTTCGATGACCTGCTTGAAGCTAAGGAAATAAAGACTGCAGATCTCGAGAAAAGATCTCAGGATATCCTTCACGGAGTATGGTTCGGAACAGGTGAGTTCGGAGACAAGGCTCCTATGAACAGCAAGTTCGGAGCACTCCCTTATGACTCATATATCCTTGAAGAGATGCCATGTGAGCATAACGAGGGATATATCCTTCAGAAGTTCTACTTCACAGTAGATCAGAAGAGCCAGAATGGCTTCGTTGATCTTGAGACCATCACTGATGACGTCCCTGAGATCGGAACTACAGCTTCCGTTGACGGAAAGAACAAGAACATCAGACCTCAGAAGGAGATCAAACTCGTTGACGTAATCGAGTACAAGAACCTCAAGAAGGGTGAGACCTACACAGCCAAGGGAGTCCTGATGGACAAGGCTACCAAGGCGCCGGTACTTGATATGAACGGAAAGCAGATCACTGCTGAACAGGAATTCAAGACATTCATGAGCAACGGCAAGGTCAAGGTCACATTCACATTCGATGCAACCAGCCTCTACGGCAAGGACACAGTAGTGTTTGAAAAGGTATTCGACAGTGAAGGACACGTGGCTGCAAGACACGAAGAGATCGATGATGAAGGTCAGACTGTAACCTGGGAAAAGCTGGATCCTAAGTACGAGATGTACAAGATCCGTACTACAAAGGCTCCGTCTGCCGGAGATAAGTACGGCTTCTTTGCACAGGACGAAGTTGAATACGAAGTCCACATCGAGAACACAGGTAACATCGAGATCACAATGGATGTTACTGACCAGTTCACTCAGAACCCTGAGTACTTCACTGTTCCTGTACTGAAAGATGTTAAGTTCACCGGCAAGGGAACATGGAACAACAAGGGTAAAGATGACAAGGTCGCTAACATCACTCTGAATGTTGGAGAGAAAGCTACTGTCACTTACACTGCTGTTGTAAAGGACGAAGCGAAGGCATACCTTGCAGCTAATGCCAAGGATTCCGATTCTCTTGATGAGAAGAATCATGACACCAACATGGCATACCAGAAGAACAAGACAGATGATAAGGATGGTTACTGGAACACTGCTGAGTGCGTGAACGTGACATATCCTAACCCTGAGAAGCCTGAAGAGCCTGGTAAGCTCGAACCTAAGAAGGACGTAGCTCAGACTCCTGTTCAGAAGCCTGTGATCGGAACGTCTCTTGCTAACGGCAAGGGCGACAAGACTGTTGCTGCAGCTAAGGATACACAGCTGATCGACACTATCGCATACAAAGGACTCGATACTTCCAAGTGGTATGTATTTGAGGGAACACTGATGGTAAAGGACAGCGGTGATCCGCTTGTAGAGCACGGCAAGCCTGTCACTGTTATGAGTGAGCCGTTCAAGCCGGCAAGACCTGACGGCACAGCCAAGGTAAGCTTCATCATCGACACAACAAACCTTGACGGTAAGGAGCTTGTAGCATTTGAGAACTGCTACAGACTTAATGAATTCAAGAAGGGTGATGATGTCTCTAAGGCAGATAAGACTGTCGTTGCTGATCACAAGGATCTGAACGATGAAGGTCAGACTGTAAAAGTATCCAAGACAGCCAAGAGCGTTCCGCCTAAGACAGGCGATAACACCATGCTGTGGCTGTATGGAGCCCTCTTTACCGCTGCAATGGGCAGCATGCTGTTCCTTGTAGCCAGAGAGTATGCAAGAAAGCGCAGACAGGCCAAAGAGGATGCTGAGATGTTTGCCTGATGTTGGCAACAATCAATAGAGAATAACTGATGTGGAGCGACTATCAAACAGGTAGCCGCTCCATTTTGTTTTGAGAATGTAGGAGGGAACAGGGGAAATGAACTACAACGAGAGGAAATTCAACATGGACATCGCTGCAGTCTGCGGACTCAGAGAGGCAGTGATTGCAGATTTCATAAGAGGCCTGCAGGTAGCAAGCGATGAAACGACATACAGGCACGGATACTTCTGGGTCAAGTGCACTCAGAAAACTATAACAGTTCATATACCGTTTCTGACTGAGGATATGGTGCGGCACTCAGTCAACAAGCTGGTAGAAAAGGGGATCATGAAGGTCGGAGTATTCAATGATGACAAGTTTGATCATACCTATTGGTACACTTTCACAGCTTACGGTAATGAACTACTCGATGACAGCAGGTGTTTTGATTGAAGCCAATCCCAAGGCCACCGGGAATGAGGATTAAGTGCCCGGATAACTGCAGGTACCGCGACAGACTCGCACCATTCTGTGGGTACTGCATGCTGGAAATATTAGGAAGGAAGCAGGAAACGGAGGAAAAAGATGGAGAAATCGATACAGAAATTGCTGGACAAGCTCGGGAAAAAGGGCTTTGACACAGAAAAGAAGGTCAATTCCATAGATATGCAGGTAGCTTTTGAAAATGGCTTTACTACTGACGAAGTAGGAGGGATCCTCGCTCTGCAGAAGGCGATCAAGAGCCACAGCGCATATGCATTCATAATGGGAGGAACTGATCCAAAGCCTGAGAAGAAGGAGGTCAGACGCAATGCAGATGATGATAGAACCGCAAAAGTCGGAGTATTCACCGAGACACATGAAAACGCAGGCTACTGAAGAAGTTGATCTCGCGAGACTGCGGGAACTGGTAGATCAGCTCCCGGAAGGAACGATCCTTTCAGTTGATCTGGAGGAGGTGAATGATGGGCAGGAAGATGGGTAATCCGAATGAACTTAAAGTGGTCAATGTAAGGCTGGTCAGGGAGCCATCGCTTTACAGCACCGAAAAGATAGCCTCACCGGAGGATGCGGTCAAGGTAATAGCAAAGGATCTTGCGACGTATGACAGGGAAGTATTTGCCGTGCTGAATCTCAAGACAAACGGGCAGCCGATCAACTTCAATATATGCAGCATCGGAACTTTGGATTCAGCTATGGTGAGCCCACGCGAGATCATGAAGGCGGCTGTGCTTTCATCGGCCGCAGCGTGCCTGTTTGTGCATAATCATCCCGGTGCTGATCGAGCTGAACTAGCTCCGAGCCAGGAGGACCGCGAAGTTACAAAACGGTTGATGGAAGCGTGTGATGTTATAGGAGTCAGGTTCTTAGATCATGTGATAGTAGGCTCCGGAAACAGCGGTATATACAGCTTCAGAGCTGAAGGCGAACTGGATAGACTCAGGCCTTCACACAGAGAATGGGAAAGATAAGGAGGATTATTTATGGCAGATAGAGAACAGATCAAAGTCGAAATTGTAGAGAGGATAGGTGCTCTTGATAAGCCAAACGACAATGGCTGGACAAGAGAACTCAATCTCGTATCCTGGAATGGCGGAGCGCCAAAACTCGATGTACGTGAATGGTCGCCTGACCACAGCAGGATGTCGAAAATGTAGAGCTCTACATTTGGCTCATTATGTTGAGTAATAATAAATGGTGAGTCTTCACCACAGATGCGGATTTTTAAACGCTCCTGCCCGTAAAGACTCCCCATTTCATCTACAGGTTTCTGAGGAATAGCATCAGGTCATCGTTTTCATTCCAATCGCTGAATTGTTGGTCTGGAGTAATGTCTTTACATGCGTCCTCAATTGCTTTTCTTTTCATTTCAGTATCTATTCGTGCATATATCTCTGTTGTGGAGCAGTCCACATGTCCGAGAAAATCTCTAATATAAATTAGATTTATCCCTGCGTGAACCATATGAACAGCTTTGCTGTGTCTGAAAACATGAGGCGTAATTGGGAAGTCAACATCCAATCCTTCTTTTTGGGCCATCTGAACATATTTATTAATCACATGAGACACTCCCCACCGCGACAATTGAAATCCTCGTTGGTTAGCGAATAACGGATTATCTCCTTTGCTGATCCCAGGATTGTACTTGTAATGCGAAAGATACGAACACAATAGATCTTTGGTACCACTCATTATGGGCACTTGCCGGGATTTGTTGCCTTTTCCTGTCAGCATAATGGTCGCCGGAGATTCCAGGCGTACATTCTTTATGCGCAGATCACACAGCTCCTGCACTCTCGCACCAGTGTCATACAATACAGACATCATTACCTTATCCCTGTAAGATTGCCACGTATTTCCTGCCGGCTGCGAAAGAAGTAGTTCCATTTGCTTTTCAGTCAGATATGGCACCACACTTTTCCCAGTCTTCTTGTAGCTGATGTCAATTACGGATTGTAGCCCAAGCATGTTCTCCGGAGACTGCTTCTGAACATAACTGCAAAATGAATGGAGAGCTATCAGTCGCTGGTTTCTCGTGGTGGGTTTACAACCTCTTTTTTCTTCAAGCCAATCCAGATAACCTGTAATGAGCTCATTGTCAATTTGCTCTATCTTAAGATTGTTGCTCCTGATCCCTCTCTCTTCCTCGCAGTAGGTCAAAAGCAACTTGAAAGCATCGGAATACGCATGTATAGTGTTATTGCTTAAATTCTTTTGCCCCGGAAGGTACTTCTTGAAGTAACTGGTTACATAGAATGAAAATGTCGGATTATTCTTCACCTGTGTAGCCTCCTTCCGGGATTATGTTTAGACATGCATCTTCCATTTGTTCCAACAGCTCAGGATATATCTCTGCAGTCAGCCTGAGATAATACTGTGTAGCGCTTGTATCCACATGTCCCATGTAAGCGGCAAGATAAGGAAGCAGAATAGTAAGGTCCTTTCTTTGCTGCGACCATCTGCGGAGGTTTTCAACCGCCAGAGTATGCCGGAAATCGTGTATGCGTGGGCCATCTCCCGTATGTGGGATACCTGCCAGAAAAAGGTAGTCTCGGAAATGGATATATGCAGCAGTTGTAGATAAAGAGCCGTTTTTGCCTGGAAACAAGTACGTGTCTTCATCGCTGCCAGCATGAAAGGTATCTATATATTCACATACTCTTTTATTGAGAGAATCACATAAAGGGACAATGCGGCTTCTGTAATTCTTTGAATGCATCACCCTTATTGCCCCGGCACTTCTGTCATAATCGGATATTTTCAGATGCAGAACCTCAGAAAGCCTACAGCCTGTACCGATGATGATGCGAAAAAATACCGGATCCATAATATGACGGTTACTACAGTTTCTAACGGGATAGTTGTCTACTGCCTGCAGGAATTTTTTCCGTTCATCTCTAGTATAAATATGTGGAACATAATGATTGCTATGGAATTTGTAGATCGGTGCAAAAGTGTATGCATAATGTCCTTTTCCGACGATATACTTTGAAAAATCCAGAAACAGATTCTCCTTTGTGTGCATTGTGTACTCCGATTCTCCCTGATCATAAATGAACGGAAAAAGAATATCTTTGGTCAAAGCGGTTCCTTCATAGCCGCTGTAATAAAGGTAATGATCAAAATGCTGCAAGTGTACTTCCTGATCTATGAACTTTAATCCTGCAAGATGCTTCATTTCAATGTACTGATTGATCAATGATGCAAACGCACTTTTCCAAATGTAGTTTTTCATAGTTCCACCATCCCTTCATCCGGATCGAGAGCGCAGAATCGGAGCTCATCAACATTTGTCTTCAGATACAGTTCAGTCGTTCTTGGATCTTCATGCCCCAACACCTGGGAAATTGTAACGATGGGAGCTCCGGTGATCAGCATGTTCTTCGCCAATGTATTTCGAAGCGAATGAAGTCCATAACGTTCACCACGCTTAACAGCGATTCCTGCCTTGAGCATGTAGTTTGAAAGCGGTTGATCAAGCGATGCATGTGACCCTATGCAGTCAAAGGGGCGTTTGTGCTTGACAAATACATGGTCAGACTTTGTGTCCGGTCTTCCATTCTTCAAATAATCTATTATGCTCCATCCTACTTCTTCAGAAAGGGGAAGTTCGAGAGGCTTTCCGGTCTTACTCATTACAATATTTATAGTCTTACGTTCCCAGTTAATATCTGAAAGCCTAAGATTTCGGATATCTCCGCACCTGAGGCCTGTAAATATTGCCAATAGAAAAATGGCATAGTCACGCTTTCCGGTAGGGTTCTCCCTATCTACAGCGGCAAGTATTGCAGATAGTTCTGCCTTTGTCCATGCATGAGGAATACCACTGCTTCTTGGTGCACTGACCTTTGGGAGAAAGCGTCTAAGATCTGTTTCTGTATATCCACGGCTATACAGAAAAGAAAAATAATCTTTTAGGCATGCGACAATTTTTGCGCGGTATTTTATAGCGTTATTTTTGTATTGTAGGAGATAGCTCTCAATAACGTCAGATGTGATTTGATCAGTGTAGAATATCCCTGATTCACAGTGATACTTTATGAAGCTTTTTACACGACCTAGATTATCTTCTACTGTCCGAGGCGACAACTTACCGCCAGCAAGATAGGATACATATTCCTCATATTCAGCTATGCATCCGTCGTGACATATAAATTTGGGTGTACATCTGTGCTTGCTATGACATGACAACCCCTCTTCTTGATAATTCATCAAAAGATATAGCGGTATGATGCTTCCTTTGTTTCTGCACTTCCCCGGTGGTTCGTGGAGTCCTGAAAGCCTTTTCCCAAGTAACGGCTCCAAATAATCCAGGCAAACGGATTCGGTAACGTCTTTCACACCGGCACTTTCAAGATACTTGTAGAAGCCCAGATAAGTCCGACGATACACGTTAATAGTAGAATCTGTCAGACCTTCATCTGCAAGAGCAGATAAGAGATAATCGAAAGTTTCCGGAATAAGTGATTTTGGTATTGTTGCCATAATAATTCTCCTTTCGTGATAGATATTAAAAGGAGAATAGCACAGAAATGTGAAATGGTGAGTCTTTACGGGCAGGAGCGTTTAAAAATCCGCATCTATGGTGAAGACTCACCATTTATTATTACTCAACATAATGACTAAAATGTAGAGCTCTACATTTTCGACATTCGCGCATGATCAGCTGACCAGTCGCGGATATCAATCTTGGCTTCGCCCCCGTTCCACGAGACTATATTTGCCTCCCTTCTCCAGGGCGTCTCCCTGTCGGGGTACTCCTTCAAGACGGTCAAATGCCTGTGTATGGTGTACGAGACCATGCCGTCTTCAAACGTCTTTCCTTCAAAATCTTCCATACTGATCTGTCCTCCTTCTATCTCTCCCAGACCTCTCTCGCGGGTCTGAGCTGATCGAGCAGCCCTTCACTTTTGAAGCTGTACATGTCGCCGGTCTCACCGGCAACTATGATATGATCAAGCATTTTAACCCCGAGGAGATCTGCGCAGCAAAGCAGTCTTTTCGTAACATCCTTGTCCTCCTGACTCGGTGAGATCTCACATCCACGACTGCCGGAAGGGTGATTATGAATTTATGCATAGTTTTCAGTTATGAAAAGTCGGCACCTGAACTGCTGAAAAATCAGTGTGTTCAGTGATGCCGACTTTACATAA
>JBGUIG010000097.1:0-17111 GCA_045112795.1 Anaerovoracaceae bacterium | reverse complement strand
ATCCCTCTTTTGCCGGGCTTCCTGTATCTGTAAACCGAAAGTTCGCCATTATTTTTTACAAGCCACGGTTGCGAATTACAGGCACTTGGAGCGAACCTGACAATATCGGTCACGTCAGAAATCTGTTCACCTTCCCATATTTCTTCAACGCTCTTTCTTTTGCTCTTAAACATATCTTTCACGGATTGATTCATTCCCAACATTTCTGAAAATATGAAACGACTTTCTCTTAAATATCATTTCATAAAAAATATCGTTCAATGAAAATCACCTCCGCAATTCCCTGAATTTCAAGGCTTTTCAGGATTTTTTCTTTTGTATCCTTGCGACTACCTGACGTCCCGCGGTGCCCGGATCGAACTTCGCATACGCTCGCTCTCTCCGACCGCTCTGGCAAACTGTGTCTCCAGCTGATCAGGCTTCGACTTCGTCTTGCCTTCTCAGGAGACAACATGCTTCGATGTGTGTCGTTTATCCCAGAATGGAAACAATTGTCTGAACTCGGCTATCCCAGAAGAGATACAATCTTATTGGTCCGACTACATTCTGATGATTATTTACACAACACTCATCTCCAATAGTTGTCTCTCTCTTCAAGCTCAACTAACGCATCATATAATCGCTCTCGCAGTTCAGCTTTGCTAAGTTGATTTACATACTTGCGGAGGTCTTCGTAATGTTGTTTTTCTCGTTCCTGTTCTTCGGCTTCCCATTCTTCAACCTGTCTGAGAAAATCGTCAGCTGCATTCGGCACTGCAGTAAAGTACAGTGCTATCATATGCTTGCACACGACTCTGCGTCCTTCCGCAAACGGACAACTGCATGTTGATCTTCTCGGATGATTTGTTTCGATATGAACAGTATACTTGTTTCCTTCCGAACCGGAGACAATACCATCATAGGCAAACGTTCCTGTTTTTTTCCACGAGATTACTTTCCTGGCTTCATAATAATCCATTCCACGCCAGATTGAATTAGCGCTTGCAGTTTTGATCAGTCCCATGTCAGTTTCCCTTTTTATTTTTATCTCGAATCTCCTCACTTACGCTTCGATCTATCTCTTCGATGACGCGAAGATAATCCCTCTCGACAGGACTTAATGTCTTTACCTGATACTTTCTGTATTCATTGAGTGCTTTGTCTACAGCCTGCTTATGACTGACTTTTCCTGGCCCGTCAAGAACAGGATCTCCTTGTGCTTCCAGGATCCTATCAAGCTGTTCAGCATAGTCGCTCATGTGCATTACTTTATGACGCATTGCTTGAATTTCAGCAAAATCGAAATATCCCGACACAAGATTGTTCAGAATCTTCAATTCATCCTCAGAGAGATAGTTCTTAGCGATCGTAACATCCTTCTTTGCCGGGTTGCTTCCTGAAAAACCGGTGAGTCCCATAAAAGGCTTTTCCGCAGCTGCTCTTTCATATATGACTTCCGCAGCTGTATGTCCATGAGCTGTATAATGAAGTTTATTCTGGACCATCTTAAAAAAGGCTATTGACTCTGCACTGTCAGGATCATAATCGACACTTGTAGCATACAGATCCAGAACCTGTCTATACATCACCTTCTCTGATGATCTGATATCGCGGATTCGTTCCAGAAGCTCATGCCAATAGTCCCCGCCGCCGAGATTCTTGAGTTTCTCATCATTCATTGTAAAGCCTTTTATGAGATACTCCTTAAGGTGCTCCGTCGCCCAACGGCGGAACTGGGTAGCTGTCAGAGAATGAACTCTGTACCCTAGAGATATAATCATGTCTAAATTATAGAAAGGGATTGATCTGGCGACTTCACGTGAACCCTCAATTCGAACCTGTCGGAAATTCCGACAGGTTGATGCTTTATCCAGCTCATGTTCTTCATAAATGTTTCTTATATGTTCAACAATATTAGTACGTGAAGTACGGAAGAGTTCTGCCATTTGCTGCTGACTAAGCCATACAGTCTCATCTTCAAATCTGACATCAACCTTGGTATGTCCATCTTCAGCCTGATAAATCAATACTGTTGTATCCTGATTACTCATCACGTTCCCATCCTCGTATATGCTTTTCGTATTCTTTTTCTCTATATATAAGAGTATCAAATATAACGGAAAGAGAAAAGACGCGGTGCGTTTTTGCATCCGCGTCCCCCTGTTTCGATGGCTCAATCATATCTAGTTTTTCTGATTTTTCAACCAGCTTTCTGTGAAGATTTCATCAACGGGCTTTTTGTATTCTACATTGTCGACAATGTCGATATCACTTGAAGAATACAATTTGCGAAAGCCGACATTTTTCAACAGTTACAGCTTTTGTATTTTAGCCACGACCTCGATGTGTGTCGTCCTTGATAGAAAAAACTTTTTTGACCGGGCATAGGTATATGGAAAAAATACACGTTATTATGCATATTTTTGCGCCAATGTATAATGATGAATAAATATGCAAAGGGCTGAAAATCAGTCGTTTTTTGTCCTTCCTGTGAATAATTGCCTGCAGTTTGAGCGTCTTCCAAAAGTACTTACTGTACAAGCCCAAATGAGCAATTTATTTCAAATACAGATACTTTTCATCAAAGATAAGTTCAAAAGGTTTGTTATATAAAGTGTCAATCCTTGTACTTATCGGTACCTTTAATAGCAACATTTGTAACTGCACGTTCCTTTGTACGCAAGGACTTCTCTTGACTTCTGATCATCTCAATATCATAGAATCCAAAATCAGTAAGCTCTTTCTCTACCTCTTCGAAGTCCCTTCCAAGGAAATGTTTCTCTGTCCATGCAATTGGAAGATCCTTAATGTGTTTCGCCTCCGACTGCTACGATGTCGTAGTCATTGGCTGCAACAGCTTCGATGCCGGCCTCAAGCGCCTCTGCGATAGAAGCTGCAGACATACTTGGTGTGCCGTCCGGAAGTTCAAGTACCTGCTCTGGCAGATACGGTACATGAACGAATCCTCCACGCATGTCAGGATATTTCTTGTCGATCAGATACAGCAGTCTGTACATGATGTCATTGCATACATAAGTACCTGCTGAATATGACAGTCTTGCCGGAATTCCCTTGTCCTTCATGGCTTTGACCATTGCTTTGACAGGAAGCTTTGCAAAGTACGCATTCCCCCCGTCCCTGCAGATCAGCTCATCAAGTGGCTGCTGTCCCTTGTTGTCAGGGATCCTGGCATCCATCAGATTTACAGCTACCTTCTCAATTGTCATGCCGGAGCGGCCACCTGCCTGTCCGACGCAGATGACAACATCAGGATGATTCTCTTCGATTGCCTTTGAGAGAACGAGCCCATCATCAACGAATACTGTTGGTACTTCCAGCTTGATGATATCAAAACCTGCGATATGATCCGGAAGCAGCTTGACTGCTTCGTATGCTGGATTGATTACCGCACCGCCAAAGGGATCGAATCCTGTGATCAGTAATTTCATGATAATTCTCCTTTCAATAAACCTGAGGCTCAGGGATAATGACCCGGCCTTCTTCTATGATCTTGCGATTATCAACAAATATGTCTGGTTCGAAAGTAACCAGATCAAAGTGGCTGCATGCTTCCTGCACTCCGCCAAGTGCGACATTACGGCCAAATCCTATATGGAATGTCCCGTAGGACGATTCATCTTCAATATAGCAGTTTCCCTCACATTTAGACAGATAGTTGAGTCCTATGCCGAGCTCTGCAGCTATATACATACGCTCATCCTCAAAGCTCTCAAGGTACTCCTTGAGACGCTTTCCATCCGGAGTCTGCTCTATTTCAGTGATTTGTCCATTCCTAATCTCTATACGGAAAGGTTTCTCGACCTTGCCGATATACCCCAGCGATCCGTCGAGGATCAGTGTTCCCGTTGTTTCGGTTTCTTCTATTGCGACATATATCTCGATCGAAGCGGAAGAGAATCCTCTGCCTGCTTTGACATCGCCGTTGAAGAATCCGGCGTAGCGGTTGCGCTTGTAGAAGCGAAGATCTGTACCGAGCTTGGTTGTTACGTGTACGACCTGACCGCTGTCGATATATCTCTTGATAACATTGGCGATCATCTTGCTCTTCTTGGTATCCATCTTGATGAATTCAAATCCGAGCATCGACTTGCCATTGTTAGTTGAGAGCGGAAGGGACAGGAACTTGCTGCCCCTTCCGATTGCTCTCTTTGCCGCCTTAGTGGTTACGATTGAATAATCCGCTGCGCCAACTATAACGTTGTAATCATCAAATATTGTCTCTTTCTCATCGAAGAACTCGCTGACTTTCTTGCCTTTCTCTTCCATGACCATGAGATCAACGCTTCTGGCACACAGTTCAAAGCGCTGTTTCATGAGGTGAGCTTCTTCTATGTGTGTGGTCGTGGTCACTATCAGGCAGCGTTCGCCTCTCTTGAGGTGAAGCCAGTCCTTGGCGATAATGTCTGCGCCCTCACTCATCTTGACAATTTCCTGAATCTCATAACTCATAAGCGGGCCTTACTCTTCTTGAATTTATTACTTTGCAATGATCATGTATGCGATCTGGAATGCAAGGAGAAGTGCGGCTGGAACGAGCTGGTTCTTGATAACGCCGAACTTATCCTTCATCTCGAGCATAGCTACCGGTACGATGTTGAAGTTAGCAGCCATAGGTGTGCTCAGTGTTCCGCAGTATCCGCAGGTAAGTGCTACCATTCCGATGATAACAGGATCTGCACCGTATGCGAGTACGAATGGAGCTCCGATACCTACTGTGATAACTGTGATAGCTGCGAATCCGTTACCCATGATAACTGTGAACAGTGCCATAGCGATAGCGAAAACGATGATTCCGACATTTACATTGCCCTGTGGGATTACCTTTCCTACAAGTCCTGCGATTACATCGCCAACTCCGGCAGCTGTGAAGATAGCACCGAGAGAAGCGAGCAGCATAGGGAGCATTGACAGAGGTCCTACCTGTGAGAGCAGTCTCTCTGAGTCTGTCAGGAATACAGCTGGCTTGTTGTCAGGGTTGAATACGATCAGCAGGATGATGGAGATGATGATTCCGGCGCCGATACCAACCATAGCTCCGAGCTGTGGCAGGAAAATAGCGAAACCTACTGCGCAGATACCGATTGACAGAGCCGGCAGGAAGATCTTCATTCCGATCTTGTCAAATACACTCTTGGAGTACTCTTCTGTAGGGTTTGCAGTCTTACCAACGCCAACCTTGTGAAGAATAGCAGGGATTGTCATGATGATAATCAGAGCACCGTCTACCATTGGCGGGATCCAGCGTCCGAAAGCAAGTACAACACCGAGTGTGCACCAGAATACAGCTGTTCCTACTCTGTTCGGATTCTCTTTGTCTGTTGCGTTCTTGATACCTGTATATAATGTGATGAGACCGATTACGATGTAGATGATCTCCAGTAATTTCTGACCAGTTGTTACGTCAGCACTAGTGAAAAATGACATTGTACGAGCCTCCTTTCTTATTTCTCTTCTTCAACTGCAATCTTCGCGATGTCCTCGCCATAGTACTTCTTAGCGAGCTTCTTGTCTCTGATGTAGTAATATACGATACCAACTATAACAGCGAAGATAGCTACAGGGATTTCAGCCTTAGCGAGGTCGATCAGTTCAACATGATATCCAAGTGGCTCGAGTGTGGACTGAACAAGCAGGCCGCCTGCTCCACCAACGAACAGTACCTGGCAGAAGAACCACGCAATGTTCTCCATACCTGATGCCATACCCTTGAGGTTGTCCATGTAATCCTCGTTAATCTTAAGTCCGCGGGACTCGATGGAACCTTCCACCATAGGCATGATAATCGGTCTTACGAATCCGGCTACACCACCGAAGCTTGCGTTGAATGCAGCGAATACAGCTCTCATGATTCCGTATGCGCCAATGATCTTGCCAGGGCTTGCGTTCTTGACCTTACCGATCAGTGCAGCAGCTGCATTACGCAGACCGTTTCTCTCAAGAGTTCCGGTTACCAGCATGATCAGAATGAAGATAGCCATGCTGCGGTTTGCAACGAATGATGTTCCAAGTGTCTCAAGAAGTCCTGTTACACCGAGGCCGCCTACAAGTGCTGTTACGATAGCAGCAGAGATTACGATGAGGATCGAATCCAGCTTCAGTGCGAATCCTACGATTACGATCAGAACTCCCAACAATTTGATTAGTGCCATTGTGTTCCTCCTTATAAAATCTTGTAGAGTTGTGATATTGATTTAGAAATAACGGATAGGATTATATGAACTCTGATCAATCCACAAAGATTGGTCTCTTCCTTGTCAGTTCAGCCCTGACATCAGAATCTGAGAAGTTCCACTCTTCACGATAGACCTTGTGAGCATTGCGCAGGCTGCCGATGATGGCTTTGTCATGCTCAAGATGTGCTCTTGCGCAGCGGTTGAGGTACTCACCCTGTGCCGTCTCGTCTGCAACCTCACTTACATAATCCAGGCTCAGGATCCATGGGAATCTAATCGAAGGATATCTGTGTTCAGGATTATACGGACTAGGTATCCAGTAGTTGATCATGTTCTTATAGTAAGTAGCCGGGAACATCTTAGGCATCCAGCCGTGAGCGTATTTCTCGAACTGTCTTGCCCAGAGCTTGTTCTCGCGGGTTACTTCCTCGTTATCCAGATAGTTGTCAGCGATAACATCCTGGATGCGTTCATTCAGCTTGATGTTGTATGCGTATTCATCTCCGGTGATGTGATAGAAGTATCCATACAGAAGTGAACGCGGCAGCCAGAATCCTCTGAATGAAGGTGATGTATAGCCGGCGAACTGCTGCTCCCATTCATGGCTAGGAACGCCGTGATTATCTATCAGCGCATCAGGCAGAAGTGTCATGAACAGCCTTCTGAGACCAAGCGCCTCGGTATGGATAGTATCCATCTTGAAGTGATCATGATAGAACTCCTTGCCGATAGCATTGAATCTTGCGATATGAAGCTTCCAGGTCGGGTTGTCCTGCTGGAGTTCATAGTGCAGAGCCGCACCATCGACATTATCCATAGGGACGATCGTCAGGTTCATCTGCTCTGTCAGATCACTGTACTTGTCATTGGTCAGGAGCTCTCTGAGCAGCATGAATGCCTCGTTGGTGCTCGAAACCTCATTAGCATGATGTCTGCAGATGATGAGTTCTGTCTGATGAGCTGTGATCCTCTTGGTTCTTGATATGTATCCGGTCCTGTCAGGTCTGAGTTCTATAGCATAGTGCTCCCTGCCTGTGTAGGATTTGGTAGTGCGGAATACATTGAGACCTTTGACGTGCTTGAGCTGGTCGATGATCTCCATGCACCTGTCATATCCGATAAGATCGAACTCAGAAATATCGATATCTCTGATATCTACGTCTTTAGGAATCTCTGCCGGTGCTGTGACCGGAATTACATATTCCTTGCCGCAGGCCTCAAGAACAACTTCACTGAAGTGCTCTATGCGCTCTGAGATATCAAGCACTCCGTCTGCAAAGAGCTTTGCATAACTCCCGATGAATTCCTCGGGAACTCCCTCTACGGCAATATGAATGCGGTTGCCTGCATCACCTCTTGAGATACCTGTAACATATACATCGACGTCTTCTCTTCCGAGTGTCGCACAAATCCGGCGACCCGCTGATTTGACGCAAGGCTCATCAGCCTTCCTTCCGAATACGGAAACCTTCATGTACGGCTTGCCGGTACGCTTGCGGATCTTAGGATATACAAGACCCGGAGCATCTGTAAGAACACCGCCCTTCTCGTTTCCGTAGTTCTTGAAGTAGTCAGTGATCATGAAGTAGATATCTTCATGAAGTGCATCAAGTGATGAGATCAGATCCTCTCTTGATGCGAGTCTCTCGTCAGGCTCACTCAGATCGAGATCAAACTGAAGTCTTCCGAAGAACGGCTGAGCAGCAATGAGGTCTTTGCCCTCTGTATGCTCATCCACATAAGCACGGAGCTCAGTCAGAACATCGCCCTGGATGATATCCCAGACCTTCTCTACATCAGACTCAACACGCTCATCTAAGGTCTCAGCGCCGTTGACTCTGACCCTGAGGTATCCAGTCATCGGATGAACTTTGCCCATGTCCTTGTACTGGTCGATGTAAGGTCTCTCTGAATAAGCGACCTTGTATGTATCTGTCAGGATCTCATTGCCATCAGTGTCAGTAACTCTGACGAGATATGTGATGTCCTGATCGCCCTCATAGGCTCTGAATACTACGTCATCTCCCTCAATGCCTGTAGTTGCAACGATAGTATCCTCTACCGGGTACAGCTCCTGCAGGAATCTGATCGGCATGTCATACCAGTGGTCCGGATTGCCGCCGACATTGTTATAATTAGGAATAGCACCATCTTCGTCCTTCCATGTGGTCTCTCCCGGTGCCAGGAAAGGCTTGAAGGATATCTCGAACTTGCCAACTTTCTTGCCTGCAAGTCTTGGCAGGATGTCTTCATCGATCCATGAGTAGCCCTGCTTGTAGGAGCAGAAAACACGTACATCAGTCGAGGCTGCACCTGCTGCTTCCAGAGACTTCGTGATCTTATCAGCGATCTCGGCTCTGACAGTCTTGTCTTCGCTTACAGCGATCCTTACCTCAACAGCATCTCCACTCTTAACTGACGGATAGACCTTCTCAGCAAGCATTCTGTCAAGGGTATCAACTTCCCATTCAATGTCATATTCCTTGGAATATCTGAGTTCATCATCCTTGTAGCTTACGAACTCTGCCTTAGGGAAAGCCTTCTCTGCGATGGCCTTCCTTGTCTTGATATCCGGATCAACATACGCAGTTGTCTCAGTATCACCCAGAATGCCGAGTGCAGCGAGCTGTCCGTCGAGAGTCCTCATCTGGAATGCGTCAGCAATCTCTGTTACACGGTCAGTCCATGTGTCAAAGCATCCCTGCTGCGGGAATGTCTCACAGATTTCAGCGACAAATCCGACAAGTTCATCACCACTGCCTGAGACTGTTACTCTTACTCCACCATCCTTGTTCTCCTGGACCATGCTGCAGGTATCTGCGTTCCTGAAGACGATACAGTTGCCTGCAGGCTCTTCCTTGCAGAGAAGTCTTCCGCTGTATGCGGTAGTCTCCATGCCAAAGCGGAATGCAAGGTTGCATGCTGCAGCGACAATGCTGTCATCTGCATCCTCTGCCATGACGAAATGTACATTCATCTCATCCGGCAGCTGATCCATGTTGTTGTCTTCAAGAATCGCTCCCTTGGAGAAGACTCGCTCAAGGCCTCTCTTCCTGCGCCAGTCGAAGTCCTGGATAGGCTTTGCGGAGTCCGAAGATGCTACGTAATCAGCAGGTACTGTAACCTGACTTGTCTTGGGCTCTATAGCTGCGAAGTGCGCAAAGTCTGCCGGTACCGGAGTTCCTTCTGTATAAGAAGTTACCGGGAATTCAGCTGCCTCTGTCTGGAAGCCTGTTGCGCGTGCATATTCAACTGCCAGTTCCTTAGCATGCCAGTCCATGCCGCGCTTAAGTCTTATCTTGTCTTTAAGCTGCTTATTCGTAACTATTCCTCCTTTCTTCATTTGATGTCTGATCATGGATCAGACTGTTCAGTAATTGCAGACCGCACCGCATACTCTTGTACGGACTGCGGTCTGTTTTTCATAATCATTGTATCTTTCAGCATCCAACTTGTCAATTATTGTATGGTTTGGAATCCAATATTGTTAACGTGCCCCTGCTTTGAAAAATGTTCTTTAAATGAAAGTGCAGAAATGTTATTTTTTTGTTAGAGCCTAATTGCCTGTAGCAATTATTCAAGGAGATTTGTACAAGATGGCGACTAAGAGAATCAGCACGAAAGAAAAGATAATAGAAGCCGCATGGGAGCTGTTCATGGAGAAGGGTTACGATAATACGACTCTGTATGAAATCATTGAGCGCGCAGGCACTTCTAAGGGAGCTTTCTATCACCACTTCCGTGCCAAGGAGGACCTGCTCTTCAGGATGGCATGGTACTTTGACAGGAACTATACTGACTGGACCGAGACACAGGACATGACGCGCAACAGAGTCGATCTTCTCCACGATTACGTCCTGTATTCAACAGAAGCTGTTGAGAATTCCAGGTATAAGTCCTTCCTCCCAGCACTGTACGGATTCCAGGTAATGACCGAAGGCAACAGATACATCATGGATGAGCGCCGTGAGTATTTCCAGCTTATGTACAAGCTTCTCAGAGAAGGGATACAGGCAGGACAGATCAGGGATAACCGTTCGCCGCTCGACTATGCAAGGAACATTGCCGCTTTGCACCGCGGTCTGACATACAACTGGCTGCTCTCACACTGCCAGTATTCATTGGTGGACAGTGTCGACGCACTATTGACACCATACCTTAACTCAATACGAATATAGAATCGAGTAGGGGCTAACTTGTAGCCCCTCTCACACACCGTACGTGCCGTTCGGCATACGGCGGTTCAACCCAATAAGTAGTAATCTACACAGCTGAGAAGTCCTCGCCTTTGATATGCTCCCTTTACGAGAGACAGTGAAAAACAAAACACTGTTAATCGCGAAGGGAGTTTTCTTATGGACAGGAATAAGATTCCAGCAGATGTGAGGCTACACTATCATTAAAGAGATTCTGTACTACTTTTTTGCTCCACCTCGTAATCCTCACAACATCTTCAATCGAATACATTATTACTTCGCTTGACACTTAGATTCTGCCAAGTCTTGATACTTCATTCCATTGAGCATCTCTATTCAGTATTGTCTTCGATCTGCCCATTATTTTCCTCCTATCTTCCTGAATAATCTGAGTGCTTTAGCTACATATTCCTCTCTTCTGTATTCAGGAATGTCAGCAGGAATCTGTGCGATGGTCTCCTGATCCCGTAGAACCAGCTTGTCCTTCTGGTTCGGTTTGATTTCATCCATTATAGAATCTATCAGCTCCGGTGTAAGAGCCCCTTCCTCATTCAGCCTTCTCATACGAATAGCCTGAGAATGTGAAGGAGTACATTGGTCATACTCAATAGTTTTCCATAGTGATTTCTGTAGCTTTACCGGTAGGAATGATAACTCATAGGCTGGCATCAGCGCGATCACTCCCTTATCTACCAGATCTTTGAGTTCCGGTATAAGATGATCAAGCCTTTTAAGCTTTCCGATTGTCTTCAAGTTGTCTTGCGGTTCTAACCTGAATAACTGATCTTCTAAGAGATCTTCATGAAGGCTGTATAATGTTATTTGAATACCTTCTCTATGTACTTTACATAAACAGAATCTCCTATCTTCACGTATTCTGCTTCACTATTTTTTGCAACCCTATACTCCTCTATTTTTCTGACTACTGTATCAAGAGGCTCGCAGTCATCGCATGCCTGCAATAATTTCTCCTTTTGACTTTCAGCCTTTTTCTTTTTCTTTTTTGAGTCATTAGTTATTTTGTTATCTATACCTACAGCCCCTACTGCAGCTGCCTTAACCCCAGCCACAGCCGGTATCCCAAGTGTCGGGATCGCATTAGCAATGTCAGCAAGCTCCTTAGGTAGTTTTCCTTTTTTATTTAGTTCTTTTGATTTGCGAATGTAGTTATTAATTGCATCTATACTTGACTTGAAAGATGCCTTATAATTCATCACCTCTCGGTTAGCATCTATATATCGATTTGTCAAATATTCCGATGAAGCCATCTCGGTAATTGCTACGTCCAGGGCCTCCGCTAATATGAAATTGAAGACGGCGCACCAGTATTGTGGATAATACTCTTCAAGCTCTTTCATCTTTCCTCTAAATGACTCCGCCTTCATATCTGGTTTTATGCCCCACCTTACCGACTTTGATTTTGTTTTAAAGAACTCTATGTTTTTTATTGACTCACTTTTTATTCTCTTCAGCTCGACCGACGAAGCAAGACGCTCTGAATCATTCCCCATAATATAATCGTAGTCTCTACACATTTTCATGAGGGTTATATTGTCAGCTTTGATTGAGCTGGCTTTATCAGTTTTTAAGAAATCGTGTATCTCGTCTACACCCGCTTTGATTGAAGTAAGATCTCTGTTTATCTCCGACAGGTAGTATTGCCCGGTGACAATGGACATTGCATTGAACACGCCACTTACAATCTGAGTGCTACGAAGTACTTCTTTTCCGTCAATCTTAATCCAATCTGCCTGACCGACAAGAGCATTCTTATCATCCGAAAAGAGGAGTCCCTTCACAGCACCCTTCTTAGTTGACGAGCTACCAAGATGCATGCCTTCTTTTATGACAACCTTATACGCACCTTCCAGCATTTTTTCCGCTTCTTTTGCACCAGAATTTTGTACCACTTCATTCACGACATAGCGAGAAATCAAAGAGAAGTTCTCTAAGGCTTCCTTTGATACCTTTTTATATCCATGCTTTACGGGGTCAAAGCTGTCATCCTCAATATGGCAAATTTCGATTCCTCTTTCGTTGTTTTCAATCAGATCATTTCCCATGATAGGCCCTCTCTTTTATAACCTGTAGCTTTTTAAATTATTTTTACCATTTCTCCAGCCATTTCTATACCTTCTGTCCTTAGGGCTTTGAGTAATAGCTTATTGTTTTTTATCATCTAATTTGCCTTCTATTTTTTCAAGAACTTCTTTAATACCTTTTATTTCTTTAGTATGTTCTCGAAGAGTTTTAAGCAATTTATCAGTATCATCATCCATCGTAAAAAAAGTATTGTAATTGTCGATGTCTATATAAAAGTCTTCAGTAATAGTTTTATCACAATCATTGTATGTATATGTAAAATATCCCTCAATTGGTTTCTTCTCAGCCTTAATTAAGGCTCGAGTTCCGAGGAACATATCATAATGCTGTCCTGCGCCTATAATGCACTCCTTGCCTTTCTGGTTTCTTAATTGTTCAGCAAATTCTTTTTCAGGAAGACTATCTATACATTCATCATCAAACGCAATCCTTACATGCTTAGCTGTTAATCTTCCATTATTACAAAATCTAAGCACTATCGCGCATCTATTTATTAGTTGTAGCTCTACCTCAATGCGCGGTCTATTGCTCTCTTCAAATTCTCGTTGCATTTCATCGACCTGCTCTTTTGCAATTTTTGCAGACTTATTATTCGCTATGAGAATTAAACCTGTTACAACAGCATATACAATTGTAATACTTACCATCAACCAATCAGTTATATACATAATATCTTCTTCCTCTATTAAAAGTCGTCATCACAGTTATAGCAATGGTTTCCATCCGTATCTCCGCTACCGCAGTATGGACATTCCTCATCATGGTATCCGCTTCCACCGCCGGAGAACTCTCCCGCCAACATTCCTATATTGGTTCCAATCCCGATGACAATACATATCAAAGCCCAGATGAAGTGCCCAGATTTGAACAGCGCTATACCGGCTATTATTCCAATAATAGCCGGTAGCAGAAATGCACAAAGTCCAAGCGCCAATAGTATTCCTATTATAATAAGTATAGTTTTCATAGATCTTAATGTAAGGAATTACTCCTGTGATATGTAGGAATTATTCCTCCGGCTCTCTCTAGACATACTCTTTATTGTATTTATCTGCCATAAACTTGCAGAGTTCACTTAGATATGCGAGGTTGACCTGGTAACGGACTTCCGGTGAAGGCATTATATTCCACTCATCACCAGATCTGTCTCCGGCTTTTTCTTTTTCCTCAAACTCCTGTATCAGTTCTATGAGTCCATTTCTTTCTTTGATCAAGGTTTCATAATCTGCTTCTTGCAGACCCATTACATAGACCTCTGGACTTATCATTGACATAATGTTCTCCTTTCAGCTATCTATAACTGATTGACAACTCCTGTAAATATCGGAAGACCTGTTTCATTATGCATGATCGCATAGACGAAAGGCCTGTCAAGTGTTACATTTTTTGTTTCATCCTCAAACAGTATTGCACATCCACATACCACCATTGATGCTGTTACTGCAGCTGCCTTAGTTCCTTTTCTATCCAACTCAATGTGAGCCTTGTGAATGATGCTGTCTATCTTAGCCCATTCAGTTGTCATCGGAGAGAAATCTGCAGCAGGTGTGAACGCTTGCCTCATGCCTAGGGATCTGCATATATCAGCGATGTCCCCACCATATGTATATTTGAATTCAGGCATCGATACATTTACAGATACCTCTATGCTGTCATTGAAGAGTTTAGTAAAGTCCACAGTCTTAAGATCATGCAGCATGAATCGATTGGTCTTATGCTTTGGCAACAGAGCCATAAACGAGTATGCATGTCCTTTATATGGTTTTAAAAAACCTGTATAACTGGCATCCTCTATATATCTTTCCTCCTCACTGCTCAGCATTTCCACTTCGGCAACAGTTCCATCGGCATTAGTGAAATCATCCTCGTAAATATCGTCTTCATAATACTCTTTTTCCCAGTCAGCATTGAATGCAACTGCATTAAGTATGCATGCAATCAGCTCATTGATAGGGCTATCTATGAGCTTATCTATCATTCCATTGGTGTGCTCATTTACCCAATTGTTGATATCCTCTTCCAGATTCACCGATGCAAATAGTTCTCCGTTGAATTCTTCCTCCAAGATTCTGACAAATTCCGGGTTTAAGCTCTCTTTTATACGTTCAGCGACACCTACTGCATTTGCATTTTTCAGTTCACTGGTCGCTTCTGCTTTCTCAGTGATCTCCCGAATTATGCTGATCATCTCATCAATACTGCTTCCATCAGATATACAGGACAGGATCTCTTCCCTTGTATTGCCTGCGGTCGCTCTTGCGGTCAGACAAAGTAATGCTATTATTGACAGCGGCGATATAACGACATTCTTCTTTTCTTCCTTCTCTATTATTGCTCTTAACAGCGTCCGGGAGAATTCGTTATATTTGTCTGTGTATGTGCTATAGTTCTTCATATCTTCGCCCTCCTTGCTGGAGTAAGTATATTGGATTTAATTAGCAGCATGGTCGCGTCCAAAGCGACATTCTGCAGGCACGTATGCTGCGGGTTTAATTTTGCAATTATTACCTGAGATTATAATAATCACTCTATTGTCCTGATTTTGGTACTTCCAAATTCATTTTATCGACCTGCCATGCCATTTTCATCAATTATTTCGCCCGGCCTATGCAATGTCCATTTATCGAGACAATGCTTACCATCTTTCCGCAAATATAACAAAAGTCCCCCACCATAAAGGCGGGGGGATCAATTTCAAAGTGTTATTTCCAGATTTTGTTTCAATTCTTCAACTTATTAATTTTACCTTTCAGTTATAGAGTTTGCTACCTCAATCATATTCGCAAAATCTGTAAGTTCTTTTACAGCATAAAAGCATCTATCAAGCTCACTCCGATCAACAAACTCGAAGCCCTTTTGTATATCAAGCTTTGGAACATGGATGCGAATCATCGCACCTCTTTTGGCTTTGACAACAGTAACTTCAGATATCTTGTGATTCCTTGCCCATTCTGCAATAAGCTTTAGCCTTTCAACCTTTTCTGCTGCTTTAGGGAAGGTTAAGTCGACATACCCTTCCTGAATCTTATGGTTGATGTAAACATATCCAAGTTCTGTGCGAAAATCTGTCCACCCCCCATTTCTGTCCTCTCTTGTGCTCAAGTCCAGTGACGGGTAGTATTGCCTCTGATACTTTATGTACTGTCTTAAGAAGGCATTCGATTTTTCATCAACATTATTAGATGCTGGCTTTTTTGCTTTTTTGATTGCCTGCTCCAATTGCTGGCTCCTAAACATGCTCAGCGGATCGTTCTTACTGTCAAAATACCCTTTACACTCCTCATATGTCAGTAAGTGTTCATAGAGTTTCGCTTCACTGTTATTCTTATAGTACTTTTCAGGGCAGAAAAGGAAGATGCTAAAAGCCTTATAATCGCCTGCTTCAACTCCAAGTTTACCTCTTTTAACATATCTGCCATGTTGATCTGGCTGTGCACCTGCATCAATCTTGTCTTCAATCAGCAGTCCGTGAAGTTCACCTTCAACATCGATTACAACAGTGACATCAGATTCACCGAGTTTACTATCTTCTTTAGAAACATCAACTTTTTTAACCGAAAATGCCTTACCTATATGTTCCGTTTTATCCACAATGATTCTGCAAAACTCCGGATCTGTAATAACAGCCTGTGCCAGCAACATATCCATATCGCGCTCTGTTATTGTATTGTTAAAACTACAAATAGTCATTTGGCTCTCCATTAATCTACCATCCCTGCGTAAAACATATCATATGCACCCAGTGTATACATAGCGTCTATCAAGTCGTCTGACAATATTTCAAACACCTCTCCTGAGCATGCTAACCTCCAAGGTGAAACTTGATAATAATTATTGTTATAAGTAAAAAATATCTGTGCTCCTTTTACCTGATAACAAGGTTCATGTACCTTTTGTGCTTTCTTCTTATATTTATCAAACAAGCCTTCAAACTCTGGAGGAAGATCATCTTTATATCTAACATCATGGTATTGTTCAGCTAAATATCCTATTCTTTTCTTTTTCTCCATAAATAGACCTCTCTTTACATTATTAATGATAAATGTTTCCAGGATCACATGCACTCACATTTTTATATTATCAAAGCTAATGTCTGTTTTAGAGGACAGTATACTGAAAAGCCCACACTGGTTAAGGCAAGAATATTCGGTAGTTCTTTAAGTTGTCAATTCTCTCGATATCATTATACAGAAGTCTTACTCTGCCATACTGCGTATCAATGTGATGATGTCCGCAGTACCACATGTCAAAAGCTGTATGATCGTAGAGTTCCCACAGTTTATTGGATACCTCATTCTGCGGCAAACCGAACCTGTGCAGGGCTACTCCAGGTGCTTCATGCGTGATGATGAAGTCGACTGTATTATTATGACGTTTCAGATTCCTGTGTGCCTGATCGTATTCACTTCTCGTCGGCAGTTCCTGTTTCCACCACCACTTGTGAGCATCTATTTTTTCAGTTCCAGTCGCTGGTCCGCGGTCATGACTCGGAGCACCTCCGAGTGTGAGTATACTGTACCCTTGGATGTCATAGATCTGTCCTCTCATCAGGTGGATTATGGAGTCAGATATCATCTGCACTTTACCGCCATGCCATTTGCAGGTCTTATATTTCTTCAGTCTGTCAAAGTTCTCATGA
>JBGUIG010000096.1:0-11623 GCA_045112795.1 Anaerovoracaceae bacterium | reverse complement strand
AAAAAGTCGTTCTTCAGATCATAATAATTGCACAAGAAAAGCGGGACAGAATCCCGCTTTTAATCATATAATACCAATCTTGCCAGTTATGACTAGTCTTCTACGAGCTCTTTTCTTGAAAGATTAACTCTGTTCTGGCTGTCAATCTCAGTAACCTTGACAGTTACCTTATCTCCGATGTTCATTACATCCTCAACCTTGGCAACTCTGTGGTTAGCCATCTTGGAGATGTGCAGGAGTCCTTCCTTGCCAGGGAGAATTTCGATGAATGCACCGAAGTTCATGATTCTCTTGACTTCGCCGGTATATACCTTGCCTACCTCTACGTCAGCAGTGATAAGCTCGATCTCTCTTCTTGCTGCCTCAGCGCTTTCCTGATCAACAGCATAGATTGCGATGAATCCGACATCATCATCAGAGATATCAATCTTAGCGCCAGTCTCCTCAACGATTCTGTTGACAGTCTTTCCGCCAGGTCCGATGACCAGTCTGATCTTGTCAGGATCAACTCTCATGCTGATAAATCTAGGAGCGTATGGGCTGAGTTCCTTACGTGGCTCAGCGATCTCTTCGAGCATGTTCTCAAGGATGTGTGCTCTGCCTACCTTAGCCTGCTCAAGAGCCTGCTCAAGGATTTCTCTGCTGAGTCCGTGAACCTTGATATCCATCTGAAGAGCTGTAACGCCGTCAGGTGTACCGGTTACCTTGAAGTCCATGTCTCCGAGGAAGTCTTCCATTCCCTGAATATCAGAGAGGATTGCGAATCTGCTGGAACCGTCTTCATTGAATCCCTCGATAAGTCCCATTGCGATACCGCTTACAGGCTTCTTGATAGGAACTCCGGCATCCATCAGTGCAAGGCATGAACCGCATGTGGAAGCCATTGATGAAGAACCGTTTGATGAAAGAACTTCAGAGACGACTCTGATTGCGTACGGGAACTCTTCCTCTGAAGGAAGTACAGGCATAAGAGCTCTTTCTGCAAGTGCTCCGTGTCCGATTTCTCTTCTTCCAGGTGATCTGCTTGGCTTAGCCTCGCCTGTGCAGTATCCAGGGAAGTTGTACTGATGCATGTATCTCTTGCGTGTAACATCTGAATCGATTCCGTCAAGATACTGTGCCTCTGAAAGAGGTGCAAGTGTGCAGACAGAAAGAACCTGAGTCTGTCCTCTCTTGAAGAGTCCGGATCCGTGAGTTCTCGGAAGGAATCCTGTCTCACTCCAGAGCGGTCTGATCTCGTTGAGTGCTCTGTCATCAGGACGAACGCCTTCATCAAGGATTCTGCGTCTTACTTCTTCTTTCTTGATGTTGTAGAGAACTTCGTCTACCTCAGCCATTCTGCCTTCGAATTCTTCAGCAAAATGCTCTTTGGTATCTTCAGCTACAGCATCCATGTTAGCCATTCTTTCAAGCTTCTCGAATGTGTAGATAGCATCTACCATCTTGGTAGTTGCGTATTCTCTGACAGCTGCGTCAACATCTTCGCCTGCCTTGAATACCTTGTAGGACTGCTTTTCCTGACCTACTTCAGCAACGATGTCTTTGATGAATCTGCAGATGTTCTTGATTTCCTCATGTCCGAAGAGAATAGCTTCGAGCATCTGGTCTTCAGGAACTTCCTGAGCGCCTGCTTCTACCATCATGATGGCTTCTTCAGTTCCGCATACTGTCAGGTTGATATCTGAAACCTGTCTCTGTTCGAATGTCGGGTTAACGATGAATTCTCCGTCAACTCTTCCAACTACTACGCCGGCAGTCGGGCCATCCCACGGAATGTCCGAGATAGCGATTGCTGCGGATGTTCCGAGCAGTGCAGCTACTTCCGGCTGGCAGTCAACGTCTACTGACCATGCTGTTGCAGTAACAACAACATCATTTCTGTATCCCTTAGGGAAAAGCGGTCTGAGCGGTCTGTCGATAAGTCTCGAAACGAGAGTAGCCTTATCGCTTGGACGTCCTTCTCTCTTGATGTATCCGCCAGGGATTTTGCCTACAGCGTACATCTTCTCCTCAAAATTGCATGTCAGAGGGAAGAAATCAACGTCCTGTTTAGGCTCCTTGCTTGCGCATACTGTGCAGTTTACGACAGTGTCACCGTATCTTACGGTAACAGCACCATTAGCCTGCTCACAGACCTTGCCGATTTCAAACTGCAGAAGTCTTCCGCCCAGCACAGTTCTGTATGTTCTGTAATCTTCAAATCTACCCATGTTTATTAACAACTCCTTCCTGTTAATTTATTCCTTACTCATATGGGCATTAACATATATACAATCAAAGCGGGAGCTTGTTTCACTCCCGCTTTAATGTCACAAATTACTTTCTCAGTCCGAGACGTGCGATGAGGCTTCTGTATCTCTCGATGTCTGTCTCTCTGAGGTATTTGAGAAGGCTTCTTCTCTGTCCTACCATCTTCAGCAGACCTCTTCTTGAGTGGAAGTCCTTGTGGTGCTCCTTGAGGTGCTCATTCAGATCATTGATTCTGTAAGTAAGAATAGCAACCTGAACCTCTGGGGAACCTGTATCGCCTTCAGTGAGAGCGTACTCTTTGATGATTTCCTGTTTCTTTTCTTTAGTAAGCATTGTTTTTCTCCTTTTCTGTAGTTCGCCCGGGCTGCGGAACCGTCGAAGAACCCGAATTCCTGAAGCCAGGGTAGTTATAAATTTATGCTGTCTTCACAGCAACGCGCATATATTATCACGAATGCACGTGTTTGTCTATTGTTTTTTTATGCAAAAGTAAAGTTTATTTTTTTGCTGAGATGCAATAATTGCAAGTCTTTGAGCCTGCTCCGGCATCGGTCCGTATCAGTAGCTGTCGCTGTAATGAAATGCTCTTGCCTGATCGCAGTCCCTCGAGATCTGATCAAACAGTTCTTCTTTTGATCTGAACTTTCTCTCACCTCTCGAGAAGTGATCAAAATAGACTGTGACATCATCTCCGTATACATCCTGATTAAAGTCAAAAATGAAGGTTTCGATAGTCTTGGAAGGTCTGATCATGAGTTCTGCCTGATCACGTTCCTGATTTACAGTCGGATTCACACCTATGTTCGAGATGCTCTTATATTCAATCCCGTTAATCACAATGCGGCTGAAATAAACGCCGTTCGGAGGAAGCATCTGTCTTGCTGGAGCTGGAATATTGATAGTAGGAAACCCCTTGGATGATCCTAAGTGTTTGCCATGTTTTACCGTTCCGAAGAAAGAATATGGTCTGCCGAGGTAAAGCGCAGTGCGTTCCATATTGCCTGTACTGATCATCTCTCTTATCAGAGTGGAGCTGACAACACGTCCGCCGATTGTAACAGCTTCATGGATGTTGACTCCGATTCCTGCCTTGCCGCATTCCCTTATCAGGTCCTCAGGCTTTCCTTCTGCTCTGGCACCGTATGTATAGTTGAAGCCGACGGAGACAAACCCCGCATTCAGCCTTCCGATGATTATATCGTCAAAGAAAGCATGAGCTCTCATTTTCATGATGGTCTCGTCAAACGGAACGTTGACAAGTATGTCAAAGCCCATATCCCTGACGAGATCGACCTTTTCTTCTTCCGTGCATATCAGCTTGACTGCGTCCGGATCATCATCCGGTCTCTGCAGAATAAAGTTGAATGGATGATTGGAAAAAGTAAAGCACAGAGACTTCAGACCGTTCTCTTTTGCTGAACGGATAGCGTCTTCCATTATCTTTCTGTGGCCTACATGAAGACCGTCGAAGTTTCCGAGCGCAACTGAGGTCCGGTCAGTCAGATTAAGTTGTTCAAGTGAATCAAATATCTGCATATGCCCTGCTTATCTGAATATAACTTTGGCCGGAATAAGGTCACGGCTGTTTATAAATCCGGTTCCGAGGAAAGTTCCGTCACTGTATACCCTGTAAATTCCGCATCCGTCGTACTTATCGCCTGATTCAGATATGAAATCAGTATCCCTGGTGATGCGGAAACCTGTTCCTGACGGATTCCCGTTGATAAATGCGGTAAAACGATTATTGTCAAGTTCGACAATTCCGAGTCTTTCCAGCGTACGATCCATAGGAAGCACCAGACCACCTATCTCTTCGTCGCTCATTTCAACGATTTCACGAATATCTGTTGCTTTGTCTATAGTAAATACGCCGCTTTGCGTTCTTACAAGTGATGACATAACAGCGCCGCATCCAAGTGTGCTGCCTATATCGTCACAGATCGTCCTAATATATGTTCCTTTAGAGCAGGTAACATCGAATTCTATCTCTCCTGCCTCAGGGTCAATTCTTGTTACATCATTTGAATAAATCGTGATTTCACGGGACTTTATCTCAAAATCCGCCCCTTCTCTGGCAAGATCATATGCCCTTCTGCCATTGATCTTAAGAGCTGAATACTTAGGCGGTATCTGGCGGATAATTCCGGTGTATTCGGCAAAAGCCTTTCTGATCGCTTCCTCATCGAATACAGGCATGTTTTCTGTTCTGATTACATTGCCCCATATATCGAGAGTATCAGACGTATAACCAAGTTTCATTCCGGCATGGTATGTTTTCCTGTCCATGTCATAGTATTCAATGATCCTGGTGGCTTTTCCGATACATACAGGCAAAACGCCCGTAGCCATAGGGTCGAGCGTTCCTGTGTGTCCTATTTTTCTTATGTGAAGCCTGTGGCGCAGTTTTGCGCAGACGTCCTGCGAAGTCCAGCCTTCAGGCTTATTGATGTTGATTATGCCTTCGGTCATAATGATTACTGTTGTTCTGAATGCTGCAGCTATCTTGCGTTTACAGCATCTATCAGAACAGGGATGAGTTCCTTTTCAGCTTCCTCAAGTGATTTTTTGAATGAGCATCCGGCCGCCAGAAGGTGTCCTCCGCCGCCAAAACATGAAGCCGCCTTGGCCATGTTCACATAGCTCCTGCCTCTGAGGCTGGCACGAACATTGCTGTCATCAGTTTCCTTAAACAGGCAAGCGCCTTCAACTCCGTCAATACTCATCATTCTCTGGATGATGCCGTCTGCTTCGTCCATGGTGCATCCGCACTCTCTGAGCAGATCCTGAGTTACTTTACCTACTGCAAGCTTACCACCCGCGTAGAATTCCAGTCCGGCAATAACCGCACTTTCCATTCTCATTGCTTCTTTGCTCCGTCTGTCATATATCAGAGCAGAAATAGTCTTGGAGTTGAAGCCTTCTATTTTGTGCAGATGACCTGCTATCTCGTGAGAACGGCTTGTAGTGTTTGTATGCTGAAAGTTACCTGTATCAGTAGTGATAGCTGTAAATATGCAATTAGCTATGTCCAGAGTAATCTCAGCACCGAGGTCCTTGATAAGCCTGTATATGATTTCACCTGTAGCTGCTGATTTAGGCTCGATTCTTTTGAAATCGTATCTTATATCCTTGCTTGTTGTCGCGTGATGATCTATACAGCCCTTGAGACGTCCTCTCTCCCAGGATGCTTCACGTCCCGGAATTCTGTTGAGCCCGTTGCAGTCAAGCATAAGTGAAAGCTGAACATCCTCGAGAACAGAATCATCATAAGTGGTGCAGCCGAAATCCAGGAAATCAAGATTCTTGGGAACCGGTTCATTGACCATTATGTACGCGTGTTTGCCGAGGCTTCTCAGTGCCAGGCAAAGCGCTGTGCTTGAACCGATCGCATCTCCGTCTGCATTCACGTGCGGGAATATAAGGATTCCGTCAAGATCCTGCATTATTGTTGCAATACTTTTTATAGTGTCGTTCATTTATTCTTCTGTATCTTCATCAGATGGAATATCCAGTGTGCGGAGGATAGAATCAATATGTCTGCCGTAATCCATAGAGGTATCAAGCTTGAATATCAGCTCAGGAGTATATCTGAGCTTGATGTCTCTGGACACCTGGCTTCTGAGAGCTCCCTTGGCTTTATTGAATCCTTCAAGCACCTCTGAATAAACAGCGTCTTTATCCTCATCAGAAAGGCATACAGGTGAAACATAGACAGTTGCATAGCTGCCGTCTCTTGTTACATCTACTCCCGTAATGCTTATTATTCTGGATGTTAGTCTGGGGTCTTTGGCTCCGTTGATCAGAAATGCGCTGATGCTCTTTTTGATTTCTTCACTGAGCCTTCCCTGTCTGTGTTTTGCCATTTTATTATTCCTGCTGATTATCTCTTGATCTCAACCATATTGAAGCACTCGATTACATCATCCGGCTTAATATCGTTGTATTTCTCAATTCCGAGACCGCACTCATAACCTGCAGCAACTTCTCTTACGTCATCCTTGAATCTTCTCAGTGAAGAGATAACACCTTCATGGATAACGATACCGTCTCTTACAAGTCTGATCTGTGCGTTTCTCTTAACAATACCTTCATTTACATAGCATCCTGCTACGATACCGAGATTCGGTACTTTGAATGTGTCTCTGACAACTGCCTTTCCGAGCACTTCTTCCTTGAATTCAGGATCGAGCATACCCTTCATAGCATCCTGGATATCATCGATGATATCGTAGATAACTCTGTACAGTCTGATTTCGACATCTGAAGCAGAAGCCTGATTTGTAACAGCTGTTGTCGGTCTGACATTGAATCCGATAATGATCGCATTTGATGTTTCTGCGAGCATAACGTCTGATTCATTGATAGTACCAACTCCTGAATGTACTACATTGATCTTGACTTCCGGAGTTTCGAGTTTCTCGAGTGAAGAAACGATAGCTCCGACGGAACCCTGTACGTCTGCTTTGACGATAAGGTTGAGTTCCTTGGCCTCTCCTTCCTGAATCTGGCTGAAGAGTTTGTCGAGTGTCATGCTGGCGTTCTTTGCCAGAACTTCTTCTCTCATCTTTTCCTTACGGTTAGCAGCGATTTCTCTTGCTGTCTTGTCATCTCTTACAGCATTGAATGCATCGCCGGCAGCAGGAACATCTGAAAGTCCGAGAATCTCTACTGCTGTTGCAGGGCCTGCTTTACGGATCGGCTTACCCTTGAAGTCTGTCATAACTCTGATCTTACCGGATGTTGTTCCTGCAACAACACTCTGTCCGGTCTTGAGTGTACCGTTGCTGACAAGGAGAGTAGCAACAGGGCCCTTTGCCTTGTCGAGTCTGGCTTCGATTACGGTACCCATGGCAAGTCTGTCCGGATTAGCCTTGAGTTCGAGAACCTCTGCCTGGAGCAGAATCATCTCGAGGAGGTCTGTGATACCTTCACCCTTCTTGGCTGATACAGGTACAGAGATAACATCTCCGCCCCAATCTTCTACGAGAATGCCATGCTCGGTGAGTTCCTGCTTAACTCTGTCCGGATTAGCTCCCGGTTTATCCATCTTGTTGATTGCTACGATGATAGGAACGCCGGCAGCCTTAGCGTGGCTGATAGACTCTACAGTCTGAGGCATTACACCGTCATCAGCGGCAACTACGAGTACAGCGATATCTGTAACCTGAGCACCTCTCGCACGCATCGTTGTGAAAGCTTCATGTCCCGGCGTATCGAGGAAAACGATTTTCTTTCCGTTGATCTCAACTTCAGAAGCACCGATATGCTGTGTGATTCCGCCGGACTCACCTGCTGTAACGTTAGTATTTCTGATAGCATCGAGAAGTGATGTCTTACCATGGTCAACGTGTCCCATTACAGTGATGATAGGCGGACGAGGCTTGAGTTCGCTCTCAGCATCCTCATGTACGTCAATACCAGGTTCTTCGATTTCAGCCTCTTCTTCTGTAACTACGATGTCGAGTCCGAGATCTTCCGCAAGCATCTCGATTGCGTCTTTGTCAAGTGACTGATTGATTGTAGCCATTACACCCATCTGCATCATCGACATGATGATCTTGCTGACACTGACCTCAGCCTGTTCACTGAGACCTGCTACTGTGATAGGTGCTGTGATAGCAATTGTGCCTTCTGGCAGAAGTTCTTCTGCTGTAGGCTCTTCAACTGCCTTGACTTTGTATTTCTTCTTATGACGTTCCTGTTTTTCAAGAGCTCTTTCGTCATAGACATTATTCTGATTATTTCTGCGGCCGACTGGACCATCTTCACGTCTGTCAAATCTTGACTGCTTGTCTTTGTCCTTGTTGTCGAAGAACTTTTTGCTCTTGCCCTTGGAAGACTTAGCATTACCTGCCGGTGCAGGTGCAGAAGTTGCAGGCGCGGATGACTGATTTCTCTTAGCAGGGCGTCTGTTATCATCGCCTGCATTTCTGTTCTTATCACCGCGGTTGTCTCTTCCGGAATCCTTGTTTTTACGGTTCTCTCTCTGAGAATCTCTTGAATCCTTCGAGTCTCTTGAGTCCTTGGAATCCTTGCCGCCTTTTTTGGATGGGCGTGATTCATTATGAGATGCAAGTCTCTCCTGCTGACGCTTTTTGATCTCTTCTGCCTTCTTCTTCTCAGTAGCGGCATCAGAAATCTTCTTAAACCTCATTGGCTTGTTAGGAGCGTTTACATACTCTTCTTCTTTCTTATCTTCTTTCTTTTCCGGTTCAGCGGCTGCAGGAGTTTCTTCCTGTACAGCAGGAGCTGCAGGAGCCTCAGCAGGTGCTGCCTCGGCCTTAACTTCCGGTTTTTCAGCCGGTATCTCAGCCTTCACTTCTGTTTCTGTTTCAGGCTCAGTCTTTACAGGCTCTTCAGTAACTGCTTCAGGTTCAACTGCAGATACTTCTGCTGCAGGCTCATCCTTAACAACAGTAGCAGCAGGTTCTTCTGCAATAATTTCCTGCTTTAACTCTTCTGCAGGCTCTGCAGGAATCTCTGTCTCCGGAGCAGGCGCATCAGAAACCTCTGCCGCTTTCTTTTCAGGCGGCACTACGGCTTTCTTAGGAATAACAGGCTTTGCTGCAGGTCTTGATTTTGCTCCGTCCTTGTTGATGACAGGAGTAGCTTTGATCTTAGGCTTGCTGCTTGAGGACTGGCTGCCTGATGTGTTGCCCCTCATAAGATTGATAGTGCTCACAAGTCTGGCAGCATCAACATCTTCAACGCTGCTCTGTGCAGACTTAACCTCAATGCCCATTTTTGATGCGTAATCTTTAAGTTCCTGTAATGTGATGTCAAGTTCCTTAGTAAGCTGGCTGACTTTTTTTGACATTCATATCCTCCTTAGTTGCTGAGAGCCGCTTCATAGGCTCTCCTGATTTCTTCAGTATCAACACCGGATCTTGCGATACGGTTCCATGCTTTACGTTTGAATGACTTTTCCAGACATTCCTGATTTCTGCAGAGATAAATGCCTCTGCCGTCATTCCTGCAGTCCGTATCTGCCCGGAATGCACCTGTGTCATAAGTAAACCTGAGAAGTTCGCTCTGAGGTTTGGACTCATGACAGCCTATGCATCTACGCATCGGTTCCTTCGTCTGATGTCTCCTCAATTATCTGGTCCTCTGCCTTTTCTGCTGAATCATCTGCATCCTCGTATTCATCGAATGCAAATCCCATTTCTCTGAGCTGCTCATTGCTCTTGATATCGATCTTCCAGTTGCTGACTCTTGCAGCCAGTCTTACGTTCTGGCCTTCTCTGCCGATAGCAAGTGAAAGCTGCTGTTCAGGTACAACTGCTGTTGCAGATTTTTCATCTTCGTTGATGTATACGCCTTCAACGATTGCAGGTCTTAGTACATTGCTGATAAATACAGCAGGATCCTCATCCCATACGATGATGTCGATTTTCTCTCCGAAGAGCTCGTCAGTAATATTCTGAACTCTTGCTCCACGGTTTCCGACGCACGCGCCTACAGGATCAACGTTCTCGTCCTTGGAATAAACAGCGATTTTGGTACGTGAACCTGCTTCTCTTGCGATGCCCTTGATTTCAACAGTACCATCAGCGATTTCAGGAATCTCAAGTTCGAACAGTCCTCTTACAAGTCCCGGATGTGATCTCGAAAGAAGTACCTGAGGTCCTTTGTTGTCCTTCTTGACATCCATAACATAAACCTTGATTCTGTCACCAGGCTTGAATGATTCTGTTCTTACCTGTTCTGAATTTGGTACTCTTCCTTCTGTTCTGCCGAGTGATACCAGCATTGTTCCATTGTTGATTCTTTCAACCTTGCCTGTAACAATCTGGCCCTTCTTATTGATGTATTCATTGTATGAATTCAGTCTCTCAGCTTCTCTGTTTTTCTGTACGAACACCTGCTTTGCTCCCTGTGCAGCAATGCGGTTAAAGTCTCTTGGATCTATCTGATACTCTACAACGTCGCCGATTTCATATTCATCGTAGATTTCCTTTGCTTCCTCGAGTGAGATCTGTGTCAGATCATCTTCTACTTCCTCGACAACCTCAAGTCCCATAAAAACGGTTACTTCACCGACCTCCATGTCGACTTCTACTCTTACATTGGATGCTCCGTAGTTCTTCTTATATGCGTTCTCGATAGAGTCTTTGATTGCTCCGATGATCTCTTCCTGTGAAAGATTCTTTTCTTTCTTAAGATCAGCAAACGCATCCAGAAATTCTTTGTTCATCGTGTCCTCCCTTTAGAAAACTATTGCTAAATTTATCTTTGAAATCTTATCTGATGGTATTTCCAGTTTTTTCTTACCTGTATCAATTATTACGATGTCGCCTTCTTTACCGACGAGAGTGCCTTCAAAGTACTTGCTTCCTTCAATCTGGCCATAAGTCTTAACCTCGACTTCTCTCCCGGCGAATCTGACAAAATCAGTATCTCTGATCAGTTCGCGGTCAAGGCCCGGTGAGCTGACTTCAAGGTTGTAGCTTCTGTCTATGAGATCAAGCTCATCAAGTTTATCGCTCAGGAATCTGGTTGCTTCTTCACACTCTTCGATGCTTACATATTCATTCTCAGCACCCATTGGTTTGTCGAGAAATACTCTCAGCACCCAGTCCGGGCCTTCCTTTTTGTATATTACTCTGTAAATGTCCAGCTCTTTGCCTTCGGCATACTCTTCAAGCAGTGCTGTGACTCTGGCAGAAATGTCTTCTTTTGCCATTATTTTTCCGCTCCTGTATCAAAAAAATACCAAACATAAGCGAAAGAGTGGGCATGCCCACTCTTTCGGAGTTATAACTTACTTTGCTATATATACCACTAAATCCCTTGAAATGCAAGGCTTTTTTGATACAGAGCCTTTAGTCGCCCGGTTTGCCATCAGGGATAAGTGTCAGCGGATTTACAACTGTAGGTGTCTTGCCATCGGTTTTGCCGTCTTTAGCTGCGGCATCTTCTTTTTCTTCCTTAGGCTCTGGTTCCGGTGGTGGTTCCGGAGGAGCTGTTCCATTTGTATAGTACTCTCCGTTCCATGCCCGGAAGACATTGTCAGGCATCTTCTTGTATTTGCCCTCTTTGGCTCTTTCTATCTTGCTGACAACCTTGCTCCACAGGGCTGCAGCCTTCTCTGAAGCAGAATCCATCTGTACGTTATCATCTGTACCTATCCAAAGCGCCACAGAGTAAGTAGGTGTGAATCCATTGAACCAGATATCAAATCTGTCATCAGTTGTTCCGGTTTTTCCGCCTACTTTGATTCCCTTGACTGCTGCAGGTTTCGCTATGCCCTTGGAGACTACACTCTGAAGAACATCTGTCATGATCCATGCAACGCCCGGATCAAGAACCTTGGTAGTCTGTGATTTGCCCTCCAGAAGCGTTCTTCCGCTGCCGTCTTCTACCTTAGTGT